>JAICWX010000580.1 GCA_025934635.1 Streptosporangiaceae bacterium | reverse complement strand
GGAGCGGGAGGCGGGCGTGGTGTCGATGCGGTTCGGGCTGACCGACGGGCAGCCCAAGACGCTGGATGAGATCGGCAAGGTGTACGGGGTGACCCGCGAGCGCATCCGCCAGATCGAGTCCAAGACCATGTCCAAGCTCCGCCACCCCTCCCGCTCCCAGGTTCTCCGCGACTACCTGGACTAGGGACCCGCACGCCGAAACCCGGGCTCCAGGACGCTCACCCGTCCCGGACCCCGGGTTTCGCATTTCCGGAAGCCCGCCGGCCCAGCCCCAGCGTCCACAAAACCCAGCCCAGCCCCCCGGCCACGCCGAGCCCGGTACCTCAGCCACGCCGAGCCCGGCTTCCCGGCCTCAGTTGCCCTATCCGCACCACAGGCCCCACTCGTTACCCGCCTTCGGCTCCTGGCAACGACATCGATGCTCCATCCATGTCGCTCCATCGACATCGATGCTCCATCGATGTCGTTTGCCGCGCCGCCCAGGACGCGACGAGCTCACACCAAGTACACCACTGACATCACAGGCACCACCCACATCGGCGAGCCGTGCCCCTCCCGGCAGGCAGCCGTGCTATCCCGGACAGGCGGCCGGGCTTCGCCTAGCTCAGCGACCAGTCTTTCCCTGATCAGTGGCCGGCCTCGCCCCCGGAAGGACCCGCAGGCCCTTCCGGGCACAAAGAAGCCGGCACCACTGATCTAACTGGCGCCGGCGTCCTTGCCGGTCTGGCTATTCCCGCTGGTTACTGCGGCTGCGGCTCAGACAGGCGGTTGCTCTCGTCCTGTATATCGACGGCGACCTTGGCCAGCGCCTGGGCGTGCTCGCGGCCATGGTGCGCACAGAAAAGCAGCTCTCCTGAGTTGGCCAGCAGCACGCGAACATAAGCCTGGGCGCCGCATCGATCGCAGACGTCCAGCGCGGTCAGCGGCTTGGTGGGGGCTATTGCTCCGGTCACGTCGCCTTCCTTCGCTTCGTGCCTCCGGCCTCGGTATCCGGCTGGCTCCGTTTTCTGCTCTTACAGCTCAGCACAACACATACCCCGGCGTCAGCGTTCCCCACTCCGGGGGGTGTACGCCACAAGCGAAAACCCCTCGTGGGCGGAGTGCGGTCCGGTGGTGCGTGACCGCAACTGTCGCCAGAGGCACACACGGTGCCTGCGCCCCACCGGTACTCGAGGGCAGTACCGGTGGCACACAGGCACCGTGTGTCTCTAACTGGACATGTACCCAGATTGGCCCCGGTTGATGCATTCGTCGTGGTCAGTCTGGGATTTCCGGCCGGGCCGCCGCGTGGCATGCCCGATGAGGCCGGCGCGAGACGCTACTATTTTCGGATGAGGCCCGTGCGGGCCAGGGAAGGAGACCGGCCGCTCGTGCCCACCCTCACCGCCGATCCCGGTACGCCGTCCACGCCGAAGGCCTCACCGGCCAAGAGCGCACCAGCCCGGACAGCTCCGGCCAAGGCGCCGTCCGCCGAGGGCGCGTACACCGCCCGGCACCTGTCGGTCCTGGAGGGCCTCGAGGCGGTCCGCAAGCGCCCCGGCATGTACATCGGGTCGACGGACGGCCGCGGGCTGCAGCACTGCCTGAGCGAGATCATCGACAACGCCGTGGACGAGGCGCTGGGCGGGTACTGCACCGGCATCGAGGTGACCCTGCACGCGGACGGCTCGGCCGAGGTCAGGGACAACGGCCGCGGCATCCCGGTCGACGCCGAGCGCAAGACCAAGCTCAGCGGCGTCGAGCTGGTGATGACCAGGCTGCACGCGGGCGGCAAGTTCGGCGGCGGCTCGTACACCGCCTCCGGCGGCCTGCACGGCGTCGGCGCCTCGGTCGTCAACGCGCTGGCCGCGCGGCTGGACGTCGAGGTGGACCGGGAGGGGCACACCTGGGCGGCCAGCTTCCGCCGCGGTGTCACCGGCGAGTTCGACGGGCCCGGGCCGGACGCCAGCTTCACCCGGAAGTCCGGGCTGCGCCAGCTCAGCAAGACCACCCGGCGGGCCACCGGGACCAGGATCAGGTTCTGGCCGGACCGGCAGGTGTTCACCAAGGACGCCGGGTTCAGCTTCGCCGCGCTCACCGAGCGGGCCCGGCAGACCGCCTACCTGGTGCCGGGCCTGACCATCAGCATCCGCGAGGAGCCCGCTCCGCGCCCCGCCGGCGACGGTGCCCAAGACCAAGACCAGGCCGAGGCGCCGAAGGTCAAGCAGGAAGCGTTCCGCTTCGACGGCGGCATCAGCGAGTTCTGCGCCCACCTCGGCTCCGGCGAGCCGGTCAGCGAGGTGCTCCGGCTGACCGGCTCGGGCAGCTTCACCGAGACGATCCCGGTGCTCGACGACCGCGGGCACATGACGCCGACCGATGTCGAGCGCGAGATGCAGGTGGACGTGGCGCTCCAGTGGGGGAGCGGCTACGACTCCGTGGTCCGCTCGTTCGTGAACGTCATCGCCACCCCGCACGGCGGCACCCATGTCACCGGCTTCGAGCGCGCCCTGACCGGCACGCTCAACGAGCAGCTCAAGGCGGCCCGGCTGCTCAAGGGCGACGACAAGGTCACCAAGGAGGACACCCTCGAGGGCCTGGTCGCGGTGGTCTCGGTCCGGCTGCCCGAGCCGCAGTTCGAGGGGCAGACCAAGGAGGTGCTCGGCACCCCGGCCGTCACCAAGATCGTCCAGCAGGTGGTGAGCACGCAGCTCGGCAGCTACCTGGAGAGCCCGCCGCGGGGCGCCAAGCAGCAGGCCCGCGCGGTGCTCGAGAAGGTGATCTCGGCGGCCAAGGCGCGTATCGCGGCCCGCGAGCACCGCGACAACCAGCGGCGCAAGTCGGCACTGGCCAGCTCGTCGCTGCCGCCCAAGCTGGTCGACTGCCGTTCGGCCGACGACCGCAGCGAGCTGTTCATCGTCGAGGGGGATTCCGCGCTCGGCACCGCCAAGCTGGCCAGGGACTCGGAGTTCCAGGCGCTGCTGCCGATCCGCGGCAAGATCCTCAACGTGCAGAAGGCCTCGCTGGCGGACATGCTCAAGAACGCCGAGTGCGCCGCGATCATCCAGGTGATCGGGGCCGGCTCGGGCAGTTCGTTCGACCTGGATTCGGCCCGGTACCAGCGGGTGATCCTGATGAGCGACGCCGACGTCGACGGGGCGCACATCCGCACCCTGCTGCTCACGCTGTTCCACCGGTACCTGCGGCCGATGCTGGACGCGGGCCGGGTCTTCGCCGCGGTCCCGCCCCTGCACCGGATCGAACTGACGAACGTGCGGAAGGGCCAGGACAAGTACCGCTACACGTACTCCGACGCAGAGCTGAACCGGACCCTGCTTGACCTCGAAAAGCGCGGCCAGCGGTGGAAGGAGCCCGTCCAGCGCTACAAGGGCCTCGGTGAGATGGACGCCTCTCAGCTCGCCGAGACGACCATGGATCCCAGGCACCGTACCCTGCG
>JAICWX010000330.1 GCA_025934635.1 Streptosporangiaceae bacterium | reverse complement strand
TCGAACTGCTGTTTCGAGACGACGTCGAGCTCGCCCACGACGCTCACGACCACGCTGTCACCGTGAGGTTCCAGCGATATGCGGAGCTCCGGCACTCTGCGCTCCCCCCGAGTTGGCGGACAAGATGGGTCGGACCGGTGGCGGTCACCCAGAATCGTATTCCCGGGCCCCGGGTCCTGCTGCCATACGGTGCGGTCAGCTCGGGTGAACCATGGGCGGATGTACTGTTGGGCGGTACATACCTGATGGGCAACCCAGTGCATAGGATTGCGTACCCATGGACGTTGATAACAGCCAGGGGCGGATGGCCGCGTACCTGCGCGACCACCAGGACAAGGTCGTCGGCCGGTGGACCGAGCTCGTGGTGACCGGCCTGCGCGGCCGCAGTTCCGCCACCGAGGTCCGGCGCGAGCTCGATGACCTGTACTCGCTGGTGCTCAGGTCCATGTCCGCCGCCGACGAGCACGCGGCCGGCGAGCTCCGGGCGGCGCTGGCCGAGCTGTCCCGGTCCCGCGCGCGGAACGGGTTCACGCCGAGCGAGACCGCCCTCGGGATATTCGCACTCAAGGACGCGGTCTACGAGCTGGTGGCCGACACCGCCGACCTGGTGCCGGAGTACCTATCCTTCTCCCGGATGATGGACGACCTGGGCTTGCACACCTTCGAGACCTACGCGACGGCCCGCGAGCAGATCATCTCCGACCAGGCCGCGTCCATGCTCGAGCTGACCACGCCGGTGATCCGGCTGTGGGACGGCATCATCGCGGTGCCGCTGGTCGGCACGCTCGACTCGGCCCGCACCCAGCTGGTCATGGAGAAGCTGCTCGAGACCCTGGTCGCGACCGGCGCGGAGCACGCGGTGCTGGACATCACCGGGGTGCCGACGGTGGACACCGAGGTGGCCCAGCACCTGCTCAAGACGGTGAGCGCCGTCCGGCTGCTCGGCGCCGAGTGCATCATCAGCGGGATCAGGCCGCAGGTCGCGCAGACGATCGTGGCCCTCGGCATCGAGTTCGGCGACATCGCCACCAAGGCATCGCTCGCCGACGCGCTCGCGCACGCGCTGAGCCGCACCGGGCACAAGATCGGCACGGCCTGATGGAACGCGTGCCGATCCTCAAGCTCGGGTCGACGCTCTTCGTCTCCATCCAGATCGACCTGCAGGACGAGAGCGTCATGCGGCTGCAGGAGGACCTGGCCGAGGAACTGGCCGCCAGCGGCGCGCGCGGCGTGATCATCGACATCACCGCGGTGGAGATCGTCGATTCCTTCATCGGCCGGATGCTGGCCACCATCGGGTCCATCTCGCGGCTGTTCGACGCCGAGACGGTCCTGGTCGGCATGCGGCCGGCCGTGGCCATCACGCTGACCGAGCTCGGCCTGTCGCTGCGCGGCGTGCGTACCGCGCTGAACGCCGAGAAGGGCCTGGCGATGCTGAACGGCAGCGCCTGATGGCGGAGCTGCCGATCAGGACCGGGGACGATGTAGTCCGTGTTCGGCAGCAGGTACGGGCGGTGGCGGCGCAGAGCGGCCTTTCCCTGGTCGACCAGACCAAGCTCGTGACGGCGGCCAGCGAGCTCGCCCGCAACGCCCTGGTGCACGGGGGCGGCGGCACGGCCCGCGTCGACGTCGTCGCCTCGGGGACCGGCAAGCCCGGCGTCCGGATCGGCTTCACCGACGACGGTCCCGGCATCACCGACGTCGACCTGGCCCTGACCGACGGCTGGACCTCGGGCGGCGGCCTGGGCCTGGGGCTGTCCGGCGCCCGGCGGCTGGTCGACGAGTTCGAGCTCACCTCCAAGCCGGGCAGCGGCACCAGCGTGGTAGTCACCAAGTGGTCCCGCTGAACCCGGCCCCCCGGGACTGGCCGCTCCAGGCGCCGCCACCGCAGGACCGGCGGTGGATCGGAGTGGAGGACGCCAGCGCGGTGGCCGCCTGCCGGACCGCCGCGCTGACCATGGCTGACCGGCTGCAGTTCCCCGCCGCCCGGGCGGACCAGCTCGCCCTCGCCGTCACCGAAGCAGCCTCCAACCTGCATAAGCACGCCGCCGAGGGAGCGCTGGGGCTAGGCGTGAACCGGGACGGCGACCCGCCCGGGATCGACCTCGTCACCATCGACGCCGGTCCTGGACTGGCCGATGTGGACGTGGTCCTGCGCGACGGCCACTCCACGGCGGGCACGCTGGGCATCGGCCTGGGCGCGATCCGGCGGCTGGCCGATTCCTGCGACCTGTACTCCCGCCCCGGCCGCGGGACCGCCCTGGCCGCGCGGTTCAAGGCTCTGTCGATCGGGGGGACGACCCCCCCATACCCCCCCGATCATGGGGGAGCTACCCGCCCCCCCATACCCCCCGGGGGAGGAGCTACCCGCCCCCCCATACCCCCCTGGGCCGGGCTCATCAGGCCTATTACCGGGGAGACCGAGTGCGGTGACGCCTACGGGGCGGTCCAGCTGGGGGCTACGATCACCGCCGTGATGTGCGACGGCCTCGGCCACGGCCCGCTGGCCGCGGCGGCGGCCGCCGAGGGCGTCACCGCGTTCCTCGATGATCCGGCCGGCGACCCGGCCACGCTGCTCGGGCGGATGCACCGGCGGATGGCGGGCACCCGCGGCGCCGCCGTCGGCGTCGTCCAGCTCGGCGGCGGCGTCGCCCGGTTCTCGGGCCTGGGCAACATCGCGGCGTCGATTCTGGGCCAGGGCCGCCGCAAGAGCATGATCTCCATCCCCGGCATCGCCGGGGTCCAGGCGCGGACCATCCGCCAGTTCGAGTACGAGCTGCCGCCCGGCGCGGCCGTCATCCTGCACTCCGACGGGATCAGCAACCGCTGGGAGGCGGCCGCCCTGCCCGGCCTCGAGACCAGGGACCCGCTGCTCATCGCGGCCGTGCTGCTCGGCGCGGCGGGCATCCACCGGGACGACGCCGGTATCTTGGTCCTGAAGCCATGACCAGCCAGCTCGCCCGCCTGGACGTCCGCGACCCCGGGGGTGTCTTCGCGGCCCGTCAGCTCGGCCGCGGGCTGGCCGCCGTGCTGGAGCTCGACCGGCAGGACCAGGTCCGGGTGGCCACCGCGGTGAGCGAGATCAGCCGTAGCGCCGTCACGGCCGGCCTGACCGCGGTCGTCACGTTCGCCATCGACGACGCCGACCTGGTGCTGGCCGTCACCATGGACGGTGACCCGCCGGACGACGGCGTAGGCCCGGTCCGGCGTCTCATGGACCAGGTCACCGTGGAAGGTCGCGTCGTCCGGATGACCAAGCGCCGCCCGCCCGGGGTCAAGCCGGACCGGCGGCTGGTCAGCGAGCAGCTGGCGGCGGCGCGCTCGCAGTCCGCCCTGGACGAGCTGAGCCGCCAGAACCAGGACCTGATCGTCGCGCTGGACGACCTCGGGCAGCAGAAGGACCAGCTGGTCCTGCTCAACGCCGAACTGCAGGAGACCAACCAGGGCGTCATGGCCATGTACGGCGAGCTGTCCAGCGAGCTCGAGCAGACCAACCGCGGCGTGGTCGCCCTGTACGCCGAGCTGGACGAGACCTCCGAACGGCTCCGCGCCGCCTCGGAATCCAAGGACCGGTTCTGGGCCAACGTCAGCCACGAGCTGCGTACCCCGCTGAACTCCATCATCGGGCTGACCCGGCTGCTGGCCGAGCCCGCCCCGGACGGCGACGGCCTCGACCCGGAGCGGCTGTATCAGGTCGAGCTCATCAGGAACTCCGGCGGCACCCTGCTGTCCCTGGTCAACGACCTGCTCGACGTGGCCAAGGCGGAGTCGGGGCAGCTGCATACCGACCCGGCCGACGTCGACCTGCCCGCCCTGCTCGGCCGTCTGCGCGGGCTGGCCCGGCCGATGGCCGACAGCAAACCGCTGACGGTGACCGTCAGCGCCGAGGGCGCTCCGGCCACGATCCTGACCGATGAGGTTGCCCTGACCGGCATCCTGCGTAATCTGCTGTCTAACGGAATCAAGTACACCGATCGCGGCGAGGTCCGGCTGAGCACACGGGTGACCGGCCCCAGGCTGGAGATCATCGTGGCCGACACCGGCATTGGCATACCGGCCGGCCTGACCAGCCATGTCTTCGAGGAGTTCTACCAGGTGCCCGGCGTCCGCCGGGGCGGCACCGGTCTCGGCCTGCCGTACGCCCGCCGGCTGGCCCGGATCCTGGGCGGCGACCTCACGCTGACCAGCGAGCCCGGCACCGGCACCACAGTCGTGCTCGACCTGCCGCTGCGGACCCCGCGGCTCGGCACCGTCCTGCTGGCCGACGACGACGCCGGGTTCCGGGCGGTACTGCGCGGCCTGCTCGACGGGCTGGCCGGCCGCGTCCTCGAGGCCGGCGACGGCGTCCAGGCGCTGGCCATGGCCAGGGAAAACCCCGTCGACCTGGTCCTGGCGGACATGCGGATGCCCGGCCTGGACGGCGGCGCGCTGCTGGCCCGGCTGCCGGCCGGCGTCCCCGCGGTCATCATCACCAGCGCCGACCAGCCGGTCCCGCCGCGGGCGGCGGCGCTGCTGCGCAAGGACGAGCTCAGCCGGGAGCGGCTGGAGTTCACCATCCGCGCGGTCGTCCGGGAGCCGTCGTGACCGAGGCCCGGGCGCACATCCTGCTGATCGACGACGACGAGGCCAAGCGCTACCTGCTGGGCACCTGGCTGCGCCGGGCGGGCCATATCGTGACCGAGGCCGGCACCGGCCGCGACGGGCTGGCCCTGGTCGGCTCGGCCGAGCTCGTCCTGCTCGACGTCAACCTGCCCGACATGACCGGTTACGAGGTCTGCAAGCTGATCAAGGGCGACCCGGCCACCGCCGCCATCCCGGTCGTCCAGATCTCCGCCACCGCGACCCAGGTCTCCGACCGCGCCCTGGGCCTGACCCAGGGCGCCGACGCTTACCTGACCGATCCGAACGAGCCCGAGGAACTGCTCGCGGTGGTGATGGCCGCGCTGCGCTACTCCCGGGCCCGGCAGCGGGCCGAGCGGACCGCGGCGCTGCTGACCGCCCTGACCGGGGTGGCTCTCGACATCAGCGTGGCCAGCACCTTCGACGGACTGGCGCGGGCCGCCGCGATCGGCGCGGCGCGGATTTTCGGCGTCCAGGCCGTGCTCATCGTGCAGATGCCCGACGGCCAGATCCGCCGTACCTCGGCCACACCCGGGCAGCCCGGGACGCGGCAGCGCGGCGCCCCGGCCGGGCTGGTCGACCAGATCACCGCGCGGGTGCTCGGGCCGACGCCCGGAGTCCAGGTCAGCGCGGCCGTCACGCTCCCCGGGGCGGACTGGCTGGAGCTCGTCCCGGACAGCACGCTGCGGGGCGACGTCTGCGTGGCCGCGATGCGGCCGAAGCCGGGCCTGCCGCCGGTGGCGATGGCAATCGACCAGGCGGGCGTGCCCGGCGAAGAGGAACTGCAGATCCTGCGCCAGCTGGTGCAGCTGGTCGCGCTGGCCGCGGAGGCGCTGCGCTCCTACGCCGAGGAGCACACGATCGCGCTGACCCTGCAGCGGAGCCTGCTGCCGGTGGCGCCGCCCGAGATACCGGGCCTGGCCATGGCGTTCCGCTACATCCCGGCCAGTGATCAGGCCGAGGTCGGCGGCGACTTCTACGAGGCGCTCCCGTGGCAGGACCAGGTCCTGGTCGCGATCGGCGACGTGCAGGGCCACTCGCTGAGCGCGGCCACGGTGATGGGCGAGCTGCGGTACGCGCTGCGCGCCTTCGCCATCGAGGGCCACTCGCCGCTGGCCATCACCGGCCTGGTCAACGAGGTGCTGACCCGCTATCACCCGGGTATCATCGCCACCTTGTGCGTGGCCCTGCTCGACCCGGCCTCGGGTGAGGTGCAGATCGTCAACTGCGGGCACATGCCCTTGCTGCTCGTCTCCGGCCCGGACGCGGTCTATGTTGGCGAGGGGGGCCTGCTGCTCGGCCTGCCCCTGCACGAACCGCACGTGGAACGGACGACGCTGCCGCCCGGAGGCACCCTGCTGCTGATGACCGATGGCCTGGTCGAGGACCGGCATGTCTTCCTCGACGTCAACCTGGAGAAGCTCCGCACGGCCGCCCAGGAGGTCGGCGGCGCCGACGTGGAGGCCTTCAGCAACCATCTGATGGCTACCTTCGGCCCCCGGGAGGACGACGTCGCCATGATCGCGCTGCGCCGGCTACCCCCGGGCCGGCTACCTCAGGGAGAGGCGTCATGACCGAGGCGCCCGACCAGGTCGCCGCCCTCACCGCGCGGTACGCCGCGCTGCGCCGCGCGGCCGGCTCCAAGAGCGCCGACCCCGGTGGCTTGCTCGAGGCCGCGTTCACCGAGCTCGAAGGCGCCATCGACCTGCTCCGCGGGGACCGGGCCGCGGCCCGGGATCCCCGCGATCCCGGCACGCCCGCGGACACCGCCGAACGCAGCCTGCTGCGCGCCGTATTCGCCGATGCGCCGGCGCCGCTGTTCCTCGTCGCCCGGGACGGCACCGTCCAGCGGGTCAACCGGGCCGCGGGCGACCTGATCGGCGCCAAACCCGGCTACGCGACGGGCCGCCCGTTCGGTGCGTTCGTTGATATGTCTTCCCGGGCCGCGCTGAACTCCCAGCTCACCGCCGTCGGACGGACCGGCAAGCCGCGCCGCCTGCGGTGCCGCCTGATCGCCGAGGACAGACAGGTCCCGTGCGAGCTCGTCATCGGCCGCGTCGGCATCAAGGGCGCCGGGGAGGACACCGGCCCGCTGGTCATCACCGTCCTCGACCCGCCCGCCCGATCCCAGGACGACAGGTCCCAGTCCCAGGACGACAGGTCCCAGGAAGAACAGCCCAAAACCAAGCTCGGCGCGGTCCAGGCCGTCACCCGCCGGCTCGACCTGGTCACGGCGGTGGCCCGGCTGCTGCTGGAGAACGAGGGGTTCAGCGAGTCCAGGACCCTGCAGCGGTGCGCGCGGCTGATTGCCCGCGAGCTCACCGCCTGGGTCATCGTGGACATGGAGCGCAGGCACCGGGTGCGCCGGCTGTTCGCCACCGGCCCCGACGACCCCCGGCTGGCCGAGCTGACCAGCGTGGTCGCCGCGGTCGACCCGCCGCCCAGCTCCATCCCCTGCGCCGTGCACGAGTCGGGACACCCGGCCCTGATCGCGCACGCCGAGGACGCCGACGCGCTCGGCGCGACCACGGACGGGACCCCGCTGCTGCCGCTGCTTGATGCCACCTCGGTGCTGTCCGTGCCGCTGGTCGACGGCGAGGTCAAGTACGGCGTGCTGACCCTGGCCCGGCGCGCCGCGGACGGGCACTTCAAGGTGGCCGACCTGGCCCTGCTGCAGGACCTCGGCGAGCAGATGGCGCTGGCCATCCGGGTCAACCGGATGTTCCGGCGCCGGTCCGACACCGTCGACGCGCTGCACGCCAGCCTGGTGCCGCGGCGCTGGCCCGACATTCCCGGCGTGCAGATCGCGGCGACGTACCTGGCCGCCACCGAGGACCAGGACATCGGCGGCGACTTCCACGACGTCTACCGGACCCCGGACGGCTGGGGCCTCGCCGTCGGGGACGTCTGCGGCGTGGGGGAGGAGGCGGCCGCGGTGACCGCCGCCGCCCGGCACGCGATCCGCGTGCTGGCCCGCCGCTGCAACGACCCGGGCGAGGTGCTGACCGGCGCCAACGAGATCGTGCTGGCCGACGAGCTCGCCCTCGACGGCGGGTTCGTGACCGCCAACATCGCACATCTGACCTGGCAGGACGACAAGCTGCGGGTGGTCCTGGGCAGCGCCGGGCACCCGGCCGCGGCGGTGCTGCGGGCCGACGGCCGGGTCCTGATGGCCACCGGCGGCGGCCTGCCGCTCGGCCTGTTCGCCGACGCCGGTCCGGCCATCCAGGAACTGATCCTGGAAGAGGACGACATCTTGTTCCTCTATACGGACGGGGTGGCCCAGGCCCGCGGCCCGGGCAATAGCTACTTCCAGGACCGGCTGGCCGAGGAACTGGCCGCGCTGGCCGGCCAGCCGCCGGATGAGCTGGTGTCGTCGATGCGCGGGGCGATGAACCGCTTCAGCGGGGGCAACCTAGTCGACGACGTCACGATGCTGGCGCTGCGGGCCGGCCGGGTCAGCCGCGGCAGCGCCCGGGACCGCCGCGCCGCGGCCCGCGATCAGCGCCCGCGCCAGCCCGCATGATCAGCGCCCGCCCGCGTGATCAGGCCCGGCCCCGATGATCGACTATTGTCATCCGCCCGGCCGGCCAGGCACCATGTGCGAGTGATCACCGCGACCGTGGACCGCCGGAACGCGATCGCGGTCAGCCGGAAGGGGCGCGGGTGAACCGCGAGGCAACCGAGCTGTGGTCGGCGGCGCTGGGCGCTGCGGGCACCGTCATCCGCTACGGCCACTGGGGCCGTCCGGTCCTTGTCTTTCCCGCCGAACGGGGCCGGGCCTGGGACTTCGAGAACAACGGGATGACCGCGGCGGTGGCCGACCTGATCGACGCCGGCCGGGTCAAGCTCTACTGCGTCGACAGCTACGACGCGGCGTCCTGGTCCAACCACGACATCCCGCTCGAGGAGCGGGCCCGGCGGCACGGCCGGTACGAGTCCTGGATCGTCGGCGACGTGGTGCCGTGGATCTACCGGGACTGCGGCGGCCAGCCGGTCGAGGTGGTCACGCTCGGCTGCAGCCTGGGCGCCTTCCACGCGGCCAACTTCGCCCTCAAGCGAGCCGACCTGTTCCCGCTGGCCCTGTGCTTCTCGGGCAACTACGACCCGGCCTCGTGGAACGGCTGGGGCGAGCGCGGCAACGAGACGTACTTCAACAACCCGCTGGACTACATCGCCAACCTGACCGGCGGGCACCTCGACTGGCTGCGCGGTCAGGTCAGCCTGCTGCTGGTCTGCGGGCAGGGCCGGTGGGAGGACACCACGGGCGCGCTGGCCAGTACCAGGCGGTTCGCCGCGTTGCTGACCAGCCAGGGGATAAAGCATGAAATGGACCTGTGGGGGCATGACGTCCCGCACGACTGGCCGTCCTGGCGGGCCCAGTTCGCCCACCACCTGCCGCGATTCTGCTGACTACGGGAGGGTGCATTGACCGCGCACATCATCGGGCTGCTGCTCGGCACCGAAGAGGACTGGCCCGTGGCGTTCGAGGAGATCCTGCGCCGGCTCGGCCCGGTCGACGGGCACACCTTCGACTGCGAGCGGATCACCATCGAGCCGTTCAGCCTGCGCGACAAGCCCCGCTACGACCTGGTCATCGACCGGCTCGCGTACTGGTACTACCATCCCCGGGAGTGGCTGAAGAAGGTCGCCATGATGGACGGCGTCTACCTGCTCAACAGCCCGTTCACGTTCCAGTCGATGGAGAAGCACGCGGCCTACTGCGCGATGATGCGGCTCGGGCTCAAGGTGCCCGAGACGGTGCTCGTGCCGTACAAGAACCCGCTCGACAACTCCCGCTACGCCTACACCGCGGCCCGCTACAACCAGCCCTTCGACCTGGACGCCATCGCCGCCAAGATCGGCTACCCGCTGTTCATGAAGCCCTACGACGG
>JAICWX010000575.1 GCA_025934635.1 Streptosporangiaceae bacterium | reverse complement strand
CTCCAGCCAGGCCCGGGCCGGCGCCGGATACGACCGCGCCAGCTTCACCATCGACTACGACCGCCAGGCTGTCACCTGCCCGCAGGGAAAGACCTCCGCGTCCTGGACCCCCTGGCCCCGCGGCCCCAGCGCAGCCACCGCCACCTTCTCCGCCGCCGGCTGCGGCCCCTGCCCCGCCCGGCCCCAGTGCACCGCCAGCAAGCAGAACCGCCGCCAGCTCACCATCTTGCCCCGCCACCTGGCCCAGGCCCAGGCAGCCGCCCGCACCACCGCGACAGCACCTTCCTTCGCCGCCGACTACGCCGGCCGGGGCGGCATCGAAGGCACCATGCACCAGGCCGCCAGCCACGGCGCCCGCCGCGCCCGCTACCGCGGCCTGCCCAGAACCCGCCTCGACCACGCCTACATGGCCACCGCCCTGAACCTGCTCCGGCTGCATGCCTACTGGACCGCCACCCCGCTAGACCGCCGGCGGACCAGCCACCTCGCACGCCTCGAACTCACCCTCACCACATAAACCACAATTAACCACCAGGATCATCGATGGAGCATCGATGTCGTTCGCCGGAGGCGGAGACCGGCGGCTAGCGGAGGCTCCAGTGGCTGGCGGGTGTAGTGGGACTGGCGGACTGGCGGGGGCTGACCCGAGGCGGTACGGCGGCGGGCCCCGCGAGCCGAAGGGCGCCGCCGGCGACTGGACTGGGGAGTGAGGAGCTTGCGACGAACGACGGGGGAAGGAGCCGGCTCAAAGGCGCCCGGAGGCGAGTGGGGGCTAGCAGGGCTAGTGGAGGGCTTGGACGAGGGATTCCTGGACGGCGCCGAGCCAGGCGTAGACCTCGAACGAGGTCCACTGGGGGTCGTCCGGCTTCAGCCGGCTCCACTGCTCCTCGAACTCCTCGGTGACGCCGAGCCGGACGCCAAGGGCGAGCCGGACGTCGTTCAGCGCCTTGAGCCAGGACAGGGCCTGGTCCTGGGTCAGCTGGATGCGGCCGCCGTCCTCCGGCAGCGTGTCCATCATCTCCCTGGCGGCCTGGTACTTGGCGCTGCGCAGGGCGGGCTCGGTGTACTTGCGGAACTCCCCGGCTGAGGTCGGGTCGTCGCGGTAGCCGTCTGGCAGCAGCCGGGCCAGCACCGGGTCGTCGGGCGGCTGGTCGGCCCCGGGCCCGTGCACCATCGCCTCCAGGGCGGCCAGCTCCGGGTCGGCCGGATCCGCGAGCGCGCCGGATTCCTCCGGCTCGACCAGCGCCATGATCTGGCCCACGAGGCTGCGCAGCAGGGACGCTTCGGCGGCGGCGAGCCAGGCGCGCACGCCACCACCGCGGACCGACCGGAATGGCTCCATACGGGAAGGCTACTTGTCCTGTTTCACGGTGGCCCACAGGCCGTAGCCGTGCAGGACCTCGACGTTGTGCTCCATCGCTTCCCTGGCCCCGGCGGCGACCACTGCCTTGCCCTTGTGGTGCACATCGAGCATCAGCTTGGTGGCCTTTTTCTTCGGGTAGCCGAACACGTGCTGGAAGACGTACGTCACGTACGACATCAGGTTCACCGGGTCGTTCCAGACGATCGTGACCCAGGGCTTGTCCGATACCGGATTGTCTGCGGATCGTGGAAGATCCACCTCAGCGGGCGCCGCGCTCACAACTACCCACCTCCCACTACGTAGTCTTCCACCTGTGACGAATCCCGTGAACCACCAGTCTCGGCTCGCTGATGGGACCGCCCAGCCCGGAACCGCCCAGCCTGGGACCGCACTGCTGACCGACCAGTACGAGCTCACCATGGTGCAGGCTTCGCTGCGCAGCGGCGCGGCCGGTCACCGGTCGGTCTTCGAGGTGTTCGCCAGGCACCTGCCGCACGGGCGCAGGTATGGCGTGGTAGCGGGCATCGGGCGACTGCTCGACGCAGTAGAACGGTTCCGCTTCGGCCCCGCCGACCTGGAGTTCCTCGACAGCGCGGGCATCGTGGACGAGCCGACGCTGGCCTTCCTCGAATCTTATCGGTTCAGCGGGAACATCTGGGGTTACTCCGAGGGGGATTGTTACTTTCCCGGCTCGCCGATCCTGGTGGTGGAGGGCACGTTCGCCGAGGCGGTCCTGCTGGAGACCGTCATCTTGTCGATCCTGAACCACGACTGCGCGGTCGCGTCGGCCGCGTCCCGGATGGTGACCGCGGCCGGGGACCGGCCGCTGATCGAGATGGGCTCGCGGCGCACCCACGAGCGGGCCGCGGTGGCCAGCGCGCGCGCCGCCTACATCACCGGTTTCTCCTCGACGTCCAACCTGATGGCCCGGTACGCGTACGGCGTCCCCAGCGCGGGCACCAGCGCGCACGCGTTCACGCTGGTGCACGAGAACGAGCGGCACGCGTTCGCGACCCAGATCGAGGCGCTCGGCAAGCAGACGACGCTGCTGGTGGACACCTACGACGTGCCGCGGGCGGTGCGGACCGCGGTCGAGGTGGCGGGCGCGGAGCTCGGCGCGGTGCGCATCGACAGCGGCGACCTGCCGGTGCTGGCCCGGCGGGTCCGCACCCTGCTCGACGAGCTCGGCGCGACCAAGACCAGGATCGTGCTGACCGGGGACCTGGACGAGTACTCCATCGCGGCGCTCGGGGCGGCGCCCGTCGACGGCTACGGGGTCGGCACCTCGCTGGTCACCGGGTCGGGCGCGCCGACCGCGGCGCTGGTGTACAAGCTGGTGGCGCGGTCCACCGAGTTCTCGGGCGAGCTGGAGCCGGTGGCCAAGCGCTCGGTGGGCAAGCCGGGGCGCGGCGGGCGCAAGTGGGCGGTGCGGCACCGGGACGAGCAGGGGGTCGCGCAGAGCGAGCGGGTCAGCCTGAGCCCGCCGGACCCCGGGCCGACGGACCGGGAACTGCTGGTCTCGCTGGTACGGGCGGGCGAGATCGTCGGCCGGGAGGGGATCGAGGCCGCCCGGGCGCGACACCGGGCGGCCCTGGCCGAGCTGCCGCCGTACGCGCTGCAGCTGTCGCGCGGCTACCCGGCCATCCCGACCGTGTTCGACCCGGACGGGAGCGAGGCCTGAGGGCGCGAGCACGCGCCGAGGCCGGCGCCGGGCGGCCTGCGGGCCGGTGAACGCCCGGACGGGTTACGCGGGGGTGGAGCCGGGCCGGTTACGCGGCGGGTGGAGCCGGACGGGTTACGCGCGGGTGGAGCGGGCGGGTTAGGCGCGGGTGAACACGGCGTGGATGACGATCGTGTTGTCCATCGACGCGATGCCGATCCGGTTCCACGTCAGGCCGAAGTCCGCCCGGTTGACCTGGAGCCGGCCGTCCAGCTGGACCTCGTCCCCGGCGGCGGAGACCGCCGCGTCGAAGGCGGCCGGGCGGGTGCGGCCGCGGACGGTCAGCTGGCCGGTGATCCGGACGCCCCCGTCGGCCGGGCTCACGGCGTCGGCGGCGAACGTGAGGTCCGGGTGGTTGGCGATGTCGAAGAAGTCGGCCGAGCGCAGGTGCTTGTCCCGGG
>JAICWX010000394.1 GCA_025934635.1 Streptosporangiaceae bacterium | reverse complement strand
CTGGCGCCCGGACGCGTCATAAGGCCGCTTGACATTCGTCATGGCTGGTCACAAACTTTAGATACAGTCAAACTGTATCTAAAAGGAGTCGTCATGACCATCAGCTCCTCCGCCCCTTCTCCGGCTGGCCCCTCCGCTGGCAGCGTAGCGGCCGACCCGGTCTCGGTCGCGGTGCGCAGCATTCACGCCATGGCCGACGGGGACCGGGCCGAGTTCGACCCGCTCTACCATCCGGCCGCCGTCGACCGCGAGAACAAGATCCAGCCGCCGTCCTCGCGGGTGCCCGGCCCGGCCTGCTTCTACTCGACCGCGTTGTGGCTGCGGGCCGCGTTCGCGGGCCTGCACTACGACATCCACCACGCCGTGGCCGACGGCGACCTGGTCGCGGTGAACTCCACGATGAACGGGCGGCACACCGCCCCGTGGACGGTCTACACCGAGGACGGCACGGTGGACAGCGTGTTCCCGCCGACCGGCCAGCCCTTCGCCGTGACCCAGTCGCACTGGTTCCGGCTCGAGGACGGCCTGATCATCGAGCACTGGGCCAACCGCGACGATCTCGGCATGGCCCGGCAACTCGGCTGGGTCCCGCCGACACCCGCTTACCTGGTCAAGATGGCCCGGGCTAAGCGCCAGGCGATCCGTCGTCTCCGGTAGCCGGCGAAGCCGGCGAGGACTCCGCAGTCTCCAGAGCCTCCGCCGCCGACGAAGCCTCAGCAGCCTCCAGAGCCTCAGCAGCCTCCAGGGCCTCAACAGCCTCCGGAGCCTCAGTAACCTCCGGAGCCTCAGCGGTCTCCGGGGTGAGCCAGAGCACGCCCATCGGGGGCAGCGTGATGGTGGCCGAGGCGGGCCGGCCGTGCCACGGCTCCGGCAGCGCCTCGATGACGCCCAGGTTGCCGACCCCGCTGCCGCCGTAGATGGCCGCGTCGGTGTTGAGGATCTCCCGCCAGCGGCCCGCCTGCGGCAGCCCCACCCGGTACTCCTGGTGCGGCACGGCGGAGAAGTTGGCCACGCAGGCGATCATCTGGGCCGGGTCCGCCTGGGTGGCCACCTGGGCGCCGGGTCCGGCCGTGCCGGGCACCGCGCCGAACCGCAGGAAGGACAGCGTGTTGCCGGGCGCGTCGTTGGCGTCGATCCAGCTGAACCCCTCCGGGGAGGTGTCGAGCTGCCACAGCGCCGGGGTCTGCCGGTAGATCGCGTTCAGGTCGCGGGACAGTTTCTGCACGCCCTGGTGCACGTCGAAGCCGAGCACCCACCAGTCGAGGCCGTTGTCCGCCGACCACTCACTGCCTTGCGCGAATTCCGAGCCCATGAAGAGAAGCTGCTTGCCCGGGTGGGCCCACATGAACGCCAGCAGCGAGCGCACCCCGGCGAACCGGCGCCACTCGTCGCCCGGCATCTTGCCCAGCAGCGAGCCCTTCCCGTGCACCACCTCGTCGTGCGACAGCGGCAGGATGAAGTTCTCGGAGAACGCGTAGATCAGCGAGAACGTGATCTCGTTGTGGTGATACTGGCGGTAGACGGGATCCTGGCTCAGGTAGGACAGGGTGTCGTGCATCCAGCCCATGTTCCACTTGAAGCCGAACCCGAGGCCCCCCAGGTGCACCGGCCGGGAGACGCCCGGCCAGGCGGTCGACTCCTCCGCGATCATCGTGATGCCGGGCACCCGCTTGTAGCAGGTGGCGTTGACTTCCTGCAGGAACGCGATGGCGTCCAGGTTCTCCCGGCCGCCGTACTGGTTCGGCACCCACTCGCCGGCCTTGCGTGAGTAGTCGAGGTACAGCATCGAGGCCACGGCGTCCACCCGCAGCCCGTCGACGTGGAACTCCTCCAGCCAGTAGATGGCGTTGGCGACCAGGAAGTTACGCACCTCGGTGCGGCCGAAGTTGAAGACGTACGTGCCCCAGTCCGGCTGCTCGCCCAGGCGCGGGTCGGCGTGCTCGTACAGCGGGGTGCCGTCGAACCGGGCCAGTGCCCACTCGTCCCGGGGGAAGTGGCCGGGCACCCAGTCGAGCAGCACCCCCAGGCCGGCCCGGTGCAGCGCGTCGACCAGGAAGCGGAAGTCATCCGGGCTGCCGAACCGCGACGTCGGCGCGTAATACGAGGTGACCTGGTAGCCCCACGAGCCGCCGAACGGGTGCTCGGCGACCGGCAGGAACTCCACGTGAGTGAAGCCCATCTCGGTGACGTACTCGGTCAGCTGGACGGCCAGCTCCCGGTAGGACAGGCCGGGCCGCCACGAGCCCAGGTGCACCTCGTAGATGCTCATCGGCTCGCGCACCGGCTCGCTCTGGGCGCGGGTGGTCATCCACGCCTCGTCGTCCCAGGTGTAGTGCGAGGTGTACACCACCGACGCGGTGGCCGGCGGCTGCTCGGCCGCGTTGGCCATCGGGTCGGCCTTCTCCCGCCACACCCCGTCCGGGCCGCAGACCGCGTACTTGTACCGGGTGCCCTCGCCGATCCCGGGGATGAACAGCTCCCAGACACCGGACCCGCCCAGCGAGCGCATCGGGTACGCGCGGCCGTCCCAGTGGCTGAAGTCGCCGGTGACGCGGACCCCGTGCGCGTTCGGCGCCCAGACGGCGAACGAGGTCCCGCTGACCGCGCCGAACTCGCGCACGTGCGCGCCGAGCACCCGCCACAGCTCCTCGTGCCGGCCCTCGCCGATCAGGTACAGGTCGAACTCGCCCAGCGTGGGCAGGTGGCGGTACGGGTCGTCGCGCACCTCCTCGGCGGCGCCGCCGGGGTAGGTGGCGGCGATCCGGTAGCCGGGCACCTTCTCGTCCGGCACCGAGACGGCGAAGACGCCCTGGTGCACGTGCTCCATGGGCAGCCTGCGGCCGTCGTCGAGGACGACGGCCACCGCGTCCGCCATCGGGCGCAGCGCGCGGATCACCACGCCGTCCTGGCCGGGGTGCGCCCCGAGCACCGAGTGCGGGTCGTGGTGCTGTCCCGCGGCAATCCGCTCGATCTCACCCCGGCTGGGACCGGGCGGGGCGGCGTCAGCCTGCTTGGAGTCGGCCCGGCGAGGATCTTCAGATGTCATGACGGCCACTCGATCTATGAGGGGTGCTGCCGGAGCTACTACAGCTCGGCAATGGACTCTAGCGGAATGGGAACCCAGGTCGGCCGGTTCCTGGCCTCGTAGATGACCTCGTACACGGCCTTGTCGAGCAGCATCGCCCGCAGCACGACCGCGTTCTCGGCCGGGTCAAGACCGCCGGCCGCGGCGTAGCCGGCGCAGAAGGCGTCACCGTTGCGGCGGACCCAGTCGCCCGCCTTGACCGCGAGGCTGGTTGCCTCCGGGTGGGTGATCAGCTGGTGCCGGGCGGCGTAGTCGAACGAACGGAGCATGCCGGCCACGTCCCGCAGCGGGGAGGACCGGGCCCGGCGCTGGGCCAGCGGGCTGGCCGGCTCGCCTTCGAAGTCGAGCACCACCCAGCCGGTCTGGGTCCGCATGACCTGGCCCAGGTGGTAGTCGCCGTGCACCCGCTGGGCCGGGATCGGCTCGATCAGCTTGGCCAGCTGAGAGTATGCGTCGCCGGCCTTGTCGGCGTGCTGGGCCAGCTCGGGCACCTCGGCGGCGGCCAGGTCGAGCCGGCGGAACATCTGCTCGGCCAGTTCCCTGATGGCCTCCGGCTCGAGCTCGGAATGCCCGAACGCGTCGGCCAGGTCCCGGTGGACCTGCGCGGTGGCCGCGCCGAGGCGCTCGGCCTCGCCGGCGAAGTCGCCGCCGGCCTCGTAGGCGGGGGTGCCGTCGGGGGTCGCGTACAGGTCGCGCACGCTGGTCGCGGCCAGCGCCCAGCCGTCCGAGGCGGCCCGCAGGTACCGGGACAAGATGCCCAGCACGGTGGTGGCGCCGTCCATCCGGGTCTCGATCCAGCCGAACGGCTCGGCGATGTGCTCCGAGCCCAGCTGGGCCAGCGCCGCGGCCACCTCCAGGTCGGGATTCGGCCCCGGGTGGACCCGGCGGAACGCCTTGAAGATGGCGGACTCGCCGAAGACCAGGCTGGTATTGCTCTGCTCGCCGGTGAGCACCAGGCTGTCCAGGCCCGACTCGATCTCGGTCCCGGGCATCCGGCAGAACCGGAGCAGGCCGACGGTACGCTCGGCGGCCATCGCGTCGAGCAGTTCCCTGGTCAGGTCCGCGTCGTGCAGCCCGTCGTAGATCTGCATCCCCGCGTGGGTGCCGATCCGGGCGTGCCGCAGCCGGGCCGGGAGCCGGGCGCGGTAGCCGATGAACAGCTGATAGCGGTCCGAGGTGGCGCCGTGCGAGACCGTGACGATCAGGTGCCGCAGGCCGGGGTCACCCGGGATGATCTCGGTGTCGGCCACGACCGCGAGATCGTGGACCGTTCGCCCCTTGCCTGCGAACCATCGCTGCTTGACCAGCCAGGTTGCCAGTGTGTCTTCGAAAGTCATGAGCGCTTACCACACTCCCCGTGGCTGGTCCGGGCAAACACCCGCTGGCCGTTTTCGTCCCGGATATCCGGATCTGCCGGAAACGGCCAGCGGCTCACCGCGACGTCACTGCTGGTGGCTCTCGGACGGCCCGGGCAGGTGCTCGCCCATCCCCGACCGCTGCTCGCCACCGTCCGCCCGGCCATCGCCCCCCGCGGTGATGGCGGCCGCCTGCCCGCCGCCCTCGTCCTTGGCCGCCGGCAGCTGGAACCAGTAGAACCCGTGCCCGGGCAGCGTCAGCAGGTAGCTGAGCTCGCCGATCCGGGGAAAGACCACGCCGCCCATGCACTCGACCGGCGTGACGCCCATGAACCGGCGCAGGTCCAGCTCGACCGGCTGCGGGAACCGGGACAGGTTGTTCACGCACAAGATCCGGTCCGAGCCGTCCGAGTCGCCGTCGAACTGCGCGTCGGGCAGCCGGACGTAGGCCAGCACGCTCGGGTTGGACGAGGTCAGCTCCTCGTAGACGCCGGTGCCGAAGACCGGGTGCCGCTTGCGGATCTCGATCATCCGGCGGGTCCACTGCAGCAGCGAGCCGGAGTTGCGCTGCTGCGCCTCCACGTTGAGCGCCTGGTAGCCGTAGATCGCGTCCTGGATCGGCGGCAGGTACAGCCGCTGCGGGTCGATCTGGGAGAAGCCGCCGTTGCGGTCCGGCGTCCACTGCATCGGGGTGCGGACGCCGTCCCGGTCACCCAGCCAGATGTTGTCGCCCATGCCGATCTCGTCGCCGTAGTACAGCACCGGCGAGCCGGGCAGCGACAGCAGCAGCGCGGTGAACAGCTCGAGCTGGTTCTTGTCGTTCTCCAGCAGCGGGGCCAGCCGCCGCCTGATCCCGATGTTGGCCTTCATCCGGGGATCCTTGGCGTACTCGGAGTACATGTAGTCACGCTCGTCGTCGGTGACCATCTCCAGCGTCAGCTCATCGTGGTTGCGCAGGAAGATGCCCCACTGGCAGCCGGCCGGGATGGCGGGCGTCTGGGCCAGGATCTCCGAGATCGGGTAGCGCTGCTCCCGGCGCACCGCCATGTAGATGCGCGGCATCAGCGGGAAGTGGAACGCCATGTGGCACTCGTCGCCGCCGACCTCGGCGTCGCCGAAGTAGTCCACCACGTCGGCCGGCCACTGGTTCGCCTCGGCCAGCAGCACCTTGTCCGGGTACAGCTTGTCGATCTCGGACCGGATCCGCTTCAGGTACTCGTGCGTCTCCTTCAGGTTCTCGCAGTTCGTGCCCTCCCGCTCGTACAGGTAGGGCACGGCGTCCAGCCGGAAGCCGTCGATGCCCAGGTCCAGCCAGAACCGCAGGACCTCGATCATGGCGTCCTGGACCCTGGGGTTCTCGAAGTTCAGGTCCGGCTGGTGGGAGAAGAACCGGTGCCAGAAGTACTGGCCGCGGACCGGGTCGTAGGTCCAGTTGGACTGCTCGGTGTCGACGAAGATGATCCGTGCCTCGGGGTACTGGTCGTCGGCGTCGGACCACACGTAGAAGTCCCCGAACGGCCCGTCGGGATCCGACCGTGACGCCTGGAACCACGGATGCTGGTCGGAGGTGTGGTTCATGACCAGGTCGGCGATGACCCGGATGCCCCGCTTGTGGGCCTCGTCGACCAGCGTGACGAAGTCGCCGATGTTCCCGTAATCGGGCAGCACCGCCATGAAGTCGGCGATGTCGTAGCCGCCGTCGCGCAGCGGGGAACTGTAAATGGGCAGCAGCCAGATGCAGTCGATACCGAGCCATTCCAGGTAGTCCAGCCGGGAAGTCAGCCCGCGCAGGTCGCCGGTGCCATTGCCGTCCGAATCCTGGAAGCCCCGGACGAGCACCTCATAGAAGACCGCGCGCTTGTACCACTCAGGGTCGCGGGGCTGGTCTGCGGCGAAATTGTCAGCTATCGCCTCGTGATGCTCGGTCACGGCAAGATCTCCTGGTCTTACTGGTTCGTACTGATTCGTGCGTATCAGGCACGGCAGGCCGATGTCGAGGTAACACTGTGGGTGTAATGCTGAAAATGTGGGCAGGTCGCGTCGCCGGGTCCAGGCGCACGTAATTGGCTTGCCCCCACCGGTAGGACTCGCCTGTTAGCTCGTCCGTCACGATGAACTCGCGGTCCACGCCAAGCGCGGGCATATCGAGCCAGACCGTGGCTTCCCTGGTCTGGTAAGGGTCGAGGTTCGCGACCACGAGAACGGTATCGCTCCGGCCGGCCGCAGGGACAGTATCCACGCGCTTGGAAAAGCACATGATGCCGGGCTGGTCGGCACCGTGAAAACGCAAATTGCGCAGCCGGTGCAGGGCGGGGTGGTTGCGCCGGATGCGGTTCAGCTCGGTGATGTAGCCGGAGATGCCCAGGCCGTCCCGCGCGGCGGCCTCCCAGTCGCGCGGCCGGTACTGGTATTTCTCCGAATCCATGTACTCCTCGCTGCCCGGCCTGATCGGCACGTTCTCGCCCAGTTCGTACCCGGAGTAGATACCCCAGGTCGGCGACAGCATGGCGGCCAGCACGGCCCGGATCCTGAACGCGGGCTCCCCGCCGTGCTGCAGGTACTCGTTCAGGATGTCCGGGGTGTTGGTGAAGAAGTTCGGCCGCATGTAGGCGGCCGTCTCGCCGGCCAGCTCGCGCATGTACGCGGTCAG
>JAICWX010000093.1 GCA_025934635.1 Streptosporangiaceae bacterium | reverse complement strand
GCGTCCCCGGCCGAGTGCCTGGCCGAGCTGATGAGCCGGAGCACCGGCAGCTGCCAGGCCAAGGGCGGCTCGATGCACCTGACCAAGGCCTCGGCCGGGATGCTGGGCTCGTACGCGATTGTCGGCGCGCACCTGCCGATGGCGGCCGGCGCGGCCTGGTCCGCCCAGCTGCGCGGCAGCGGCGAGGTCGCGGTGGCTTTCTTCGGCGACGGCGCCACCAACATCGGCGCCTTCCACGAGGCGCTCAACCTGGCCGCGGTGTGGTCGCTGCCGGTCCTGTTCATCTGCGAGAACAACCTGTACATGGAGTACACCCCGATCGGGCAGGTGACCGCGGTGGCCAGCCCGGCCGCGGACCGGGCCTCGGCCTACGGGCTGACCGCCGCCACGGTGGACGGCAACGACGTCGTAGCCGTGGCCGAGGTGGTGTCGCGGGCGGCCGCGCGGGCGCGTTCCGGCGGCGGGCCTGCGCTGATCGAGGCGCTCACCTACCGGCACTTCGGGCACAGCCGCACCGACCCGGCCAAGTACCGCCCGGCCGAGGAGGTCGCGGCGTGGATGGCGCGGGACCCGCTGGAACTGGCGCGGCAGCGGCTTTTGGCGGCCGGGGTTTCGCCGGAGTCGGTGGCCGCGGCCGCTTCCCGGGCGAGTGCCCTGGTGGCGGCGGCGATAGCCGAGGCCAAGGCGGCGCCGCCGCCCGATCCCGGCGAGGCATTCACGGACGTGTGGGCGGACGGAGGCTCGGCATGGCGGACCTGACCACCTACCGGGAGGCGGTGTCCGAGGGCATCGCCCGGGAGATGCGCCGCGACCCTTCGGTCGTGTGCCTCGGAGAGGACATCGGCGCCGCGGGCGGGGTGTTCAAGACGGCCGCGGGCCTGTTCGAGGAGTTCGGGGCCGCGCGGGTGTGGGACACCCCGATCTCCGAGCAGGCCATCCTGGGCGCCGCCATGGGCGCCGCGATGACCGGCATGCGGCCGGTGGCGGAGATCATGTTCTCCGACTTCTTCGCCTGCTGCTGGGATTACCTGGCCAACGAGATCCCCAAGGTCCGGTACATGACCGGCGGCCAGGTCACCGTCCCGCTGGTGGTGCGGACCGCCAACGGCGGCGGCCTCGGGTTCGGCGCGCAGCATTCCCAGGCGGTGGAAAACTGGGCGCTGACCGTCCCCGGCCTCAAGATCGCTGCCCCGTCCAATCCGGCTGACGTGGTGGGCATGATGGCCGCCGCCATCCGCAGTGACGACCCGGTGGTGTTCTTCGAGCACAAGGGCCTGTTCGCTAGTAAGGGCGCACCTGCTCCGTTGGATCACGTGGTCGAGCTCGGCCGGGCATCGGTGGCTCGTTCCGGCTCCGATGTCACCCTGGTGGCGCTGGCCTCCACGGTGCCGCTGGCCCTGGCCGCCGCCGAGCAGGTGTCCGCGGACGGTATCTCCGCGGAGGTCATCGACTTGCGCTCGCTGATCCCGCTGGACATGGCGACCGTGCTGTCCTCGGTCCAGCGCACCTCGCGGCTGATCATCGTGGAGGAGAACCCCTACCAGGGCGGCTGGGGTGGCACGGTCGCCTCCATCGTCGCCGACGAGGGCTTCGAGTCCCTGGACGCCCCGATCCGCCGGGTCGCGGCCGCCTGCGTCCCGCTCCCCTTCGCCGACGCCCTGGAACAAGAAGTCATCCCCACCACCGAGAAAGTGGTCACCGCGATCCGCGCCCTAGCCAGCTACTAAAGGCCGCGCTTTCCATGATCGCGAAGGGTTGACTACGTTTCCTGATATAAAACTCTTCGCGATCATGAAATTCCCCTTCCTCTGGTGTCATGCCAGGGCGGGCTGCCGTCAATTTGACATCATGCTTATCTCTGGCCTCATTCCCGTCCATGATCGGTCCCCGATCATTCGCTGGCTTCATCTGCGGGGCAGGTGTGACTGCTGGTGCGCTCCCTCCACGGCACGCCATCATCGTGTCGATTTACCCCCCGGAAAATGGGTGGTAACCGGACACGATAAGTTGATCATGAAACTTGCGGGCGTCGGCCTGGTGCGCGCGGGAATGGTGAGTCGCCGGAGGCCTGTGTTAGGCCGGGCACAGCGGGAAGCCCGATCTCCGCCTCGATGACCGGACGTGGCTCGACGGGGCGGCGCCGGGTGCCCGCCAGTGCCGCCGCCGGGCTGGTGGTGTCTGCGCCCCATCGGGGTCCGGCCCGCATCGGCCTGATCCAGCGTGGGGTTTGACATGCCGGCCGGAACGCTTACAACCTTAATGTACTCACCTGTTAGTACATAATTTGGCAAGGCGGGGGAAGTGGCCCAGCCGTCAGCACCTGACGGCCATCCCCGAGGAGGACGCATGCCGGACTCAGCCGCTGTGTCACCTGCGCACGGCCAGGGCACGCCGCGGGCCGCGGCCCGCGCGGCCTGGATCGGAAGCGCCCTGGAGTACTACGACTTCTTCATCTACGGCACGGCGGCCGCCCTGGTCTTCGGGAAGGTGTTCTTCTCCAGCCAGGACCCGACGGCGGGAACGCTGGCCTCGCTGGCGACCTTCGGGGTGGGCTACGCGGCCCGGCCGATCGGGGCTATCGTGCTCGGCCATCTGGGAGACCGGCACGGCAGGCGGAAGGTACTGCTGACCACCGTGATCGCGATGGGCACGGCGACCTTCCTGGTCGGCTGCCTGCCGTCGTATCACGCGATCGGGCTGGCGGCGCCGGTCCTGCTGGTCTGCCTGCGGCTGCTGCAGGGTTTCTTCGCCGGCGGCGAGCAGGCGGGCGCGAACTCGCTGACCCTCGAGCACGCGCCGGAACGCCGCCGGGCGTTCTTCACCAGCTTCACCCTCGGCGGCACCCAGGCCGGCCAGGCCATCGCCACCGCCATCTTCATCCCGATCGCCGCCCTCCCCGAGCACTCGCTGGAGACCTGGGGATGGCGCATCGTGTTCTGGCTCAGTGCCATCGTGACCGTGGTCGGGATCCTCATCCGCCGCACGCTGGACGAGACTCCGGTGTTCAAGCGGGAAGTCGCGGCGGACCAGGTGGTGCGGCTGCCGATCGGCGAATTGCTCCGGTGGCACTGGCGGAAGGTGCTCCGGGTCGCCCTGGCGGCGGTCATCGCCACCCCGAGCACGATATTCACGGTATGGGCGCTGTCCTACGCGGTGAACACCGTCGGCCTGAAAAAGACGCCGATCCTGTGGGTCGGCGTCCTGGCCAACGTCGTCGCGCTGGGCGCGATCCCGCTGTGGGCCCGGCTGTCCGACCGGATAGGCCGCAAGCCGGTATTCGCCGCGGGCGCGGCCGGATCCGCCGTGATGACGTTCGCGTTCCTGTGGGCCATCCGGACCGGGAGCTATCCGTTGATATTCCTGGCCGGCATCGTCATGTTCGGCCTGGTGTACACGGCCACCAGCGCGGTCTGGCCGTCGTTCTACGGCGAGATGTTCCCGGCCAGCGTGCGGCTGAGCGGCACCGCTCTCGGCACTCAGCTCGGCTTCGCCTTCGCGGGCTTCGTCCCGACCATCATCTCCGCGTGGGCTGGCTCCGGCCTGGATGCCTGGGTGGGCGCCGGGCTCATCTGCGCGGCACTGTGCCTCGTCAACATCACCGCCGTGCTGACCGGGCGGGAAACCTACCGTGTCAGCACGGCCGGACTCGGCCAGCCGGCGGCCCGGACGTCCCGGCGCGGCGATGAGAGCCTGATCACCGCCGACCGGGAAGGTCCCGGCGCATGAACTCGCGGCGCCCATGACCGGGGCTGCCCTGGTGCGCAGTACGTCGGCCGGCCGGTACGCGGTGTACGCGGTGCAGTAAGGAACTCGCGTACTGGACCGGCCCGGACGCGCACCGGATCTCGCGCGAGGAATGGCTGACCAATCCGGACGATATCCGGCATCTGCAGGTGCGGGCAGCGTCCGGTTCGGTCGATTCTGGTCGCGGGCGACGTTACCGTGGCGGCGGGCGTGTCGGTGCACCCGCCGCGGGCGTGCCCGCCGACCGGTTCGTGCGCATCGCCTGACGAGATCACCCGCGCCGGCTCAGCCCGGCTGAAATGCTCCCAGGGCCATCTGATGCAGTTGCGCCGCCATCCGGACCGGGGTATTGAACGCGCCGAATCCGTCGTATCCGCCGGTGCGCTGGACGATCTCGAAGAACAGCCGCCGTCCGATCGTCACGGTGTAGAAGTGGAAGAACTCTCCGTCCCGCGGGTCGCGGTCGTAAAGTATCCCGAACTCCCGCAACTGGTCGGCCAGGCTGGCCGCGAGGTCAAAACGCGCGATGAGGTCGTCGTAGTAATTGGCTGGTATCGGCAGCGTAGGAATCCCGGCTGACCGCATCGCCCGGGCGGCCGCGAAGACGTCACGGCAGGAAAACGCCACGTGCTGATAGGACGCCGGCTCGGCCAGCCTGCCCCCGCCCAGCAGGGGGACATTGAGGACGAGCCGCACACCGCCGCCTGCGCTGCGGACGGCCCGGCTGCGCACCAGCCCGTACGGCGAGGCGACCTCCTCGCTGGCCTGGTCGTGCATGCCCAGCAGCGACCGGTAGAAGAGCACCGCCTCATCGAAGTAGTCGAACGGCTGCGCTAGCGCCACGTGGTCGACGGCGGTGAGCAGGGGCGGTCCGGTCTGCTGTCCGGAAGCGGAGTCGAAATCGCCGGCCCAGCCGGTGTCGCCGGCGGTGTCGGAGTGGCAGAAGAACAACGCGGTGCCGTCCGGCGCGGTTACCGCGGGCAGCTCTGCCTCACCAGGGCCGGTGTTGCGCGGGATGGCCGGGGCGAGCAGCGCCCGGGCCCGCTGCGCCGATCGGACGGGATCCCGGCTCTCCACTGCGACGGCTGACACCGCGGCGAGGCCGTGCGGCTGGCTGGCGTCATCGGCTCGCGTGCGGTTCACCAGGAGACGGATTCCGCCCTGCTCCCACCGCTGCACCGGCTTGCTGAGGTGCCGTCCGGTACGGGCGAAGCCCATGCCGCGCAGCAGGTCCTCGGCGGCTGCCTCCATCAGCCCGTCCACGCCCAGCTCGATGAAGGCGTAACCGGGCAGGTCGGCCGGGGCAGGAAGACGAGCGAGCGTGACCGGCGCCGGATCGGCGCCCCGCGGGCTGGCGGCGTCCCGGGCGGCCAGCGACTCTTCCAGGGTAAGCAGCGACCGCATGCCGTCCACGGCGGTGCGCTCGGCGTCCGCCTGGCGAAAGACGTCGTTGAAGACCTCCAGCGACCAGGGGCCGCTGTACCCGGCGCCGAGCACGTCGGCGGTGAAGCCGGTCATGTCGAAGTCGCCCTGACCCGGGAAGCGCCGGTGGTGCCGGCTCCACGCCAGAGTCTGCATGGTCAGCAGCGGGGCGTCGGCGAGTTGCAGGAAGAAGATCTTCCCAGCCGGGATATGACGGATCCCGGCCGGGTCATGGCCGAGGGACAGGATGTGGAAACTGTCCAGGCACAGGCCGAGCTGGGGATGAGCAGCCTGAGCGACCAGCCGCCAGGCCCGTTCGTAACTGCTGACATGGCGGCCCCAGGCCAGCGCCTCATAGGCGATGCGGATGCCGTGCGGCCGGGCCCGTTCCGCGAGCTGCCACAGCTGGCCGGCCGCGAGACCGTCATCGTCTATGGCCGCGGCGGAGACGTTCGAGCAGACCAGCAGCATGTCGGCGCCAAGCGAGGCCATCAGCTCGAACTTCCGCTCCGCCCGGCGAAGGTTCGGCCGGAACAGGACATCCGGCATCGCCTCGAAATCGCGGAACGGCTGGTACAGCACGATGGCCAGGCCCAGGTCGGCGGCGCGCAGCCGCACGTCGGCCGGGGAAAGGCGGCAGGTGATCAGGTCGCCTTCGAAGATCTCGACGCCGTCGAACCCGGCTCCGGCCGCCGCTGCCAGCTTCTCCTCGAGCGATCCGCTGAGTGAGATGGTGGCGATTGACCGGCGCACCGACGGCCTTACGCTGGCGCCGGTATCCGGCTCAGGAGACGGGAACATTGATGTCAAGGTAACAACCCCAGGTAGAGGCGCCGGATACGCGGATTGCCGCGTAGCCCGGCGGACGTGCCGGTCAAGGCGATCTCGCCGTTTTCCAGGACGAGGCACTGGCTGGTGGCCTCGAAGGTCAGCATGGCGTTCTGCTCGACCAGGAGCAGGCTCAGCCCGTCTTCCCGCAGCCGCTGCAGGGTCTCGCCGATGACTTCGACGAGCTTGGGCGACAGTCCCATGGAGGGCTCGTCGAGGAGCAGGAGGACGGGCCTGGCCATCAGCGCCCGGCCGATGGCCAGCATCTGCTGCTGGCCGCCGGACAGCGCGCCGGCCAGCCGCCCGCGCATCTGCGCCAGCACGGGAAACAGCTCGTAGACCTCGCCGAGCGTCTGCCGTGTCGCGGCGTCCCAGCGGTGCGCGTACGCGCCGAGCAACAGGTTCTTCTCCACGGTGAGGCCGGCGAAGACGCGGCGGCCTTCGGGCACGTAGCCAATGCCCAGCCGTACCATGTCGCGGGCCGGGACCCTGGCCAGGTCGCGCTCGCCGAACCGGACCCGGCCGGCGGCGCACGGCACCAGGCCCATCAGCGCCCGCAGCGTCGAGGTCTTGCCAGCGCCGTTGGCGCCGATCAGGCCGACGGACTGACCGGGGGCCACGCTGAAGCTGACCGACCTGACCGCGGACACCCCGCCGTACCGCACCGCGAGGTTCTCCACGGTCAGCGTCGCCCCGGAGGCCCGGGAGACCCGGGAGACCCGGGTCACGATGGTGCCTCCGTCCACAGCGGCACCGCCGACTTCCCCAGGTATGCCGCCAGCACCACCGGATGACGCGAAACCGCCGCGGGCGCCCCCTCGGCGATCACGGTCCCGCTATCCAGTACCACGACCCGTTCGCACAGCGACATGACCAGGCTCATGTTGTGTTCGATGATCACCACGGTGACCCCGCTGTCCCGGACGGACCGGACGATCTCGGCCAGCTGCCGCTGCTCCGCTCCGTTCAGGCCGGCGGCCGGCTCGTCAAGCAGCAGCAGCCGCGGCGAGGCGGCCATCGCGCGGGCCAGTTCCAGCCGGCGCTGGATCCCGTAGGACAGGGATCGCGGCCGCGCGCCGCCGAACTGGGCGAGGCCGAACGTGCCGAGCAGCCCGTCCGCCCGCCGCCGGAGCTCCCGCTCGTGCCGCCACACCCCAACCGGCCAGCAGAGATACCGCCAGCTCCACCAGGTACGGGTCCGGTCCAGCGTCACCAGCAGGTTCTCCCGCACGGTGAGGTCGCGGAACAGCCGCAGGTGCTGAAACGTGCGGGCCACGCCGAGCCAGGAGATGCGGTAGGGCCGCAGCCCCGAGATCATCCGGCCGTCCAGCAGGATCCGGCCGCCGTTCGGGCGGTAGAGACCGCTGATCACGTTGAAGAGGGTGGTCTTGCCTGACCCGTTCGGTCCGACGATGCCGAGGATCTCGCCGGGCCGCACGGTCAGGGAGACGCCGTCTACCGCGGTGACCCCCCGGAACCGCTTGACCAGGCCGCAGACCTCCAGCAGCACCCCGTCGGACGCCGGGGCGGAAGACAGCGGGAGCGGCTGGAAGGGTTCCAGGGACATCGGCGGCCCGGTCCCGCTGGCCAGCCGGTGCCGCCGCCTGAGCCGGCCGGAGACCCGGCTTGGTACCCCCGCCAGGCCGGTCGGCGCGAACACCACCACCAGCACGACCAGCAGGCCGTACCCGAGCTGCGCGCGGGCCGCCAGGTTGACCAGTTCCTGCTGGGCGATGGTCAGTCCGATGGCCCCGGTCACGCAGCCGGCCAGCGACTGCCGCCCGCCGATGATGACCATGGCGAGCAGCAGGAACATGTCGGCGATGCTGAAGGTCTCCGGCGCGACGTAGTGGATGAGCCCGGCGTAGAGCACCCCGGCCGCGCCGCCGTACACGCTGGCCAGCACGAACGCGAGCATCCGGAGCACGCCGATCTCGGCTCCCGAGGCCGCGGCGGCCAGCGCGTCGTCCCGCATTGCCCGCATCCGCCGGCCCAGCGGCGTCCGCACCACGAACAGCCCGAACGCCAGCCCGCCCGCCAGGACGGCAAGTTCCAGGTAGTAGTACAGGTACTGACTGGACAGGTCGATGCCGAACAGCGGCGGCGCCGGGATCCCGGAGATGCCCGAGTCGCCCCCGGTAACCGGCGCGTTGGTGATCAGGTCCACGAACGCGACGGCCAGGCCGAGGGTGACGATGCCCAGGTAGTGCGACTGGATCCGCAGCGCCGGGGCGCCGACGACCAGGCCGGTCAGGACCGTGGCCGCCATGGCCAGCAGCCCGGCCACCCAGAAGCCGTACCCGTCATGCGTGGTCAGGATCGCGGTTACGTACGCGCCGACCCCGAAGAACGCGATCTGGGCCAGGTTGACCTGTCCGGCGATGCCCATGACCAGGCCCAGGCCGATGGCCAGCAGGGCGAACAGCAGCGCGGTGTCCGCCACGCTGATCCAGTACACGTCCAGCCGGTAGGGCAGCAGCCACAGGAGCACCGCGAGCAGCGCCAGCCCCGGCCAGCGCAGCCGCCCGGGTGAACTGAGCCACCGCGGCGCAGCGAACCGGCCGCTCATGCCCGGTTCACCGTCTTCTCCCCGAAGATCCCGGTCGGCCGGATCATCACCAGCACCGTGAACACGACGAACGTGACCAGGTCGGAGTACCCCTGGAAGGACTGGGCGGCGAAGGCGCCGATCACCCCGATGCCGAGCCCGCCGGCGATCGCGCCCGGGATGCTGCCGAACCCGCCGAGCACCGCCGAGGCGAACCCCTGGATGCCGAGGGAATCACCCATCGTGGGGCTGACGTACAGCATCGGCCCGGCCAGCGCGCCGGCCAGGGCGGCCAGCCCGGCCCCGATGCCGAACGCGATGGCGTTGCTGCGGCCCACGTGGATCCCGGCCGCGGTGGCCGCCTCGTGGTCCATGGCCACCGCCTGCATGGCGGCGCCCGGCTTGGTGCGCTGCAGGAACAGGGCCAGCGTGACCACGGCGACCGCGGTGATCCCGATCACCAGCAGGTCGTACGGCGGGATCCGGACGCCGCCGACGATCAGCGGGGCGGTCCTGACCGGGGACGGGACGCCCCGCCCGGCCGAGGTCCAGATCAAGATGGCGGCCGCCTCCAGCACGGTACCCGCCCCGATCGTGCCGATCAGCATCAGGTCGAAATCCTTGTTCTCCAGCGGGCGCAGCACCCGCTCGATCACCAGCCCGACCACGCCGGTGACCGCCATCGCGGCCGGCCCGGCCGCCGCGAACGGCAGCCGGGCCGACAGGGTGAAGGTGGAGGCCACGTACGCGCCGATCATCAGCACCGCGCCGTGCGCGAAGTTGACCAGGCCCATGGTCCGGTAGACCAGCGAGAAGCCCAGCGCGACCAGGGCGTAGACCGCGCCGAAGCTCAGCCCGCTGACCAGCGTCTGGAAGAAGGACTGCACGCGGCCTCCCCGACCGACGGCGGTGACCCGGCTAATTAACTAACTGGTTCAATCTTCCCGTTCCTGATGATCCCGATGGAAGTGGCGAAGATCCCGACGCCCTGCTTGTCGTAGGCGAACGACCCGAGCAGCCCGTCGTAGTGCACCGCCCGGATCGCGCTGGCCAGCGCCAGCCCGGTGCAGGCGTGGCAGGCCTTGAGGGCGGCGATCATCACCCGGGCGCCGTCGTAGGCCTTGGCCCCGTGCAGTTCCGGCGCGCTGCCGTAGGCCTCGGTGTAAGCGGAGGCGAACTTACGAGAGGCAGCGCTGACGTCGTTGCCCAGGTAGGGCGAGCTGACGATGGTGCCGTCGGCGTTGCTCGCGCCCGCCGTGGACAGGTACAGCGGCGTGCCGGCCGGCGCGCCCTCGGCGATGACCGCGTTCAGGCCGAGCGCCCGGGCCTGCTTGACCGTGAGCCCCGACTGGGCCTCCTCCGCCCCGATGAACAGGACCTGCGGGTTCTCGCCGCGGATGGCGCTGAGCGCGGGCGTCATGTTGGTCTGGTCCTGCGGCACCACCTTGTCCGCCACCGGGGTGACGCCCAGGGTCCTCAGCGCGGACAGGAACGCGTCGTGCTCGCCGGCTCCGTAGGAGTCGTTGTTGGTCAGCAGGGCGATCTTCTTATCGCCCTTCTTCTGCACCAGGTACTTGGCCAGGGTGGAGTCGTAGGTCAGCCCGGTCGGCCCGTTCAGGAACAGGTACGGGCTGTTCAGGTCGAGCAGCTTGGTCGACTGGCCTGAGGTGATGTTGGGAATGTGCTCGGACTGGAGGATGGGCGCCATGGCCAGCGTGACCGCGCTCTCCGCGGTACCGAGCAGGGCGACGTCGCCCTGGCTGGCGATCTTGCGGGCCAGTTCGGTGCCGACGGTGGGGTCGCCCTGGTCGTCGAACAAGGCCAGGGTGATCTTCCGGCCGTCTACCCCGCCGGACGCGTTGGCCTGGCCGACGGCCAGTTTGACGCCGCGGTACTCGAACTGGCCGAGGTCGCTGGAGGACCCGCTCTGCGCGTCCACCACGGCGATCTTGATCGGGCCTGACCCCGATCCGCTGCTGCTGCCCCCCGCAGCCGACGATGACGAACTTCCCGGCGCGCTGCACGCCGCGGCGGCCAGGCCCACCGCGGCGAAGCAGATCGCCGCCAAACCCAAGCGGTATCTGGACATGGTTCAGCCTCCGGATGGAGTGGGGGAGTACTCGAAGACGCCCTGGTAGACGTCGGTGATGTTCCAGTGCCCGGGCGCCGGCACCGGTTCGTTGACCATCGGCACGTCGAGTACGGCCGGGCGTCGCCGCCCGACCGCCTGACGGAGCGCCGCCCGGAGATCGTCCGGGGCGGTGATGAGGTAGCCGTCGGCGCCGCACGCCCGCGCCAGGGCGGCGAAGTCCGGGCTATACGGCCGGCCCCGCGGGTCGCGGAACTCGCAGCCGTAGCCGCTGCCGAAGCTGGCCGTCTCGAGGTCGGCGATGGTGCCGTGGGCACGGTTGTTCATCACCACGAAGATCACCGGCAGGCCTTGCTCGACGGCCATCGGGAGGGCCGGCCACTGGGCGCTCATGCCGCCGTCACCGACCAGGGCCACCACCACCCGTTCGGGATCATGGAGCTGGACCCCGACGGCGGCGGCCGGCCCGAAGCCCATCGTGGATGCCCCGCCCGGCGTGATGAACCGGCCCGCGGCGGGCAGCTGGTAGCCCTGGGCGACGCCGTTCTTGTTCCATCCGACGTCGGTGACCAGCACCGCGCTGGCCGGCAGCGCGTCCCGCAGGTCGGCCAGGATCCGCTGCGGGCGCAGCGGGAAGGCGTCGCTGCCGGACCGGGCGGCGGCGAAGGCTCCGGCCCGCGCCGCACGGACCCGTTCCCGCAGGTCACCCCGGGAAATCCGGACCGAACGAGCCCGCGCTACCGCCTCGCCGATGCCCGCGACGGCCAGCGCGGTGTCCGCCACGGCGCCGATCTCGACCGGGTAGCTGCGCCCGATCTCGGCCGGGTCGATGTCGATCTGGATCAGCTTCGACGGCGGGAACCGCCAGGTGAACTCCGGGTGCCAGGAGCTGGCGTCGGTTTCGGCGAACCGGGTGCCCAGGGCCAGCACCACGTCGGCCTCGCGGGCGTAGGCGTTGGCCAGCTCCAGCCCCCAGAACCCGGTCATGCCGAGCAGCAGCGGGTGGTCATCGGGGACGGCGCCCTTGGCCATCAGCGAGTGCGCCACCGGGATGTCCAGGTGCTCGGCCAGGGTGGTCAGCGCCCGCCGGGCGGCCGGGTCGCGCAGGCCGCCGCCGATGTAGATCAGCGGACGCCGCGCCGCGGTCAGCCGGGCGGCGATCCGGTCCGCGACGTCGGCGGGCAGGCCGGGCCGCCCGGTGTCCGCGGGCAACGGGTAATCCGGGGTCGCGGCCGCGGGCCGGGAGAAGACGTCCATCGGCACGTTGACCAGCACCGCGCCCGGCCGGCCGGAGGTCGCGGTCCAGAACGCGCGCTCGGTGAACCGGGGCAGGTCCTCGGCCCGGTGGACATGCCAGGCGCGTTTGGTGAACGGCCGGTAGATGGCGGCCTGGTCGGCGTCGGCGTGCAGGTTGACTTCCTGGTGCGGATGCCGGCCCGCGTAGTAGGAGGGCACGTCGCCGCAGAAGGCGACCAGCGGGACCGAGTCGAGGGCGGCAGTGGCCACGCCGGTGACCGCGTTCATCATGCCCGGCCCGACGTGCAGCAGCAGCACGCCCGGCTGGCCGGACATCCGGGCGTACCCGTCGGCGGCATGCGCCGCCGCCTGCTCGTGCCGGGCGATGACGAACCGGATCGGGCTGCGGCTGAGCGCGTCGAGCAGCGCGATGTTCGTGTGCCCGCAGGTGCCGAACACGTACCGCACCCCGTAGGACTCCAGCTGCGCGGCCAGCGCCCCGGCCGCCGTGCTCATGTGTCCGCCCCGACGCGGATCCAGGTCTTGCCGGGGACCGTGGCGGCGGCCCGGAAGGCCGCCTCGGTCTCCGCCATCGGGTAGCAGGCCTGCAGCACCCGCCCCGGCGCCCGGTTGGGTTCGCCGGTCACCGCGGCGAAGTCGCCCGGGTGGTCGTAGATCAGCGACCCCATCAGTGTCAGCTGCCGCTGCACGATGCGCTGGGTGGCCAACGGGACGGGCTGGCTGTTCAGGCCCATCAGCACGATCAGGCCACCGCGCGCCGTCCGGTCCACCGCCTCGGTCAGCGCCTCCGGCGCGCCCGAGGTCTCGAAGACCAGCCCGAACCCTGACTCGTCCGGCCCGGCCGGACGCGCGCCGAGCTCGGCGGCCAGGGCCCGCCGTCCCGGCTGCGGATCCAGCACCGCCGGGGTGATCCCGCACGCGGCCAGCGCGACGCAGGTCAGCGTGCCCTGCGAGCCGGCCCCGATGACCAGGCAGCGCGCGGTATCGGCCTTGAAGGTCATGGCCCGCCGGACGGCGGCGAGCGCCACGGTCAGCGGCTCGGCGCACACCGCGTCGCCGTCGCCCCAGTCCGGCGGCACCGGCCAGGCGAAATCGGCCGGCACCACGATCCGCTCGGCCAGCGTGCCGGGCACGCTGAAGCCGAGGACCCGGCGGTGCGGGCAGGCGGAGGTGCGGCCGCTCCGGCAGGCCGGGCAGGTGCCGCACGAGATGTTCGGCTCGACGACGACGCGCTGGCCGGCCCGGCCGCCGTCGACGCCGGGGCCGGCCGCCGTGATCTCGCCGAACGTCTCGTGGCCGACCACCCACGGGAAGGACGGCGGCTGCCGCCGTCCCGCGTGCAGCGCCAGGTCGGACCCGCAGATGCCGACCCCGCGCACCTGGATCAGCACCTCGCCCGGTCCCGGTTCCGGCTCGGGCCAGTCGCTGACCAGCCGGAGCGCCCGGGGTTCGGTCTCGAGGACAACCGCGCGCACCTTGTCAGCTCCTTCCGGGCGCTGCCCTTCGCACTGCCGCTGGCCTGCCCCGCCCGTCCTGATACGTACTAACCTGTTAGTTCATTATTCGTACGCGACGGACGGGTGGTTGTAAAGGTGCCGTTACCGGTTTGACGCAAAAGCCGTCCGGTTCTCGACGGAAGAGAACCGGGGATGCAAGCCTTGACATGATGAATCCAGGGATTCCCGGATCCCGGGGAAAGGACGGCGATGACCCAGACCTCCCGGCCCGCGGCGGCTCCGGAACGGCAGCGCGACAAGGAGCGGACCCGGCAGGAGATCCTCGACGTCGCCATCAGGGAGTTCGCCAGGAACGGCTACTCCGGGGCGCGGGTCGACGAGATCGCGGCCCGGACCCGGACCACCAAGCGGATGATCTACTACTACTTCGGCGGCAAGGAGCAGCTCTACATCGCGGCGCTGGAGCAGGCCTACTCCACCGCCCGCGACGCCGAACGGCAGCTGGACGTCGAGCACCTGGAGCCCGTGGCCGCCATCCGCCGGCTGGCCGAGGTGACCTTCGACCACCATGAGTCGCATCCCGACTTCATCAGCCTGGTCGCGATCGAGAACATCCACCGGGCCGAGTTCATCGCCAAGTCCCGGGCGCTGAGCGAGCTGAACACGCCCGCCGTCTCCGTGCTGGCGCGGATCCTGGAGCGCGGCCGCGCCAGCGGCGTGTTCCTGCGGACCGTGGACCCCATCGACGTGCACATGCTGATCAGCGCGTACTGCTTCTTCCGGGTGTCGAACCGGCACACCTTCGGCGCCATCTTCGGCCTCGACATGCTCGACCCGGCCCGCCGCGACCAGTACCGCACCATGGTCGGCGACATGATCGTCGCCTACCTGACCTCCCCGGGCTGAGCTAGCCCGCCCCGGCCTGATCCCGGGCGGCGCATCCCGGGTGGCGTGCCTCTGGCAATCCTGGTGCTCCTGATGATAGTAGTTATTAGAACTCACTATCGATCAGAAGGAATTTCATGCTCTCGAACGGGAACAGCTTCGGCAGCAGCGCCGCGACGATCCGCGACGGGGAGGGGAACGAGAAGTCCATCCTCAGCAGCAAGTGGATGTTCCCCGGCGGTAGCGGCAGTGGGATGCAGCAGCTAGGCAACACCTTGTAGCCGCGCAACGGAATTGGCCCTCGCGGATCCGGGCCGTGCCCTGAGCGGGCACCGGGACGGGTAGCATCCCTCGCAGGCGCGGGGTGAAGGAGACAGGCTGATGGTGGTGGTGCTCGTCGGCTTCATGGGCGCCGGCAAGACCACGGTGGGGCACATCATGGCCGAGCGGCTCGGCCTGCCGTTCGTGGACAGCGACGTGCTGATCGAACAGCGCGACGGGCGCGCCATCAGGGACATCTTCGGCACCGAGGGCGAGCCCTGGTTCCGTCAGCTCGAGCACGACACGGTGGCTGGCCTGGTCCGCGGGCCCGAGGCGGTGATCGCGCTGGGCGGCGGCGCGGTGGAGGACCTGCGGAGCCGGGCCGTGCTGCGCAACGCCCGGGTGGTGTACCTGCGGGTCAGCTACGGCGAGGCCATGTCCCGGGTGCAGACCGACGAGTTCCGGCCCATGCTGGGCCGGCCCGACCTGGACGAGGTGTACAAGCGACGGCTGCCCGTCTACGAGGACCTGTCCGTCCTGACCGTGGATACCGACGGACGGCGGCCGGACGGCATCGCCATGGAGGTGCTGGCCGGGCTCAACCGGCTGCCCGAGACTCCGCCCGGCAGCTCCAGCGTGCTGGTGACCCCAGTCGGCGGAACCTACTACGCCCATATCGGGCCGGGCCTGACCGGCCACGCGGGCCGCCTGCTGCCGCCGCTGCCCGAGGTGGAGCGGGCCCTGATCGTCGAGGCGGGCGACGACGCGCCCACCGCCGCCCTGATCGCGGACCAGCTGGCCGGGGCGGGCATCCCGGCGCACCGGTTCGCTCTGCCCGATACCCAGGCGGCCAAGACGTTCGGTGCCGTCGAGCGGGTGGCCGACGTGCTCGCCGACCATGCCTTGCACAAGGACGACCTCGTGATGGCGGTCGGCGGTGAAGCCATCTGCGACCTGGCCGGCTTCGCCGCGGCCACGTTCAACCGCGGCATGAAGCTCGGCCTGGTCCCCACCACGCTGGCCGCGCAGGCCGACTCCGCCGTCGGCGGCAAGAACGCGATCAACCTCGGCCGCGGCCGCAACCTGGTCGGGACCATCCACCAGCCGGTCGTGGTCATCAGTGACATCGAGGTGGCCTGCGACAACGCCGAGCGGGGGTTCCGGGCCGGCCTCGCCGAGATCGCCAAGCACGCCCTGATCAGCCCCTCGGACCTGCTCAGCCACCTGACCGGGGCGCTCGAGCCGCTGATAAAGCGCGACCCGGCCGCGGTCCAGCGGGCCACCACGCGCAGCATCGAGATCAAGGCCGACATCGTCAGCCGGGACGAGCGGGAGCAGGGCGACCGGGTGGTCCTGAACTATGGCCACACCTTCGCCCACGCGATCGAGCTGATCCGCGGTCCGGCCGCCGAGGACCAGGGCGAGGCGGTCGCGCTGGGCCTCATGGCCGCCGCTCACCTGGCCTTCCGCCAGGGTCGCATCCCCGCGTCGGTGGTGGGCGAGCACCGGCGGCTGCTCACCGGGCTGGGCCTGCCCGTCCAGGGCGAGTTCCGGCTGGCGGCCATGGAACAGGCCTGGATGCGGGACAAGAAGTACCGGCGCGGAGTCCGGTTCGTGGTGCTGAACGAGCTCGGCCGGCCCGAGGGCGGCGTCACCGCCGACACCGCCACGCTGGAAGGCGCGCTGCGCGACCTGGCCCTCGGATAACTCGGATAAAGGAGGCTCCTCCATGACCAGCGGCAACAAGGTAGCGGCCTCGCTGGCCCCGCCGGACACGTCCAGCTGCCTGGCCGAGCTGCAGCGGCTCGCTCCCCGGATCGGCCTGGCCGAGGTCCGCCTCGACCTGATGGGCAGCTTCGACGTCGAGAAGCTGGTGACCGGCTCCCCGGTGCCGCTGGTCCTGACCTGCCGTCCGGAACGCGAGCGCGGCGGCTTCGCCGGCCCGGAACCTGAACGGCTGGCCGTCCTGCGCGCCGCCTGCGAAGCGGGCGCCGCCTACATCGACGTCGAGCTGGACAGCCTGGACCAGGTGGCCGCCGGGGACGGCTCGCCCACCCGGGTCATCGCCTCGCAGCACTGGTACGACACGATGCCCGCCGACCTGCCCGGCACTTACCTAGCCCTGCGCGACCGCTGTGACGTGGTGAAACTGGTCGGCACGGCCCGCGCGCCCGCGGACGTGCTCCCGGTGCTCGCGCTGCTGGCCGATGCCACCACGCCGGTCATCGCCATGGCCATGGGCGCCGCGGGCACCTGCACCCGGATCCTGGCCCCCGCCTTCCCGCACACCGTGCTGACCTACGGCTCGGCCGCCGCGGCCAGCCAGACCGCCCCCGGGCAGATCACCGTCGACGAGATGACCGGCCGCTACGGCCTCGGCACGGTCGGCCCGGCCACCGCGGTCTACCTCCACATCACCTCGTCCGACCGGCACGACCAGGCCGTCCGCGAGGCCCAGGACAGAGCCCCGCGGGGCGCCGAGCTGCACGTGAGCCTGCGGACGAGCGCCGGCGACGCCCCGGCGCTGGCGGCCAGGGTCGCGGACGCCCTGCCGGGCGTCACCGTCCAGGCCGAGCGGTAAGGCCGGCCTCGCGAGCCGAAGCCGGTGGTCGTGGGCGGGGGACGGAGCCCGTTCGGTCCCTAGTTGATCTTTTTGATCTTGAGCGGGAGCGCGCGCGGACCGCGGATCTGGCCGGTCGACCAGCGCACCGCGGCCGGGTCGGCCAGGGTAAACTCGCCGATCCGCTCCAGCCAGACATCCAGCGCGACCCGCAGCTCCATCCGTGCCAGGTGCGAGCCCAGGCAGCGGTGGATGCCGAGGCCGAAGGCCGCGTGCCGGTTGACCTGGCGGTCGATGACGACCTCGCCGGCCCGGTCGAACTGCGCCGGGTCGCGGTTGGCGGCCGGGAACGACAGCAGGATCCAGTCGTCGGCCTTCATCTCCGCGCCGTGCCAGGTCATGTCCTCCTTGACCAGCCGGGCCATGGTCACCGGGGCGTAGGCGCGGAGGAACTCCTCCATCGCCACCGGCAGCAGCGCGGGCTCGTCCAGCAGCCGCCGCCGGTCGGCCGGGTGGCTGGCCAGGTGCCACAGCGACGACCCGATCGCGCTCCAGGTGGTGTCGATGCCGGCGATCAGCAGCAGGGCCATCGCCCCGGTGACGTGGTCCGCCGTCAGCTTCGTCCCCAAGATCTCGGCGCCGAGCAGGTAGCTGGTGATGTCGTCGCGCGGATTGTCTAGATGGTCGTTGACTTGATCGAGCAGGTACTGGAACAGCCGCTCCATCCGCGTGATGCGGTCCTCGGGGGGCAGGTTGATCCCCTCCAGCAGGTCCTCGACGAACTCGGCGAACTGCGGCCCGTCCTCCGGCGGGAAGCCGAGCATGTCGGCGATGACCCGCATCGGGATGTGCTGCGCGTACTCGGCGGCCGCGTCGACCACGTCCTGTCCCTCGAGCTTGTCGATGAGCTCGTGGCAGAACGCCCGGGTGGCCGGCTCCTGGCGGGTGATGGCGGTCTTGGTGAACGCCCCCATCAGCAGCTTGCGCGCGTGCTGGTGGAAGGGCGGGTCGGAGGAGATGGGCGGCGAGCCGCCGATCGGGGCGATGTCGCGGGGCGGCCGGAAGTTGCCCATGATGATCGCGCGCGAGGAGAACCGCTCGGTGTCGTAGGCGATCGCCGCCACGTCCTCGAAGCGGGTGGGCAGCCAGGCGCCGCCGAACCGGTCGGTGTGCGCGATCGGGCAGCGCTGCCGCAGGTCATCCTGGATCGGGTAGGGGTCGGCGGCCCACTCCGGCTCCAGGTGCGAGAAGTCGGTCGCCCAGTCGGAGACCGGGCCGGTGATGATCTCGCTGCGGATGCCTTCCGGCTCCTCGCCGATGGGCTCCAGCGAGGCGAAGCGGTCGTCCACGGTCATGTCAGGTCTCCTCGACGTCGATAGCGCGCTCCGGGCAGTTGGCCGCGGCCAGCCGGGCCGCGCGCTCCAGGTCAGGGGGGACGAGGCCGTCGCCGAGGACCTGCCCGTACCCCTCCTCGTCCGCGCCGAACAGCTCCGGCGCGAGGTCATAACAGCGGCCGTGCCCCTGGCAGCGCTCGGGGCCGATCTGCACCTTCATCGTTGTCCTCCCGTATGAGCCTTCTCAGCACCGGCGCCGGCCAGCGCCCCCGCCACCCGGGCCAGCAGCGCGGCCCACTCGTCCTCGCCCACCTCGTGCAGGTCCGGCGTGACCAGCGCGCTGCCCATCGCCAGCAGCAGGCAGAAGTGGGCCAGGGCCCGTGGTGAGGTCGCCTCGTCGAGCTCGCCGCGGCTCTGGGCCAGGTCCACCAGGTCGGCCAGCCAGTCGGCCCGCTCGCCGACGTACTCGCGCATCGGCCCGGCCACGTCCTCGTCGCGCCGCGCCGCCACCAGCGCCTCGACGATGAGGGCGTCACGGCACCGCGGCAGCGACCGGCCCACGGTCAGCAGCAGGTCGACCACCGGCCGGTCGGGATCCGCCGCGAACAGCTGGCCGAGCAGGTGCCGCCCGTGTGTCCGCAGCGCGGCGACCAGCAGGTCTGCCTTCGAGCCGAAGTGTGCGTACAGCGCGCCGTTGCTCACCCCGGCCGCGGCGGCGATGTCGGCCACCCGGGTGCCGTCGTAGCCGCGCTCGGCGAACACGTCGGCGGCCGCGCGGAGCAGCCGCTCCCTGGTCTCGGCGGCGGTGACCCCGGCGATGCGGCCCATAAAGGAATTAAAAGAACGTTCATAAGATTCGTCAAGGGATTAGGGCTTTAAAGGCAAGACGGACCGAACGGGTGGGCCGCCCGCATCCCCGCCAGGTGCATGCCGAGGAACCGCTGCCAGTCCTGGGGTGGCAGCTCCGGGGCTTCCTGGGTCGGCGTCGGCGTGGCCTGGACCAGCCCGCGCAGGGCCCGGATGAGGGCCATGACGTCAGCCGCGGTGATACCGGGGCCCACCGTTCCGGCCGCGACCGCGCGCGCGGTGAGCTCGCTGACCGAGGCGCGCAGCCGCTCGGTGGCGCACGGGCTGACCGGCCGCTCGAGCATCAGGTTGGCGTAGCGCGCGTGGCCGGCGAAGGACTGGCCCAGCGCGCGCAGGAACTCCTCCAGGCCGTGCCCGCCGTCCCGGGTCAGGGCCAGGTCGGCGGCGGCGGTCACCTCCTCCATGACCAGCCGCACGAGCTCGTCGATGAGGGCATCCTTGCTGGCGAACCGGCGGTACACGGTGCCGACGCCCACGCCGGCCCGGGTGGCGATCTCCTCCATGCTGGCCTCGGCGCCCGACTCGCCGAGCACGTCGCGGGCCGCGTCCAGGATGCGGTGGTAGTTGCGGACGGCATCGCGCCGCCCGCCCTGGGTCACGCCGCCCTGGGTCACGCTGCCCTGGGTCACGGCCGGGGTCATTCGCTCTCGCCGGCCAGGGCCAGCTCGGCCTGTTCGGGCCCGGCCGCGCCGCCCCGCTGGCGCAGCCGCCGGGCGGCCGGGATCAGCAGCCCGGCCACCGCGGCCAGTACCAGCGCGCCGGTCATGACGGTGAACCCGGTGGTGTAGCCGGACTCCGGCGGCAGCCCGGACGACGCCAGCCGCGCGGTGACGATGCTGGCCATCGCGGCCGAGCCGATGCTGCCCCCGATGGTCCGGATGTTGGCGTTCATGCCGCTGGCCACCCCGGTCTGGGAGGCGGGCACCGCCATCACGATCAGCGCCGACATGGCCGAGAAGGCCAGCCCGAACCCGACGCCCATCAGCGCGGCCGAGAAGTAGATCTCCCACTGCTGCTGGTGCGCGAAGGCGAGGACGGCCATCGCCGCCGCGCCGACCAGGCAGCCGCCGGTCACCAGGGTCTTGCCGCCCAGCCGGACGGCCAGCCGCCCGGCGAACATGCCGGTGATGAACATGGTGACCGCCGACGGAAGCAGCATGAGCCCGGCGCGGGTGATGCTCGCGCCGAAGCCGTACCCGGCCGCGGACGGCGTCTGGACGAACTCGGGCAGGAACGCGAACGTCGCGTACATCCCGACGCCGAGGAGCAGCGAGACCAGGTTGTTGGTCCACACCGCGGTGCGCCGCATCATCTTCATGTCGATCAGCGGCACGGCCGCGCGCAGCTCGGCGGTCACCCAGCCGGCCGCCAGCACCACGGCCGCCGCCAGCAGGCCGAGGACCCGGCCGGAGCCCCAGCCCCACTCCGGTGCCTCGCTGAGCGCGACCAGCAGCGCGACCAGCCACGCGGACAGCAGCACGGCCGGCAGCCAGCTGATCCGGCCGGCCGTGCGCACCGGCGACTCGGGCACGAAGAGCACGGCCGCCACCGCGGCGGCCACGGTGAGGATCATCGGCAGCCAGAACAGCCAGTGGTAGTCGAGCGCGTCCACGATCGGGCCCGCCAGCACGATGCCGAGGCCGCCGCCCACCGCGGTCAGCGAGGCCAGGGTCCCGATCGCGCCGGGCACCTTGCCGGCCGGGAACTCGTCCCTGATGATGCCGAACGCCACCGGGATCATGCCGCCGGCCACGCCCTGGATCACCCGGGCCACGATCATCACCCCGATCGACGGGGCGACCGCCGCCAGCAGCGAGCCGATGGCCAGCGCCACCAGGGTGGCCACGAAGACCCGCTCCTTGCCGATCATGTCGCCGACCCGGCCGAGGATCGGCGTCATGACCGATGCCGACAGCAGGTAGGCGGTGAGCACCCACGTCACCGTGGCCTGCGTGGTGTGGAGCTGGTGCTGCACCGTGGTCAGCACCGGGATCACCAGCGACTGCAGCAGCGCGAAGGCCGCCACTCCCATCGCCAGCACCGCGAACGTCACCCGGTAATCCGCCCGCTTGCCCGCCCTGGCCATCAGCACCCCACTCGACCCTGTATCCGCTTAATCCTGTGTTTACTAACCCTGTGCAGGCCGAAGCGGAATTCCGCTTCCGCTATGACTCTAGCAGAAGCGGAATGAAGATTCCGCTCCGGTCAGCTGAGGGTGGCGTGCATCTCCCCGGCCAGGATCTCGGCCGCTCGGTGGCGGTGACCCGCTGGCCGCCGGTGGCGGTGAAGCGGGCCGCGTCGCCGGTCGCGAGCTCCCCGGTCCCTTCCAGGGTGACCGGGCCGCGGAGGACGAACAGGTGCAGGAACGGGGCGTCGGGCAGCGTCACGCTCTGGCCGGGCTGGAGCCGGGGCGCGAGCAGCTCGTGGTCGATTTCGAGCTGCTCCCGGTGCGGGTGGGTCTCGAAGCCGGGGCCGGGCCGCCCTCGGGCGTTGCCGTCGCTCAGGCGTTCTTGATCGCGGAGATCTCGAACTCGAGGGTCACCTTGTCGCTGACCAGGACGCCGCCGGTCTCGAGCGCGGCGTTCCAGGTGATGCCGTAGTCCTTGCGGTTGATGGTGACCGCGCCCTCGAACCCGACCCGCAGGTTGCCGAACGGGTCCTTGGCCGCGCCCTCGAAGCTGAACGGGACCGTGATCGGGTTGGTCACGCCCTTGATGGTCAGGTCGCCGGTGAGCTCGAACGTGCTGTCGTCGACCTGGCGGGCGCCGGTCGAGACGAACGTGATCTGCGGGTACTCGTCCATGGCCAGGAAGTCGTTGCTGCGCAGGTGCCCGTCCCGCTGGGCGTTCCTGGTGTCGATGCTCGCGGTGCTGATCGTCACCTGGGCGCTCGAGTTGGCCGGGTTGGCGCCGTCCAGGGTGGCCGTGCCCTCGAACTCGTTGAAGGCGCCGCGGACCTTGGTGACCATCGCGTGGCGGGCCACGAAGCCGATCCGGGTGTGGGCCGGGTCGAGGGTGTAGGTGCCGGTGAGTTCGGTCAGGACGGGGGCGGTAGCAGTGGTCATCGGGTTTCTCCTTCGGGCCGGTAGGTCAATGACGTGTCATGGAACACGCATGATGCATCATTAATTCCCGGGGTACCCTGGCGGTCATGAGCCGATGGCTGACCGAAGACGAGCAGCGGGCCTGGCGGGGCCTGGTGCAGATGACCTCGCAGCTGAACGCCCGGATGAACCGGCAGCTGCAGGACGAGTACGGGGTATCCCTGGCCGACTACGAGGTCCTGGTCGTCCTGAGCGAGGCGCCGCAAGGCCGGTGCCGGGTGTTCGAGATCACCGGCGCGCTGGCCTGGGAGCAGAGCCGGGTATCCCATCAGCTCGCCCGGATGCAGCGGCGCGGCCTGGTCGCCCGCGAGGAGTGCCCGACCGACGCCCGGGGCGCGTTCGCCGTCCTCACCGAGGCCGGCCGCGCCGCCATCGAGCAAGCCGCCCCCGCCCACGTGGAGACCGTCCGGCAGCTGGTCTTCGACGGCATCACCCCCGCCGAACTCGCCGCCCTCACCGCCCTGACCTCCCGCGTCCTCGACCGTCTCCAGGACACCCAGCCCGCCCGCTGAGTCCCGGGGAGCAGCGCCTGCTCGACGTGATCCGCCGGTACGCCGCCGCACACCGTCAGGCGGCGCCGCACTGGTACAGCGTCCCCGTGCTGTCCGCGCCTGAGACCTGGACCGTCTTGCAGGCAGACTGCACCCACGCCGCGATCTGCGCCGTCTCGCCGGGGCCGTTCCCGCCCCGGCCGCCGAACCCGCCGCCACCCCCGATCCCGCCGCCACCCCCGATCCCGCCGCCACCCCCGATCCCGCCCGCTCCGCCGAGCATGAAGTACCTGAGCTGGCCGGTAGCCACCAGCTGCTTCACCCGGGCCAGGGTGGGTTCGGGGACCGAGCCGCTGAAGCCGCCCACCGGCAGCACCGCCTGCCCGGTCGCCAGGATGTACGGCCCGGCGTCGGTCCAGCCCTGGACCGCGAACAGGTACCTGGCCCCGTCCCGGTGGGCCGTGAGGTACCGGTAGAGCTGCTCCTGCCCGCTGCTCAGCGTGGTCGCGGTATCGAACAGGCCGCCGCCCGGCGTGTTCCCGCCGCCGGGGAAATTCCGGCCGCCCGGGAAGTCGCCGGGCCGCCCCTCCTCCCGGAAGCGCCCGGGCCGGAAGCCGCCCGCCTCGGCGCCGAGCCGCACGGCCCCGCCACCCGGGCCGAACCCTCCGGCGGGCCCGGCGCTGGCGTCGAATGAGCTGCCCGCGTACCGGGCGTCGAGCACGGACGCGGACCACGCCACCGGAGCAGCCAGCATGGCCGCTACCCCGACCGCCCCGGCGGCCACTCCCGCCTTCAGCAGGGCCTGCCGCGACAGCCGCCCCAGCGCCATCGCGACGATGGCGATCCCGCCCGCCACGATCGCAGCCGGCGCCAGCCAGGGCAGGAAGCTGCGGTACCCCGACCACAGCTGGTACGCCCAGGCCACCTGCACGGCGACCGCCAGGGACAGCAGCCACCAGGCCCGGCTCCCGGACCGGTACCGCCGCCAGAACAGCACGATCCCCGTCCCGGACAGCGCCGCCAGCGGCGGCGCCAGGGACGCCATGTAAGCCGTGTGCGGGATATTGCCCATCTCGCTGTAGATCACGCCGAACGTGGCCAGCCACAAGCCCCACATCACCAGCCCGGCCCGCAGCTGGTCGGTGCGCCGGGCCCGGCCCCGCCAGGCCAGGCCGGCGATCAGCGCCAGCAGCGCCAGCGGGTACAGCCAGCCGATCTCCGGGCCGAACCGGCTGCCGATCAGCTTCGTCCAGCCGCCCGACAGGCCCAGGAACCCGCCCGCGTTGTACTGGATGCCGCCCGGCGCCGTGGTCGTGGGACCGGTGCGGCCGCCGCCCCCGCCGCCGAAGGCCTGGACCGAGCCGGGGAATGATATCCCGAAGCGTTCCACGCCGTTGTACCCGAACACCATCGCGACCGCGCTGTTGTCCGTCGACCCGTCCACGTAGGGACGGTCAGCGGCCGGGGTGAACGTGTAGAGCGCGATCCAGGACAGCGAGACGGCCAGCATCACCAGGCCGGCCACGCCGAGGTGCCACAGCCGCCGGCCCAGGCCGGGCGGCGCGGCCAGCAAGTAGCCGATCAGCAGCGCCGGCACGATCATCCAGGCCTGCAGCATCTTGGCCTGGAAGCCGAGGCCGACCCAGACGCCAGCCCAGCACAGCGAGCGCAGCCGGCCCTCCGTCACGGCCCGCTGCCAGCTGTCGGCCGCCAGCACCAGGCACATGGTCAGCGCGCCGTCCTCCATGCTGTGCCCGAACATGGACGCCGCGATGGGGGTGGCCGCGAAGATCCCGGCGGCCAGCAGTCCCGGGACCGGCCCGGCCCAGCGGCGCACCACGCGGTACATGACAAGCACCGAGACGACGCCCTCGATGACCTGCGGCAAAGCCAGCGACCAGGGGTGGAAGCCGAAGATGCGCGCGGACAGGGCCTGCGGCAGGAACGACCCGGCGAGCTTGTCGATGGTGATCGTCGCGCCGGGGTCGAAGGCCCCGTAGAAGAACGCCTTCCAGCTCACCGACATGCTCTTGACCGCGACCGAGTAGAACGGGGCCAGCCCGGCCCCGGCGATGTTGTGCGCGTACAGCAGCGCCGCGACCGCCGCGATGCCCAGCAGGGCCGGCCGGGCCCATGGCGGCTGGCCCGCCGGGGACCGCCAGAGGGCCCATCGAGGGCGCTCCCGCGCTGGGGCGTCGTCGTCCGCCGACCGCGGCAGGGGAATGGCAGATGACAAGGACACCTCAGGCCTCCGGGGCAGTCGTGGCGCGCGGCATGACACTGTCAGGCCCTGATCAGGGCAGGTTGAGGGGTCGCTCAGTAAATGCTCTGAGACCCGGCCTTCCCCCGTGGAACCCGGTGACCGGCCCGCTGCGTCGAAGGGGACGTGAAGCGCCCCCTTACCTGCCTGCCGCTGGCCGCCCTCTGCCTGGCCGGGCTCATCGCCGCGTGCTCCAGCCCCCGTCCCGCTGAGGGGCGTCCCGCTGCCGCCCCTCCCGCCTCGGGCACCCCGGCGAGCCGGGCGGGCACGCTGACGGGTCACCTGTACGGCGTGGGCGGCCCGGCCCCGGGGGCACCGCGCCCGTGGCCAGGAACCGTCACCCTGACCGGTTCCGGTGTTCGCCGTGCCATCCAGGTCAGCGCCGACGGCCGCTTCTCGGTCCTGGTCCCCGCCGGGACCTACACCGTGGCCGGCCGCAGCCCGCGCTTCGGCAGCGGCGCGGGCGTGTGCCGGGCCGCCGGGCCGGCCACGGTGACGGCCGGGCACCGCACCAGAGCCGACGTCTTGTGTCAGATGAGGTAACTCACGCGGTCCCGGACGACGCGGCCGGGGGCCGGAACGCGGCGAACGGATGAGTGACGACCAGGGTCCGGGCCGCGAACCGGTACAGTGCGGCCGGCCTGCCGCCCGCGTGCGTAGGCCGGGCCGTCGCCTCGGTCGCCTCGATGACGCCGTGCCTGGTCAGCACGCGCTGCAGGTTGGTGGCCGAGACCGGGTAGCCGAGCGAAGCCGCGTAGATGTCCCGCAGCTGGGCGATGGTGAACATCTCCGGGGCTAGGGCGAAGCCGATATTGGTGTAGGACAGCTTGGCCCGCAGCCGGCCGCGCCCTGACTCGGTGATCGACCCGTGGTCGAATGCGGTGGCCGGCAGGTCCGCGACGGGATGCCAGGCGGTGTCCGCCGGCACGCGCGGTTCGAGGCCGGCCGTGACCAGGGCCAGGTAGGCGGTGGCCAGTACCCGGCCGCGCGGGTCGCGCCGGGGGTCGCTGCGCGTCTCCAGCTGCTCGAGGTAGGCGATGTCGGTGAGGTCCACCTTGGCGGCCAGATGACGGCTGGCCGAGGTACCGAGCCGCTCGGCCGCCCCGAGCGGCCCCCCGGGCAGTGCCCAAAGCCCCCGGAACGGGTCCTCGGCCCGCTGCCACAGCAGCACGCACAGCCGCTCCTCGCGCACCTGCAGCACCACAGCCAGCGCCTCATGCGCGAACCGTTCACCCGCCCCCCGCGCACCCGCCCCCCGCGCACCGCCGCCATCCGCCGCCAGCACACCCTCACCCGCCCGTGGCCCACCCTCGCCCGCCGCTGACTCGGCCTCGCCTGCCCGCGGCCCGTCTCCTGACACGCTCGCATCGTACTGACCCGCGCAGCCGAGACGCGGACCAGTTGGGCGCGCCCGTGCTGCCCGCGCCCGTGCTGCCCGCGCCCGTGCTGCCGCGGCCGTGATGTCCGCGGCCCCGTGCCGCCCGGCCTAGCCGCACGTTCGCCCGGGACTATAGGTCTCAGTTATCCCATCCGCACCACGGGCCTCTGACCATCACTCGGCCTGCCCCGTCGTAACGACATCAATGCCCCATCGATGTCGTTCCAGCGGCATCGATGCTCCATTGATGTCGTTGCCCGGAAG
>JAICWX010000112.1 GCA_025934635.1 Streptosporangiaceae bacterium | reverse complement strand
TGAAGCCGGAGGTGTCCGTGCTGGGGGTGCGCACCCAGGTGGACAGCTCGCGCGGGTCGTACTGGTGGACCGGCTCCTCGGTCGCCAGGTACAGGCCCAGCCAGGCGATCCGGAACCGGTCCTGGGCCAGGTACCTGATCTGGCCGGCGTACCAGTCGGGCAGCTCGTCCTCGGGCACTACCTTGAGCACGTGCCACACCGGCAGGGTGGAGATCACGCACGGCGCCTCGATGATCTCCTCCTCGAAGAACTCGTTCGGCAGCACCCGCGGCTGGCGCGCGACCGCGACGCCCTCGACCTCGTGGTTCTCGATCACGACGCGCTCAACCGCGGTGCCGAGCCGCAGCTCGCCGCCGTGGGAGGTGATCGCGTCGGACAGGTCGGCCCACATCCCGTCCCAGCCCTGTCCGGGCCAGCAGGAGTAGGCGGCGGTGCCCCGCTCGGAGAAGTGCATCTTGCGGACGTACAGGTTGTCGCTGGCCGAGTGGTCCCACCACTGGTCGGTCATGCACTCCAGCACGGTGATGAACTCGAACAGGTCGATGACGCCCTGGTCGCTGGTGTACTGGTGCAGCCACTGCCGCAGGTTCTTGTCGTCCCAGCGGTCCAGCTCCTCGTACGGGGTCTCGAGCAGGGCCCTGATGACCTTCTTCAGCTCGGACTTGCTGCCCGAGTAGCGGTCCCGCACCGACCCCCAGACCTGCTTCTCGTGGTCCCAGACCGGCATCTCGGCCGACACCGTGCCGTGCACGAGTTCCTTGCCCACGTGCTCGAACACCTTGGTCAGGCCGGACCCGGGGTCCTCGATGAGGTGGCCGCCCACGTTCACCTTGAAGCCCTCGTCCGGTATCGCCATCGCCCGGCCGCCCAGCACCGGGCTGCGGTCGGCCACCAGGACCCGCTTGCCCTCGGCGGCCAGCAGCGCCCCGGCGGACAGCCCGGCGGCCCCGGCCCCGATCACCACGACGTCGTAGTCGGTCATGCCTCAGTCCTCTGCGGTCTGCGGGGTGCACCGTCCTATCAAACGGTTGTTTTGCTCATAATAGAGAAGTGATCCCCAGCCGGCCAGGAGGCACCGTGACCCGCCCGCTGCCGCCCTTGGTCAACGAGCGCCTGCGGGCGCTGAGTGAGCGTCCCGTCGAACCGGCCGACAAGGGCCTCGGCCTGCTGGCATCCGGGACGAGCGGGCCGACCCCCGCGAGCCTCGCCCAGGCAAGGCCGGCGCTGCATGCGGCGGGCTTCAGCTATCCGGTGCTGACGCTGCGCGAGTCCGCACTGGCGAACAACCTCCAGGCGATGGCGGCCTTCTGTGCCCGGGCCGGGGTGGAACTGGCCCCGCACGGCAAGACCTCCATGTCGCCCGAGCTCGCCGCCCGCCAGCTGGCCAGCGGCGCCTGGGGGATCACCGTGGCCTCCATCGGCCAGCTGCTGCCCTACCGCGCGTTCGGCTTCCCCCGCCTGCTGATGGCGAACGAGCTGGTCGACGAGGCGGGCATCGCCTGGCTCGCGGGCGAGCTCGCCGCCGACCCCGGTTTCGAGGCTTACTGCTACGTCGACAGCACCGACGGCGTGGCCATCCTGGACCGGGTCCTGGCGGACCACCGGGCCGGGCGCAGGCTCCCGGTCCTGGTGGAGATCGGCACCGGGCGCACCGGCGGCCGGACCGATGAGCAGGCGCTCACGGTGGCCAAGGCGGCGGCCGCGACCGGCACCCTGACGGTGGCGGGGGTGGCCGGCTACGAGGGGAGCATCCACGGGGACAGCCAGGCGCAGACGGACGAGCTGATCACCTCGTTCTGCCAGCGCCTGGCGAACCTGTCCGGCCGGGTAGCGAGCCTGGCCGGCGCCAGCGGCGAATTCATCGTCACGGCCGGCGGCAGTGTGTCCTTCGACATCGTCACCGCCGAGCTGGCGGGCGCCGCCTCCGCCGGGATGACCGTGATCCTGCGCAGCGGCGGGTACCTCTTCCACGATCACGGGCTCTACCAGGCCGCCACGCCCGCCGCCCGCGGCGTAGCCGGGGCCCCCGAGCTCCGGCCGGCCCTGGAGCTGTGGGCGCAGGTGCTGTCCCGCCCCGAGCCCGGCCTGGCCCTGCTCAGCGCGGGCCGTCGCGACGCCGGCTTCGACGCCGGCCTGCCGGTGCCGCTGCGGGCCCGGCGCCGCGACGGAAGAGCGGCGGACCTGGCCGGCGAGGTCACCGAGCTCAACGACCAGCACGCCTACCTGCGGCTGGACCCGGATATCGCGCTGGCGCCCGGTGACCTGGTCTGCCTCGGCATCTCCCACCCCTGCACCACCCTGGACAAATGGCGGCTGATCCCGGTCCTCGACGACGAGGACCGCATCACCGGCATCGTGCATACCTTCTTCTAGCGGTTCGTCAGGGCGCGGTGAGCCAACTGCGCCATTGCGCTGGCGCCGTACCCGAACGCCATACCGACTCGGGGTCTACCAGCGCGGTGAGCAGGAAGGCCGGGCTGTCTGGTCCGGGCAGCCCGTTCCCGTCCAGGACTGCCTCGATATCCGCGACCAGCCGGGACCGGGCGGCGGCGATGACCGGGTCATGGTGGCGGGGCAGCTCCAGCCGGACCCCGCGGGCCCGGGCCAGTGCCACGTCGCGCAGCGCGAGCAGCACCCGGCAGTCCTGGTCGCGCAGGCCGTCGGCCGCCCGGGGGAGCGGGGCGTCCGCGGCCAGCGGCGCGAGCTCCGGCAGCCCCAGCCGGGCCACGGTGAGCAGCACCGCCGCCGTGCTCCGCCAGTCCGGGGCACCGACGGGCGGGCCTGCGACGCGATGCAGGCGCAGCTCGCGCAGCCACAGCGGCCGCCGGTCCGGGTCCACCACGATGTCCCGGGCCGCCCCGGCCAGGTCGGCCAGCAGCTCGCCCGTCCAGGCCGGTGAGGTCGCCCGTCACGATCACGGGCACCGACAGGGGCGGACCGTCGGCGAAGTCCGCGACGAGCAGCCCGCCCGGCTCCGCCGGGTCCCGGACCAGGGCCTGCCCGCCCCGCAGCAGCGCCGCCCCCGTCGCCACCAGGAAGCCCTCGAACAGCCCGATCTCCACCGGGTCGCCGAGGCTCTCGGTCAGGAACTCCCGGATCCGCCGCGCCGCCCGGCCCGCCGCCGCGGTCACGGCAGCCGCCAGTCGATGGTCGGGTGCACCAGGACCATGGGCGGTCCCGGGCCGGTGAACACCTGCTCCACGGCGTAGTGGAAGACCCCGATCTCGTCGGAGTACACGGTCCACGTGCTGAACCTCCAGTCTTTCAGGTTCGCCAGCGCCTGGTCCCTTGCGGCGAGGGTAAGTCCGGGAACGGCGCGGTCGCGCAGCAGCTCCATCGCCTCTGTTCGAGCTGAGTCCAGGCGCTTGCTGAAGGTCTCCGACACGCCGAGGACCTGCCCGCTCGCCCGGTACTTCGTGTCCGCCAGCACGGGCAGGCCGATATCGGGAGCGGCGATGATGTCCGCCTTCTTACCCAGCTCCCCGGGTGGCGCCCCCCACTTGACCAGGTGCCAGATCTGGCCGGTTCCGATGTCGGTCCCGCCTTCGACGAGGACGTTGGCGAAGCGGATCTCGGTCTCCTCGCCCAGGCGGTGCGACATCCGGTTCTCGGCCGATCCCTTGCGCAGCAGCGGCCGGGGTTCGTCCCGCCAGCCGCCGAGCGGGATGTTCTCACGCAGGAGGGGGGAGACCAGGACGTCGGCGTGGTACTGCACGCCCGCCGCGCCGTAGATCTCGCTGATGCCCGCACGGACCGCGTCCCGCTGGGGGTGCAGGCTGCTCAACGCCTCCCGGTGCGGCCGCAGGCGCCGGTCGGCGATCAGGAAATCCACGTAGGCGCCGAGGAGATCGGTGCGGTTGACACGCAGGCGCTTAGCGGGCTTGACGTGCTTCCCGGTGGCCTGGCGCCGCAGGGTGTCCCGCCGCTCCTCGTACGAGATCCTGTTGCGGCCCTGCTGGATCGGATCCGGCGGCAAGGCGAACTCGCGCAACGTCTCGCCGAACGCCGGACCTTGGGGATCGAGCGTCCGGAGGCGTTCCACGACCGGGTGGTCCCCGAAGAGCTCCAGGAGGCCTCGCAGCTCCTTGCGGCGGTCCAGCGTCACCACAAGGTCGGGGTCCATCCGGAACTCGTGGTCGGCGATCTGCTGAGAGAGCACGCGTTCGCGCTCGCGCAGTTCCCGGAGCGCGGCCGAAACCTCGGCGGGAGGGCGGGCGTTCTTCGCCAGCGTGTCGGACATCGCCACGTACCCGCGCGGCTGCGCGATGACCTCGCCGGTCGCGATGCGGCGGGCGCGTTCGAGCTGGGCGACCATGTGCGCGACCTGGGCGCGCAGCCGGCCGGCGGCAGGTGCGTCCGCCGCCCCTGCGTACTGCCGCAGCCGCTCCTGGATCAGCGGGTCCAGCTTCCGCGCCTCGCCGGCGGCCTCGAAGCGGGCGCGCTCCGCCTCCCCGTGGACGGTCCCGCGCCGTCCTGGCGTGACCGGTTCGGCGCCGGCCAGGCGGGCGACCCCGGCGAGCGCCTCCCTGGCCCGGCCGAGCGCGCCGACCCACCCCTGCCAGCGCCGGATCTCCCCGGCGTGCAGGGCGATCTGGACCGGGTCCGCGCCCGGCGCCACCCGCAGCTCGACGCCTGCGACCCGGCCGTCGGCGCCGTCGGTCGGCACGACCTGTATCTCGTCGCCGGGCAGGGCCGGGTCGACGAACGCCGGGACGTCACGCAGTGACGGCGGCAGAGCGGCCGACACCGTCAGCCCGCCGGTCCCGGGCAGGACCCGCGAGCGCATCTCGGGGAGCACCGCAGCGGCGGCCGTCACCGGTGCGCCCTCGCGGAGCGCCACCACGGCCTGGCCGTCGCGCGTCACCAGCCGGGCGGCCCGGCCGGGATCCCCGGGCAGCCGGGCGAACTCCGCGGCCGGCACGGCGACCACCGGGATCCCCGCGTACTGGCCGCGCTCCGCGGGCGGCAGCCCGGCCAGCAGCTCGCGGCGCGCGGCCCGGGCCAGCGCGTGTGCCTCGTCCGCCTGCCGGGACTGCGCGGCGAGACCTTCGCTCAGCAGGCCGCGGAACTCCGCCATCGAGCCACCCGGCCGCTGCAGGGCGCGCCAGTCGCGGAAGGCGGTGAGCCTGCCCGCCGGGGTGTCGAGGCGCGACGCGGGCGCGAAGCGCTCGGCCGCGTATTCGGCGATGCGCTCGCTGATCTCGAAGCGCTTGTCGACGGCGGCGATGCGCCCGCCCAGCACGTGATGGACCGAGGACACCGCCGCGCCGATCGCCATGCTGTGCGCGGTGGACGCTGCGGTGCTCCGCAGCACCGCCCACGGCCCGTCCCGGACGGTCTCCCGGTCGGCCAGGGCACCGGCGAGGCTGCTGGGTACCGCCTGCACGCCGGACTCGATCAGGTGGGCCGCACCGCCCGCGACCATGCGCGCCATCCGGCTTTCCGACGCGTGCAGGCCCGCGAGCAGCGCGCGGCGTTCGACCATGCGGGCCAGGAGGCCCTGGCTGCCGAGCTTGCTGAGCAACCCCACCGCCCTGGTCTGCGTGGTCGCCGCCGACCGGCCCCATCCGGCTCAGCACCCGCATCAGCAGCGACCGCCGGGCCGCGCCGGCCGCCTTGGCAGGCCCCAGGAGCGCCTTGCCGAGCCCTGCGGTGAGCGCGGCGACCACCACGTCGACGACGCCAATGGCGAGGTCGGCCGCCACCTTGTTCGGATGGCTCAGGCGCGGCTGGGCAACCGGCCGCCAGGACACCCGGCCGCCCTACCGGTGGATCATCACCGCCGACCGAACCGAAGTCGAACGCCTCCGCGCGCTGCACCAGCTGCCGGCCGGCTACCACAGCCGGCGCCGCTGGACCGGCACCGGCACCCCGGCGGACACCTCAAAGGACAAGGAGCCCGGTAACCATGGATGAGGAGACCTACGCAGCTCGTATTGAGACAACGGCATCTCGACCGGGTTCAGCTCGGGTGCGTAGGGCGGGAGCCGGAAGGCCGTCAGCCAGTCCCGGGCGGCGATCAGCTCGCGCATCGCCCGGCTGGCATGGGTGTTCAGCCCGTCCCAGACCAGCACGACCGGGCCGCCGAGCTGCTGGTGAGCGGCGTCCAGGAACCTCGCGTAGTCCTGCTCGGTGAACCCCTTGCGCTTGTCACCTCGGCGGGCGTGGTGCGTGCGCCAGATCAGCCGGGGACGCTGACCTGCCTTCACGGCGATCAGCGCGGCCAGCGACACCCTGGTGTCATGGCCGCCGGTCACCGTGACCACGGGGGTATGGCCGCGGCGGCCCCAGGTGCGGCCCTTCGGCGGCCTCAGGCCCTGGCCCGGCTCGTCTTCCCGGCAGAGCCAGGCGCCCAGGTCCGCCGTCGTGCTTTTATGACCGGCCAGGTGTCCTCCCGCCACCTGGCGATCTTCTCCTCGTCCCGCTCGGCGGCCCGCCGCGCCGGGACCTGCACCGACCAGCCGATCCGGTGCAGCAGCACGGCCGTCCCGGCCAGCGTGTGCTCCACCCCGAACCGCCGCCAGGCCTGCTCGGCGACCCGGGCCAGCGTCCAGCACTGATCCGCGTACCCGCACGCCGCCGGGCCGGCATCCAGGACTTGTTCCAGCTCAGCGACCTGCGCCTCGGTGAGCTTGTATTCCGCGCCGGCCGCGCCCTTGGAGGCCAGCGCCTCCCGGCCACCTGCCGCCAGGGCCCTGCGCCACCGGTTCGCCGACATCCGCGAGACCCGGAACCGCCTCGCTATCTCATGGTCGCTGGCCCCGGCCTCGATCATCTCCGCCGCTTCCCGCCGCACCTTCTCCCGGCGGGCCCGCTCCGCCGCGTCCAGGCCACCGCCATCGGGATACCTCATCCCTCCGGCCTAGCTGACCAGCCGCCGGATGGCTAGACCCGGTAACCCCGCCATTGAAGATCGTTAGGAGCTCACGGCGCAGGGTACGACGAGGCGCTCACAGATCGCGTTCATTCGCGGGGCACGGGCGGCCGTACGCACAATCCTCATGTCGGCGTCCTAGAAGACGGCGTCGAACGAGGCAGTGAAATTCGATCCGCGATCGCGGATCAAGAACCTGAAGGCCTCGAACCGGTCACCGAGGGTGAGAGCCAGGTTGCGGGCCTGCTGCACGGTCCAGTCCGTGGTCGGGCGCAGGGCGACGTCGCCCAGATGCAGCCGGCGGTTACCGTGCTCGATGCATACCAGTATGTATATGCGCTTCAGCAGCACGGTGTCCGCGTGCAGGAAATCGACCGAGAGGATCCCGGCAGCCTGAGCCGCCAAGAATTGCCGCCACGTCGGTGACGGCGCGCTTGGGGAGTTCGAGCGAGCGCTTGGATTTGGGTGTCGTGACGTCGCCGGTGCGGCTGGCTGAGCGCCAGACGCGGGTGACTGCGTTGTCGCGGCCGGTCAGCAGTCCGGGGCGTCCTCGATCTGATGGGCGGCGGCACCGGCGCACTCGCCGCGCACGTGAGTTCGCAGTTGCTGGCCGATCTCGCCCAGCGCGGCGATCTGGGCGGGGCCGAGCGGGTCGAGTACCAGGTGCCTGACGGCCGCCACATGGCCGGGGGCAGCCGCGGCCACCTTCTCCCAGCCCGGTCCGGTCAGGATCGCGTTGGTGTACCGGCCGTTGCCCGGGTCGGGCTCGCGCCGGACGAACCCGCGCTGCTCCAGTCGCTTGATCACGTTCGACAGCCGGGACAGGGAACCACTGCTCTCCTCGGCTAGTTCGCTCATCCGCGACGTCCGGTCCGGCGCCATGGACAGGCGGCTGAGCACCATGTACTCGAACAGGTTGATGCCCGACTCGCGCTGCAGCTGGGCGTCCAGCGCTCCCGGCAGCTGCACGATGAGGTGGGCGACGGCGATCCACGCCTGCTGCTCGTCGTCGGAGAGCCAGCGCGGTGCGGCAGCTGCAGCGGTCTGGGTGGAGCGAGCGGCCATGCCGCCAGCATACGAGGCCAGCGGGTTTCATCTCCAATTTGACTTCAAGGTTGAAGTAAGGGATACTCACTTCAACCTTGAAGTGATAACTCCCTGGAGGTCGTCATGACCCTGTTCCGACTTGACGCCAGCATCCGCACCGATGGGTCGGCGAGCCGCGAGATCGCCGACATCGTCGAAGCCGAGTGGCTTGCCGCCTACCCGGCCGAGACGATCGGACGCCGGCACATCGGCGTCGACGTGCTGCCGGCCGGCGCCTGGGCACAAGCGATCGCCGCCAGCTCGGTTCCCGCCGAGAACCGGTCCGCGGAACAGCGGGCCGCCGTCGCGCTGGCTGCCGCGCTGGCCGACGAGCTGGTCGCCGCCGACGCCATCTTGCTGGCCGTCCCGCTCTACAACTTCGGAGTCTCCCAGCACGTCAAGACCTGGATGGACTTGGTCATCGCGGACCCGCGTACCTTGGCCGGCCCGTCACCGCTGCTCGCGGGCAAGCCGGTCGTGCTCTGCACGGTGCGCGGCGGGGCATACGGCGCCGGAACGCCCCGCGAAGGCTGGGACCACTCGACCGGCTATCTCCGGCGCATCCTGCAAGATGTCCTGGGGGCTGACCTGACCGTCGTCGAGCGGGAGTTCACCCTGGTCGGCGTCAATCCCGCGCTGGACGACTTCAAGGACCTCGCGGCCGAAATGCACCAGGGCGCACTGGCGTCCGCCCGGGAAGCGGGCAAGGTGCTGGCCGCCGGCCGCGCCGGCTAGCCGCCAAGGCTACCGCGCCGCCATGCCAACCCGCCCGCCTGGGCGCCGCGCACTGCGCCGACCTCCCCTTCTTCCCCGGCACTATCGACGCCTACCCCGCCGCCGCGGATGGCGGGCACGATCACGTGCCGGGAGACTGGCTTCGGTTTCCTCGGCTGTTTCTTTGGGCTCATAGAGTTCGCACTTAGATACCAAAAATCGCACTCCATCACTCCTGGATCCCGATTGCCTCGACCGGCCGCGTGCGTAGCGCTCGGCGCGTTGGTACTGACAGAGCCACCAGGGCCAGCAGTGCCGAGACGCCGAGGATCGCCGCGAGCCAGCCGGCTGGCGCGTAGGGACGGAAGCCTCCCGTGAGCGCGTGGCTGAGCGGCAGCAGCGCGGTCGCCGTGATCGCCAGGCCGGTGCCGAGGCCGATGGTGATGATCAAGATGGCCTCCCACCGTGCCATTGACCGGACCTGGCGCGCGGTGGCGCCGGTGAGCCGCAGCAGCGCCAGCTCGCGGCGGCGCCGGAGCGTGATCATGATCAGCGTGTTGGCGACGGCGATCGACGTGAAGGCAAAGATCATCGCGACGAAGAACGGCCCGAGCCAGTGGTCAAGCTCGTCGCTGGCGGCGTTCGCGGTGACGAGGGAGGCGCTGTCGCTCACGTGGAGCCCGGGGTACCGCTGAGCCAGCGCCTGCAGGCGCCCGGCCACCACGGCCGTCGGCTGGCCGGCCTGGATGAGGATCTCGTTGAGAAGCGGGGTGGTCAGGTGGCCGACGGCGAGCTCGGGGGCGAGCAGGGCGTCCCCGAAGGCCAGGTCGCGGGTGTAGATCGCCACCACCGTGGCGTGGGCCTGCGTGCCGTCGCCCAGCATGATCGCTACCCGGTCGCCGACGCGAGCGTGGACGGCGTCGGCGCGGTGACGCCCGAGGGCGATCGTGTCGCCGTGCAGGGTGCCCAGGGTTCCCGCGATCACGCTGGCGTCCAGGCCGCCGCCCTGCCCTCCGGTGAGGATCTGGGCGGGGAGGGTATCGGTAGCACCGAAGCTGGGGCCCAGCGTGGTGGACGTCAGCGCGACCGCCGAGCGCACTCCTGGTGTAGCGCGCGTGTCGGCCAGCGCGGCGGCCGGGAGTCCCGGTCCGGCGCTGGTGATGGCGAGCTGGCCCGTCAGCGCCACGCGCTGTTGCTGACTGGTGGCGTGTTCGATGGTGGTGAAGCCGAAGTAGAAGGTACAGCTCAGGGCGATGGTGAGCACCAGCGGGGTGCTGGCCGAGGAGAAGCGCCGGGTGGCCGTGCCGAGGTTCGCGGCGGCGAGGAACCCGCCGACCGGCGAGAGCGCCGTGAGGGCCGGCGCCAGCAGCCGGGCGACGGCGTACGCCACGAGCGGACCGAAGAAGGCGGCCGCCACCACCAGGAAGACCGCGTCGATCTCAGATGTCGCCGCGGCCGTCCGCGGGTCGGTAGTGGTGGTCGAGACCGCGAACAGCGGGATCGCGCCGGCCAGCGCGACCAGGCCGCCGATGATCCGCCCGGGTCCCAGCAGCCGCGGCTCGGCCGCGGCGTCGGTGAGCGCGAGCGTCGGCGGCACGCGGGCGGCGCGCCGCCCGGCGGCCAGCACCGCGAGCAGCGCGGTGACGACGCCGCCGCCGATGGCCGCCGCGGCGGGCAGCCAGTCGTAGCGCAGGACGTCGTTCGGCGGCGTGATGCCGTGGCTCATCAGCCCGTGCGCGATGAACCGGCCCAGCACGATCCCGGGCCAGATCCCGGCCGCCGAGCCCGCCAGCGCGACGATCGCCGCCTCCCACGCGATCATGCGGCGGATCTGGCCGGGCGTCGCGGCCACCGCCCGCATCAGCGCGATCTCGCGCTCGCGCTGCTGGATCGACAGGCCCAGCGTGCTGGCCACCACGAATATCGCGATGAACATGGCCAGCCCGCCGAACGCCGCCGTGACCGGGATCAGGGTCGTCCGGGTCCGCTCGAGCTGCGGGTACTCGGCCGCGCCGCGGGCGCCGCCCGTCAGCACCGGCGCGCCGCCGGCCGCCGGCCGCAGGCGCGAGACGTCGAAGCCGGGGCCGGCCAGCACGCCGATCGCGTCGACCCGGCCTGGATGACCGGCCAGCCGGGTGGCCTCGGCGTCGGTCAGGAAGATAGCCGTCTGCTGGGAGACCGGGTGGCGGGGGCGGGCGACGCCGACCACCGTGACCGTGCGTGCGGGGCTGGCTGCCGTCAGCGACAGCCGGGTGCCGAGCGCGGCGGGGTAGGAAGTGACGACCTCGCCCGGGCCGGCGGGCGGACGGCCCGCGCTCAGCCCGTACGGCGCCAGCGCGGCACTGCCCCAGCCGTGGGCGACGACGGGCTTGCCGCCGAGCGAGGCGGGCACTGACACGTCGCCGATCGCCGCCCGGACGCCGGGCACCGCCGCCAGCCGGGCAACCAGCGCCGAGCTCACCCGCGCGCGCTCGCCGAGCAGGGCATCGTGGCCGCCGCTGCTGGCCTCCTGCTGCCCGGTCACGACCGCCGTGGCGGCGGCGTAGCGTTCGGCCGGCGCGTGGGTACGCAGGATGGACTCGAGCTGCATGCCCCAGGCCATCGAGAGCACGGCTGCGGCGATGAGCGCGACCAGCGCGCCGGCAAACGCGCCGAAGCGGCCGCGAGTGCTGAGAACGGCGAGACGCAGCATCGGTCAGCCCCCCAGCTGCGCGAGGCGCTTCGCGACGTCGCCGGCGCTGGGGGCGTCGAGCGTCCCGGCCACCCGCCCGTCGGCCAGCAGCAGGACCCGGTCGGCGTACGCCGCGGCCACCGGGTCGTGGGTGACCATCACCACCGTGTGCCCGTCCTCGTCGACGACCTCGCGGAGCAGGGCGAGTACCGCGCGTCCGGTCTGGATGTCCAGCGCACCGGTCGGCTCGTCGGCGAACATCACCTCCGGCCTGGTGATGAGGGCCCGGGCGATCGCGACCCGCTGCTGCTGGCCGCCGGACAACTGCGAGGGGCGGTCGCGCAGGCGTTTCTCAAGCCCGACGCGGGCGGCGATATCACGCACGGCCGAACGTCGCGGCCGGTGGCCGTCCAGGCGCAGCGGCAGGGCGATGTTCTGGGCGACGGTGAGCGACGGCAGCAGGTTGAAGGCCTGGAAGACGAACCCGATCCGCTCCCGCCGCAGGATCGTCAGCCGCCGCTCGCTGAGCTGCTCGAGGGCGGTGCCGCCGAGCGCGACGGTTCCTGACGTGGGCCGGTCGAGACCCGCCGCCACGTTCAGCAGCGTGCTCTTGCCCGAACCCGATGGCCCCATGATCGCGGTGAACGATCCCGGGGACAGTGCGGCGCTGACGCCGTCGAGGGCGACGACCGCTCCTTCGCCCCGGCCATGGACCTTGCGTACATCGCGCAGCGCGACCGCCGGAGCCGAGGCGGAAGCCCGGGCGGTGAGGGGAGCCGAGTTGACCATGCACCGAACGTACGATCAGCCGCCAGGGTCCCGCATCGTCGCGAGGCCCGATACCGGCTCCTCCTCGCCGACGACCGGTGCTCCTACTCAGGTAGGAGGCGGACAGCGAGGGCCTGAAGTACGTTCGACGCATGAGCCAAGTCCGGGATCTAGCCCGCCGCGACTGGTTTGACGTGCTGATCGCGGCCCTGGCCGCCTTGGCCATGCTCGAAGTGGTGCTCGGCCGCGGCTCACCCGGAGCTCCGCGGACGACGCTGTGGTTCTGTGTTCCCGCGATCGCGATCCTGGCGCTCTCGGTCTTCGCGCGCCGGCGCTTCCCGTTCGCCGGCCCGGCAGTGTACTGGGTGCTCGCGGGCGGGATATCAGCCGTCGCCCCGCTGCTGCTCTCGTACGGCGAGGCTCTATTTCCCATCGGGATGGCGGCCGCGTTCCTGCTCGGGAACCTGCGCGACGTCCGCCAGGCGGCGCTGGGACTGGCCGTCGTCGTCGGCGGCGCGGCCACCACCGTCTGGAACATCCCCGGGAACTCAGCCAGCTCGCTCGTCATCATCCCGCTCGAGTTCGCGATCAGCTGGGTCGCGGGCTTCGCCGTGCGCGAGCGGGCCGTGCAGGCCGAGGCGGCGGAGTCGCGGGCGACTCAGGCCGAGCGGGAGCGAGACACGGTGGCGCGGATCGCGGTGGCCGAGGAGCGGACCCGGATCGCGCGTGAGCTGCACGACATTGTCGCCCACGCCGTCAGCGTGATGGTGCTCCAGGTCGGAGCGGTCAGGCACAAGCTCCCAGCCGCGCTGTCGGAGGATCGCGAGGCGCTGATAGGCGTCGAGCAGGCGGGGCGGGCCGCCCTGGCGGAGATGCGTCACCTGCTGGACGCGATGCGTGAAGACGGGGAAGGCGTCGAGTTCGGGCCGCAGCCGGGACTCGACCGCCTCGACGCGCTGCTGCGAGACGTCGGGCGCGCCGGGCTCCCCGTGCGGTTGCAGGTCGACGGCGATCGCCTCGAGCTGCCCCGCGGGATCGATATCTCGGCCTACCGGATAGTCCAGGAAGGCCTCACCAACGCGCTCAAGCACGCACATGCGACCCAAGCCGAAGTCGCGCTCAGCTATGCCTCAGGCCAGCTAGGGATCGAAGTGAGCGATAACGGCCACGGCCCCGCGGAAGGCAACGGCCGTGGTCACGGGCTCATCGGAATCCACGAGCGCGTCAAGCTCTACAACGGCGAGATGACCACAACGACCGCCGACGGCGGCTTCACCCTCACCGCGCGCCTCCCGCTGAGCGAGTACCTGTCATGAAGATCCGTGTCCTCATCGCCGACGACCAGTCCATGGTCAGGGCCGGCTTCCGGATGCTGCTCTCCGGTGAACAGGACATCGACGTGGTAGCAGAGGCGAGAAACGGCCTCGAGGCGGTAGCCGGGGCCGCGCGGCTGGACCCGACCGTCATCCTGATGGACATCCGGATGCCCGAGCTCGACGGGCTCGAGGCGACACGGCGCATAATCGCCGTCGACGCCGCCGCCCGGGTCCTGATCCTCACCACCTTCGGCCTCGACGAGTACGTCTATGAAGCACTCCGCGCCGGGGCCAGCGGGTTCGTGCTCAAGGACGACCCTCCCGAACAGCTGATCGCCGCCGTGCGTACGGTCGCGGCGGGCGACGCGCTCCTGTCACCCGCGATCACCAAGCGCGTGATCAGGCAATTCACCCGCATCCCGCGCTCGGCGCCGCCGAAGGAGCTGGACGAGCTCACCGCGCGGGAGAAGGATATCCTCCGGCTCATCGCCGATGGCCTGTCCAACTCGGAGATCGGGCAGCGGCTTTACATCAGCGAGACGACCGTCAAGACCCACGTCACGCACATCCTGCAAAAGCTCGGCCTCCGTGACCGCGTCCAGGCGGTCGTACTCGCCTACCAGACCGGGCTCTTCGACCGACGCGCCACCGCGCCATAGCGCCGGGAGAATTCGGTCGCGTGCGAACGCTCTGGGCGCGCTGCGGATCCGCTGACGTGGCTCAGACTCGCGGGGTGTCGTTGCTGAATCGCCAGACCGCGCCCACGGCGAAGATAGCCAGCCACGCAATGACGTTGACGACCCTGCGGGGTTTTCAGAACTCGGCCACGGGTTCTGACCTGGGCTTTATGCGGCTCGCTCGTATTCGCTGATGAGGCCGCCGAGGATGGGTCGGCGCTGGATCTGTTGCTGGGAAAGGCCGGCAGCAGGGTAGTCGGGCCGGGGCGGGCTGAGCTGACGGCTGCGATGGGGCCGACGCCCGTTGTAATGAGTCTCGTACTGCGTGGCTATGCGCGGGCCGGATCTCTCGCGGATCACGCGTCTCGCTGGACGAGCAGCCAGCCCCCGGCGCCGAGCAGCACCACGGCGTACAGGGCGACGATTACCAGCTCGGCCCAGGGCGACCAGGTGAAGCTCTCGACGGGCTTGACGGCGCTGAGTGAGTTGCCTGCGATCAGTTCGGGCAGGAACCTGCCTGAGCTGTGGCCGGCCGTGCTGCCGATGATGATCGGCAGCACGAACAGCCCGCCGACCAGGGTGGCGACCGCGGTTGCGCTGTGCCGGATGATGGTGCCGAGGCCGAGCCCCATCAGGCCGGTCAGGGCCAGGTAGGCGCCGGACATCACGACCGCGCGCAGCACCGGCGGCTGGCTCAGCGCCGGGTGCGGCACCGAGGCCCGCAGCGCCGCGACGCCGCCGAGGAACGAGGCGAAGGTGGCGATCTCCCCGGCCACCAGCGCGACGAGGCCGTACACCGCGGCCTTGGCCGCCAGCACCATGGGCCGCCGCGGCACCGCGGCGAGCGTGCCGCGGATCATGCCGGATGAGTACTCGCTGGTCATCAGCAGAACGCCGAGCACGCCCATGACGACCTGGCCAAGGACGATGCCGGACATGAAGTTGCTGGTCGGGTCGCCGGCCGCATTCCTGGTGTTGAACCCGGCGGTGATGCCGATGGCGATCGTGGCGGCCATCCCGCCCGCCAGGACCCAGGTCACGGAGCGCAGGCTGCGCAGTTTGATCCACTCCATCGCGGCCACGTTGCGGAATCGGTAGTGTGCCGCCGGCAGCCGCCGATCGAGGGCCGTCGTCATCGTCGTCATTTCTTTTCTCCTTTACCGGTGGTCGTTCTCACGAGCGAGCTGGCCGCGGCCTCGGTACTCGGTGCTGTCTCCGGTCAGCGCGAAGAACGCGTCTTCAAGGGAGCCGTGCCGCGTGGCGGCGAGTTCGGTGACCGTGGTGTCGGCCAGCAGCCGGCCACGGCCGATCACGATCAGCCGCCCGGCGGTCAGCGCCATCTCGCTGATCAGGTGGCTGGAGACGAAGACCGTACGACCGCCGGCGGCCAGCGACTTGATCAGGTCCCGGATCCAGCGGACACCCTCCGGGTCCAGGCCGTTGACCGGCTCGTCGAACAGCAGGACCCCGGGGTCGCCGAGCAGCGCGGCGGCGATACCCAGCCGCTGGGACATGCCCAGCGAGAATGTCCCCGCCCGCCGCCCGGCGGCCGCCAGCAACCCGACAGCGCCGAGCACCTCGTCGATCCGCCCCCGCGGGATCGCGTTGGCCGCTGCCAGCGCCGTCAGGTGCGCGCGGGCCGAACGCCCAGGGTGGAACGCCCGCGCTTCCAGCAGGGCGCCGACCTCGCGCAGCGGCCAGCGCAGCTCGTGATAGGGCTGGCCGCCGATGCGCGCCTGCCCGGCGTCCGGCGCGTCCAGGCCCATGATCATGCGCATCGTGGTGGACTTGCCCGAGCCGTTCGGACCGAGGAAGCCGGTGACTGTACCCGGCCGGACGGTGAAACTCAGCCGGTCCACGGCGAGCGTGGACCCGTAGTGCTTGGTGAGGCCACGTGCCTCGATCATCGGAAGACCTCCCGTGTGGTTCGGATGCCAGCCGAAGCTCACGCTACGAACGGGACCGCCGGCCTGGCGTCGCCCGGCAGAGCCAAACCTGCGGTCATACCCTGGCGCTGCGCGCGCCGCCCGCGCGGACGGCGTCATACCTGGGTATGACGCCACCAGCGGGGCGACATGGGCGGCTTGCCGCCCTAGCCTGGGGATCGTGAGAGGGGAAGCCGTGGCGGTCGAGGCCGGGCGGGCGCTTGTACAGGTGCTGGCCGGCCGCGATCCCGCGCCGGCCTGGCGCTCGCCGGCGGCCCGGCGGCGGGCGGTCACGGTCGCGTGGCTGGGCTGGGCGGCGCTGAGCCTGATGGCGCTGGCCGTGAGGTTCGTGGCCTTCCCCACCGATCGCGGCGCGGCGGGAGCCGGGTGGGTCGCGGTCGCGGCCACGGTGGCGCTGGCGTTCCCGCTGACACCGCGGTACCCGCTGCTCGCCTGGCGGCTGGCCTATCTCGGCCCGCTGATCACCCCGCTGATCCCCGGCCAGTCCCGGGCAGACGCGGGGTACTACGTGATCCTGCTGATCGTGTTCTGCGTGGCCGGGCTGCGCAACAGCCGGCCGGTGCTGTGGTGGATGGCCGCCCTGACCCTGCTCCCGGTCTGGCTGTGGACCGGACCGGACCTGCGGTACCCCATCGAAAACACCGTGCTGCTCGTGCTGGTCACCGTCGCGCTCGACGCGCTCGGCGGGCGGCGGCGGGCTCGCAGTGAGCTGGTCGAGCAGACCGAGCGGGCCGAACACGAACGCGCCCGCGGCGCCGTGCTGGAGGAGCGGGCCAAGATCGCGCGCGAGATGCATGACGTGGTGGCCCACCACATGTCGATGATCGCCGTGCAAGCGGAAACCGCGCCGTACCGCCTTTCCGACGTGCCAGAGCCGGTGCGGGCCGAGTTCGCCGCGCTGAGCGCGGCGGCGCGCGAGGCGCTGACCGAAATGCGCAGGCTGCTCGGCGTGCTGCGCAGCGACTCACCAGCCGAACGGGTACCGCAGCCGCAGCTGGCCGACGTCCCCGAGCTTGTCGACCTCGCCCGCCGGGCCGGCGTCCAGGTCAGCCTTGAGATGAGCGAAGACGGCGGCCCGGTGCCGCCGAGCGTGGGCGTCTGCGCTTACCGGATCGTGCAGGAGTCGCTTTCCAACGCCGGGCGTCATGCGCCCGGCGCGGCGATCAGCGTGCATGTCGGACGGGAACCGCAGACCGTTCTGCTGAAAATTACCAATGAACCAGCGGCAGGTCAGGGTCCGGACGGCGCGGCCTGGCATCGGGTTGCTGACAGCCAGGGCGGGGGCGGGCACGGGCTGACCGGGATGCGGGAGCGGGTGGCGCTGGTTGGCGGCTCACTGGAGGCAGGCCCGGACCCGGGCGGCGGGTTCGCGGTCCGCGCCGTGCTCCCGGTCCCGGCGGGAGCGCTCCGGTGACGATCAGCTGCCTGATCGCCGACGACCAGGCGATGGTGCGCGAGGGCTTCGGCGCGCTGCTGGCCGCGCAGGACGACCTTGTCGTCGTGGGCCAGGCGGCCGATGGCGCCGAGGCCGTCCGGCAGGCCAGGCAGCTGCGGCCGGACGTCGTGCTGATGGACGTGCGGATGCCGGTCATGGACGGGCTGCAGGCCACCCGCGAGCTGCTCGGCGGCGGTTCCGGTCACGGTGGGCTCCGGGTGCTGATGCTGACCACGTTCGACCTCGACGAGTACGTGTACGAGGCGCTGCGTGCGGGGGCGAGCGGCTTCCTGCTCAAGGACGCGCCGGCCGCCGAGCTGGTGCATGCGGTCCGCGTGGTCGCCGCGGGCGACGCCCTGCTCGCGCCGTCGGTGACCAAGCGGCTGATCGCGGACTTCGCCCGCCGGCCGGCCGCGACGCGCACCGGGCCGCCGCTCTCGGCCCAGCTGGCGGACCTGACGCCACGGGAGATCGAGGTGCTGCGGCTCATCGCCCGCGGCCTGTCCAACGCGGAGATCAGCGAGACGCTGGTGATCGCCGAGCAGACCACCAAGACCCACGTCGGCCGGATCCTGATGAAGCTGCACCTGCGGGACCGGTCGCAGGCGGTGGTGCTCGCCTACGAGTCCGAGCTGGTCACGCCCGGTGAGTGACAGCGTCTACTCGGTGTCGCGGTGCCGCTGGTCCAGCTGAGCGTGTGGCCGCCTTGATCAGCCCGGTGAACATCTCGCCTTCCCGGTACCGCCGGCTCGCTGCCGGTATATCGAGTTCCTGCCAGGCGCCCAGAGCAGGCTAGCCGGGGGGATAGGTGAAGAGCATCATCTGGGTAGCGTAGGCCACCAGGGTCCCGTTCTCGTCCCAGAGCATGCTCTCAGCCGAGGCCCACCCGTCGTCTGCCCAGCGGGCGCGGTCGTGGGCCAGGAGCCATTCGGTGCGCAGCGGCTCGAGGAGGTGCACGGTCAGGTCCGCGCTCGGCGCGAACCACTGCGGACCCTGGTGCCCCAGGCGCTCGGCGACGCATCCGGGCATCCGGTCCGCCAGGGTGAGAACGCCGAGAGGGTCGATCGAGCCGTCTGCCAGCCGCGGAGGGCTGTCGAACCGCAGCCAGGTGGCCACGTCGGATCTCGCGGGCTCGTGCGGTTCCCACGGCGGGTGGCCCAGGGCGGCGCGCCCCTCGACGCGAGTCCAGAACGGAAGCGGGTCGAACGGCTGGACCCCGGGCGGCGGCGGTTCCCGGTAGGAGGGGCACGCCAGCGGCGGCGGCACGTCGGGAGGTACGGCGTCGGTGAACGAGGGACCCCGGCGCGGCGAGCCGAACACCGCGATGACGGTGGCGCCCGCCTCGGCCCCCTCGTTGCGGATCACGGCCTGGACCTGGGTCGCCGAGCGGCCCTTGCGCAGCACGCTGACGTGTATGCCGAGCGGGCCGGCCGTGACCTGGCCGGCGAACACCGTCGTGCAGGTCCGCAGGAGCTGTCCCGGGTCGGCGATTTCCAGCCCGGCCGCCCGCAACGCCAGCGATGCCACGATCCCGCCCTGCGGGAGGGCGACAACGTCCCAGCTGTGATCCAGCCGACTGTGATACCGGCCGTCCCCGCACGGTTCGACCACCACGTCTTCCCCGAAGTTCCCCACGGCACCGAGCTTGCCCGTACGGGAGCCCCCGGGCAAGCGAGATAGACGTCACGCCACCGCGCAGCCAGGCGCACCAACCCTCCGGCACCCAGGCCAGGCACAGGACATGAGCCGGGTCCCAGTATTGGCCAGGCGATGGTGGCGGCCTCTCGGCAGGCGGTCAGCCCTCCGGCCGCACGGCCAGCGCCTGCTCGACGATCAGCAGCGTGCCGCACTCCAGCGAGAAGAGCAGCAACGCGGTGAAGGCCGGTCACGCTGAAGACGTCCGGGTGAAACCGACCTTGATGTCCAGCCCGCCTTCTGGCCGGGCGCGAGCCGTCAGCTCGGCGTTGTGCGCGGTGGCGATGGCGCGGACGATCGTCAGCCCGAGCCCGTGCCCGCTGTCGTGCTGCAGCCGTTCCCCGGCAAGGCGCTGGAACGGCTGGAACAGCCTTTCCACGTCCGAAGCGGGAACGACCGGCCCGGTGTTGGCGACGGTCAGCACCGCCCGCCCTTCGGTGGTCGACGTGGAGACCGTCACCCGCCCGCCCGGCATGTTGTGCCGCATCGCGTTATCGACCAGGTTCGCCACCAGGCTCTCCACCAGCCGGGTATCGCCCGTCGTGGCCGCCGGGCCGAGATCCGCGTCGACCGTGATGCCTTCTCTCGTCCGGCCTGCCAGCACCAGCCTGGTGATCTCGGCTACGTCGACCGGTTCCCAGCGTTCGACACCGCCCTCGCCGGACGCCAGCGTCAGCAGCGCCGAGATCAGCCGCTCCTGACGGCTGCCCAGCTCCAGCACCTGCTCGCAGGCGGCCCGCAGCGTCTGTACGGATGCGGCCGGGTCGGCGAGCGTCACCTGGAGCAGGGTGCGCTCGGCGGCGAGCGGGGTTCGCAGCTCGTGCGAGGCGTTGGCGACGAAGCGCCGCTGTGACTCGAACGACGCCTCCAGCCTGGCGAACAGCCCGTCCAGCGTCTTCCCGAGCTCGGTGAACTCGTCGCGCGGCCCGGTCAGCGCCAGCCGTTCGTGCAGGTTCCGCGACGAGATGTCCCGCGCGGTGGTGATGATGGCCCGCAGCGGCCGCAGGTTGCGCCCGGCGATCACCCAGCCGAGCGCTAGCGCCCCGGCGATAACGACCAGCACGAAGATCGCCGTCTCGGCCGATAGCGAGTGAGTGCCGGAACCCAGCTGGTAAGGCCCGCCGGACGCCGGCCCGCTGCCACTAGGAGCCTGCTGTGACGCGTGCGCACGGAGGAAGTCGGGCCAGATCACCCCGGCGGTGGCGACCACGGCGACAATTGACGCGCTGAACAGCGCCCCGTAGAGAACGGTCAGTCGCATCCGCAACGTCAGCCTTGAGAGCATGACGCCTCTCCGAGGTGGTAGCCGCCCTCGCGGACGGTGTGGATGACCGGCGGGTCGCCGAGCTTGGCCCGGAGCCGGCGGATCGTGGTCTTCACCGCCGTGGTGAACGGGTCCGCCGTCTCGTCCCACACCCGGTCGAGCAGTTCCTCGGCGGATACCACGCGTCCGGTGCTGGTGCCAGCCGCGGCCAGCAGGCACTCGAGCACCGCGAACTCCTTCGGGCTGAGGTCGAGCCGCCGCCCGTCGCGGAACGCGACCCGGCTGCCCGGATCGAGCCGGATCCCGCAGCTTTCCAGGACCGGCGGCACCGCCGGCGCGCTGCGGCGGCCCAGGGCGCGGACCCGCGCGACGAGCTCGGCGAAGTCGAATGGCTTGGGCAGGTAGTCGTCCGCGCCCAGGCCCAGGCCCTCCACCCGCGCGGCAACCGTGCTCGCTGCCGTCAGCATCAGCACCCGGCTGCCCGACCCCGAGGCGACCAGCTGCCGGCACACCTCGTCGCCGTGGACGCCGGGCAGGTCCCGGTCAAGCACCACGACGTCATAGCGGGTCATGGCCAGGCGCTCGAGCGCGTCGCTGCCGTCGTGAACCACGTCGACCGCCATGCCCTCGCGGCGCAGCCCGGTCCCGATCGAGGAGGCGAGCACCTCGAAATCCTCGGCCACCAGAACTCTCATAGCCCCATGCTCGCAGGTCACTGGTGTCAACCGGGTGTCAGCAGCAGGCACCGTGCTGACACCGGCCCCGGTCTACAACGGCAGTATGGAAGCAACGATCGACGTCATCGGCCTGCGCAAGCGGTTCGGCGCGACGCGGGCGCTCGACGGCATGTCGTTCGCCGTCGGCGCCGGCCGGGTCACCGGTTTCATCGGGCCGAACGGCGCGGGCAAGACCACCACGATGCGGATGATCCTCGGCCTCGAGGCACCCGACGAGGGCCGGGCGCTCATCGGCGGCCAGCCGTATCGGCGGCTGAGGCGTCCGCTCACCCAGGCCGGCTCGCTGCTCGACGCGTCCGCGCTGCAGCCGAGCCGCACCGGCCGTAACCACCTGCTGTGGCTGGCCAGGTCTCAGGCCCTGCCGCTCGCCCGGGTGGACGAGGTGACCGAGCAGGCGGGCCTGGCCGCGATGATCCGCCGCCGGGCCGGCGGCTACTCGCTCGGCATGCGGCAGCGGCTCGGCCTCGCGGCCGCGCTGCTCGGCGACCCGCCGGTGCTGATCCTGGACGAGCCGTTCAACGGCATGGACCCGGAAGGCATCATCTGGATGCGCGGCTTCCTGCGCGGCCTGGCCGCCCAGGGCCGCGCCGTCCTGGTGTCGAGCCACCTGATGAGCGAGCTGCAGGACACCGCCGATCAGCTGGTCATCGTCGGCCGCGGCGCCGTGATCGCCGACACCGGCACCAGCGCGCTGCTCGCCGCCGCATCCGGCGACCGCGTCACGCTGCGGACTCCCGCACCCGCCGAGGCGGCGAAGATACTCACCGCCGCCGGGGCCGAGGTCGGTGCCGCCGGACCCGGCGTACTCCAGGTCAAAGGCATGTCGTCCGAACGGGCGGTGCTGCTTCTCACCGGCCACGGCGTCGCGTTCACCGAGGTGAGCGCCCACCGGGCGACCCTCGAGGAGGCCTACCTGGAGCTCACCGCGGACGCCGTCGAATTCAGGGCGGCGACCCGATGACCGTCTTCCTCGCCGAATGGACCAAGTTCCGCACGGTCCGGGGCTGGGTCATCGGCATGCTCGTCGCCGGCCTGCTGGTCGTCGGCGTCGGGCTGCTCGGCCACAGCGAATGCGGCGGGATCGTGGGGAACAACGTCACGATCGGCGGCGCCGGATGCACCCGTCCGCTGGGCCCGGGCGGCGAGGCGGTAACCGACAGCTTCTACTTCGTGCACCAGCCGCTCGGTCCGGGCGGTTCGCTCACGGCCCGGGTGACGTCGATGACCGGCACGGCCGAGCCGTGGTCCAAGGCCGGGATCATCATCAAGGCAAGCCTGGCGCAAGGATCGGCGTACGCGGCGATGATGGTCACCGGCGGCCACGGCGTGCGGATGCAATGGGACTACACCCAGGACAGGCCCGGCGCCACCGGAGCGGTCTCGGCCGCCTCGCCGCGCTGGCTCCGCCTGGCCAGGGCCGGCGAGCTGATCACCGGCTATGACTCCGCCGACGGCACGCACTGGACCAGGGTCGGTGCGGTGACCCTCACCGGCTTCCCGGCGACCGCCCAGGCCGGGCTGTTCGCCGCCAACTCAGGCACCACGGCCCAGGTCAGCCAGTCCATGGCTGCGGGCAGCGCGGCCGGCGGCATCACCCAGAGCACCGGTACGTTCGACCACTTCACACTGGCCGGCGACCGGTCAGGCGGCTGGACCGGCACGGACCTGAACGGATCGGTCCCCGGCGACGGCTACCGCTTCTCCGGCGGCCAGTTCACGGTGACCGGAACCGGCGACATCGCGCCGTCGGTGCCGGCCGGCGCCGGCGGCGGCTCGGCGACCGGTGCCCTGGTCGGCACGTTCGCCGGCCTGATCGCGGTGATCGTGGTCGGCACCTCGTTCATCACCGCCGAGTACCGGCGCGGCCTGATCGACGTCACGCTGACCGCGGTCCCGCACCGCGGGCGGGTGCTGACAGCGAAGGCGGCCGTGCTCGGTGCGCTCACCTTCGCCGCGGGACTGCCGGCCGCCTACGCCGCCCTGCTCCTCGGGGAGTGGCGGCTACGGTCCGGCGGGGTTTTCATCGACCCGGTGCCGGCTCTTACCGAGGTCCGCATGCTGGCCGGCACCGCCGCACTGCTCGCGCTCACCGCGGTCCTGGCCCTCGCGGTGGGCGCGCTCACCCGGCGCGCGGCGATCGCCGTCACCGCGGTGATCACGCTGACCATCCTGCCGTACTTCTTCGCCAGCCCGCTGGGCATCCTGCCGCCCGCCGCCGGTGACTGGCTCCTCCGGGTCACGCCCGCCGCCGCCTTCGCCATCCAGCAGGCGTACCCCCGGTACCCACAGGTCCTCGCCGCCTACACACCGCAGAACGACTACTACCCGCTGGCCCCCTGGCTGGGCCTGGCCGTCCTGGCCGCCTGGACCGCCGGGGCACTCCTGCTGGCCTGGCGAGACTGATGAAAGACGCCTTGCGGGCCGAGTGGACGAAACTGCGCACCCAGCCCGGCCCGGGCAGGCTGCTCATCGCCGCCGTCATCTCGACCGTAGCGGTGGGCGCCGCGACGGCCGCGGCCGTCAGGTGCCCATCCGGAACCTGCGCCGAGGACCCCGCCAGGATCAGCCTGACCGGGATCTACCTCGGCCAGGCAGCCATCGCCATCATGGCGGTACTGGCCATCAGCGGCGAGTACGGCACCGGAATGATCCGGGTCACGTTCACCGCCGTGCCCCGGCGGACCGCCGTGCTCGCTGCCAAGGCCACAGTCCTGGCCGGCCTGGCCGGCCCGGCCGGGGCCGTCGCCGTGGGCCTGTCACTGCTAGCCGGGCGCCTTATCCTGCCCGGCAGCGGGATCGGCCCCGCGCACGGCTATCCGGCGCTGTCCCTGGCCGACGGCACGGTCCTGCGCGCGGCCTTCGGCTCGGTGCTGTACCTGGTACTGACCGCCCTGCTCGGCCTCGGTGTCGCCACCTGCGTCCGCGACTCGGCGGCCAGCATCGGGATCGTGCTCGCGCTGCTTTACCTGTTCCCGATCCTCGGGCCCATCCTCGGCCCGGACCTGGGGCGGCACGTCCAGCAGATCGGGCCGATGACGGCGGGCCTGACCATTCAGGCCACCGTTAACCTGCGCACCCTCCCCATCACTCCGTGGGCGGGCCTCGGCGTGCTCGCGGCCTGGTCCGCCGCCGCCTTGCTGGCCGCCGCCCTGCTGCTCCGCCTCCGCGACGCCTGACCGAGAGATGCACCAGCGACTCAATCATCACGGTCACGATCGCCGTCACAGCGGCGGTGCCGAGCACAAG
>JAICWX010000074.1 GCA_025934635.1 Streptosporangiaceae bacterium | reverse complement strand
GTGCCAGCCGACTACGGGAAGATCCGCGAGGAGAACATCGCCAGGTACGGCTGGGACACCGCCGTGCTCGACCTGCTCGGCCAGCTGTACAGCGAGCGGACCCACTTCATCTTCGAGCTGATCCAGAACGCCGAGGACGCCGGCGCGACCGAGCTGGCCTTCGAGCTGTTCGCGGACCGGCTGGAGCTGCGCCACGACGGGCGGCCGTTCACCGAGGCGGACGTGCGCGGGGTCTGCGGGGTCGGGCAGGGCGGGAAGGCGGCCGACCTCACCGCTATCGGGCAGTTCGGCATCGGCTTCAAGGCGGTCTACGCCTACACCAGGTCCCCGCAGATCCACAGCGGCGGCGAGCACTTCCGGATCGAGAACTTCGTCCGGCCGTTCGCGGCCGAGCCGGCCCCCGCCGAGCTAGCCGGGGGCGGCGGGACGCTGTTCGTCTTCCCCTTCGACCAGGACACGGTGCCCGCCGCGGTCGCCGCCGCCGAGATCGGCGCGGCGCTGACCGGGCTCCAGCCCCGGGTCCTGCTGTTCCTGCGGAACATCGGGCGACTGCGACTCGACGGCGCGGGAGTGCCCTCGGCAGTGGTCGAGCGTACGGTGATGTCCGGGGTGGCCGGGCGGCGGCACGTCACGGTGAGCGGGGGCCGGGGGCGGCGCGAGGAGTGGCTGGTCTGGCAGCGTCGGCCGGAGGGCCTGGACCAGGCGGGAGGCCCGGGTCAGGTGGGGGCTTCTGGTCAGGTGGGGGCTTCTGGTCAGGTGGGGGCCTCTGGTCAGGTGGGGGCCTCTGGTCAGGAGGCGGGCTCGGGCCAGGGGGCGCCGCCGGTTGAGATTGCCTTCCGGGTCGAGGGCGGGCGGCTGGTGTCGTGTGACAGCTCGCCGCTGGTGGTGTTCTTTCCGACCGAGAAGGAGACGTTTCTCGGGTTCCTGGCGCAGGGGCCGTACCGGACGACGCCGGCTCGCGACAACGTGCCCGGGCAGGACCCGGCCAACCAGGTCCTGGTGGCCGAGACGGCGGTGCTGCTGTGCGACGTGCTGCGCCAGCTCCGTGACGAGGGTCGGCTGACGGCCGAGGTGCTGCAGGCGCTGCCGCTGGATGCGGTGCGATTCGCGGCGGGCACCATGTTCGCGCCGCTGTTCGACGCGGTGGCCGACCTGCTGGCGGCCGAGCCGCTGGTCCCGGTGGCCGGGGGCGGTTACGGGGTGGCCACCGAGCTGGAGCTGGCTGACCGGCCGGAGGTGCGCGAGCTGCTCACGCCGGACCAGCTGGGCACGCTGCTGGGCGCGGGCCGTCCGGTCAGGTTCGCGGGCGAGTCGATCTCCGAGCGGGGCACCCCGGCCCTGTGGCGCTACCTGCGGGACGAGATCGGCCTGGACGAGATCACGCCGGACGAGGTGCTGGCCCGGGTGAGCGGCGACTTCCTGGCCGCGCAGGCCGACGAGTGGATGGTGCGCTTCTACGCGTTCCTGTTCACCGACTCCGCCCTGTGGGAGCCGACCCGGGCGCAGCCGGTGATCCGGCTCGAGGACGGGCGCCAGGTGGCGCCCGTCGACGGGCAGGGACGCCCGGTGGTCTACCTGCCCGGGGCCGCCGCCAGCCGGATGCCCACTGTGCGGCGGGCCATCGCGGCTGCGCCAGCTGCCCGGCCGTTCCTCGATGCGCTGAACCTGGCCGAGCCGGACGTGGTGGCCGAGGCGCTCCAGTTCGTGCTGCCCCGGTACGACGACCCGGACCTGGCCCCGCCTGGACTGGCAGGGTTCGACCTGGCCCGGCACGACGCCGACCTGGAATGCGTGGTGCGGGCGCTGGACGAGGCGGCGGCCGGGCCGCGGGAGGAACTGCTGGAACGGCTGGCGCGGACCGACTTCCTGATCGGGGAGAACGCCGCCACCGGCGAGCAGTGCCTGCGGCCGCCGCCGCGGCTGTACCAGCGGAGCAAGGAGCTCGAGGTCTATTTCGAGGCGAACCCGGACGCCTGGTTCGCCGGCGACCGGTACGGGCCGTGGCTGTCCCAGCTGCGCGGGATGGGCGTGCGGCCGGACGTCGAGGTGCGCGCGCGGACCCCGAACCAGCTCGGGTACGTGATCATCACGCTGGAATTCGGCCGCAACGAGCGCGGCCTGGGCGGCTTCGATCCCGGCGCGGAGATCGACGGCCTGCGGTTCGCACTCGAGCACCCGGGCTACGCCCGCTCGGAATACGCCTGGAACGTCCTGCTCGCGCCCAACCGGCGGCTGATAACCGGCGTGGTCGAGCACTCGGTGCTCCCGTCGTTCTCCGACGTCAGCCAGGAGAACTCCCGGTCGGCGATCGCCGCCATCGCCGACGGCGAGGCGTGGCTGCCGGACCGGGACGGGACGTTCCGGCGTCCGGCCGAGCTCTCCCTGGACGACCTGCCGCCCACGTTCGCGCGGGACGAGGGGCTGGCGCAGGCACTGGGCATGCTGCAGCCCGTGGTCGGCCTGGCGGCCCAGCGCCTCGGTGTCCCGGCCGAGGTGCTATGGGGACTGAGCGCCCACCCGGACCTGGTCGCGCTGGTCGAGCGCGAGCTCGCGGCCAGGGCTGGCCACGATGCCGGGCGCGATCAGGGCGAGCGGTAGCGCTGCGGGTTCTGGCGGGACGTCCAGCGGTCGGTGCACGCCTGGGCGTCCTTGCAGTACCAGCGCAGGTCGGCGCACGCGTGGCCGCCGTCGGGCACCATCAGGCCGAGCGGAAGCTCAAGGCCGCACATCGCGCACCTCGCTACCTGCAGGCCGCGACGGCCACCGCCCTGCTGTTGCGCTGACGCAGCTGACAAATCCGCGGTCATAGTTCCTCCCCGGCGGGCACCCACCCTTATCCCTCGGTGCCCTGGCAGTCCAGGCAGCCGCGGGACTGGTGGTGCTTCCCGGCTGCAGGCTGACGAAACGCGCTTCGCGGCAAAAGCGTGAATTGGTACTAAAGAGAAGCATAACCGCAGGGAGGCGCTCGTCAGAGGCGTACGAGCATCTTGCCGGTGTTACCGCCGCGCAGCAGGTCGATGAAGGCGCCGGGAGCCTGGTCAAGGCCGTCCACGACGGTCTCGGCGTGGGTGAGCTTGCCGTCCCTGAGCCAGCCGCTGACGTCGGAGATCATGGCAGGCATCCGGTCGCCGTCGTGATCGACGATGATGAACCGTTGCTGATGAGTGAGCGATAGTGCTCATCTCGTCGGCACCCCATCTCGGGGTTGTTTCCCGGCCTGACGGCTGGGTCCCTTCCGCGCTTCATCGCCACCTGCCCGGCGGGGCCGGGTCTTACGGTCGGCTCGGCGTTTCACGGCGGCCCTGACTGGGCCGACGGCGCTATCACCAGGCATGCTGGTTTCCTCGTAGCGTGCGAGGTTAATCGCGGCGTTATCGTCACGCTGATGCCGGGCCCCGCATCCGCCGCAGGTCCAGTACTCGTCCCACCCGATGTCCTGCACGCTCCCGCAGGCATGGCAGGTCTTCGACGACGGGAACCACCGGTCCGCGACGATCAGCCGGGACCCGTACCAGCCGGCCTTGTAAGCCAGCTGGCGGCGTGGCTCGCCGAGCGCTACATCGGACAGGCCGCGTCGGCGGGCCCGCGCACCGGCCAGGCCCTTTTGCCGCAGCATTCCGGCGGCATCCAGTCCTTCGACGACGATCTCGCCGTGGGTTTTGGCGAGTGTGGTGGTCAGGACGTGGAGGTGGTGGCCGCGGATGCTGCCGATCCGGCGGTGCAGCCGGGAGATCCTGCTATTCGTCTGGTTGTAGCGGGCGGAGCCCCGGGTGCGGCGCGACCGCTCCCGCGACAGCCGCCGTAGCTCCTTGAGCGCTGTCTCGAGAGGCCGGGGGTTCGGCACCCGCTGGATCACTTCCCCGTCCGGGGTAGCGACGGTGGCGAGGACCCGCACGCCGACGTCCACCCCGACCCGCGACCCGGGCAGGGCAGCACGAGGCTGCAGGGGGCGCTGGATCAGGACCCGGACGGCGGCGATCAGGCGGGTTCCTTTCCGGGAGACGGTGACGGCGAGGATCCGGGCTCTTCCCTTGGCGATGAGCCGTTGCAGCCGGCGGGTGTTCTCATGAACCCGGACGGTGCCGACCCGGGGCAGGGTGACGTGACGGCGGTCGGGTTCGACCCGGATCGGACCGGTGGTGAAGGTGACCCGGTCCCGGTCGCGGCCCTTCTTCGCGAACCGGGGGAACCCGGCCCGCCTGCCTGCCCGTGTCCCGGCGCGGGAGGTCTGCCAGTTCCAGTAGCCGTCGACCGCGCCCTTGATGCCGTCGGCGAACGCTTCCTTGCTGATCTGCGGCCACCACACTTCCCCGGTCTCAGCGTCGGTGCACTCGGCGTCCTTGACCTGGTTCCAGCGCTTCCGAGCCCCCCCAGCGACGGCGCAGCGGCCTGCTCCCCAGTCTGCTGATACCGGTCAAGGTCGGCTTTGAGGGTGCGGACGGCCCAGTTGCGGGCGTAGCGGCGGCCCCCGAACTGCCGCCGCAGGCACGCCTCCTGCTCCGGCGACGGATCCAGCGCGAAACAGAACGCCTGCACGCACCAGCCCTCAGGAATCTCAAACCTGGCCATTGGCGTCTCCCAGTGCCCGCCGCAGGACCTGCCCGGCTCGGTAGCGGGCCGCCTCGAAGGCGGCATCTCGTTCCCGGCCGATGCTGGCCCGCACCTGTTCAGGGGTCACCTCGCCGGCCAGCTGCCGCGCTTCCTGCTTCGCCCGCCGGACCTCAGCCGCCCACTCGACATCAATCGCGGCGGTGTCTGCGTCGCTGGCGGCGTGCCCGAGTTGCTGCAGCCATGCCTCGTGCGCCGAGGTGACCAGGGCGTCGGCGAGCTCCCGGCACAGCCGGTCTTCCGCTTCCCGTCCGGTCTGGGCCTGCCGCCGTTCTTGCCTCGCGATCAGCCAGTCCAGCCGGGCTGCCAGCAGCCCCCCGGCCTCCCCCGGTGTGATACCGCGGTCCTGGACGGCACGGACCTGGATCCCGAACCGGGCAGCGCGCTCCAGCTCACCCGTCTTCGCCTGCCCCATCACGCCCCCTTCCCGGTCATCACACGAGCATCCTGTCCCCGGCCACGGCAGTTTCGGCGGACACTGCCTGCGACCCGATGTCCCACCGGGCGCAGCCTGGCGCCGTCAGTGCCCGGTTCCCGGCCGGCCCGCGGCCATGCAGACGGGCGCAGAACCAGGTGAGCATCCCGGCCGTCTCACGAACGAGGCCCGCGCGATGGCGGGATCAGTTTCTAGCTTCTGAGTTCGACTATACTGGCCGGGTATGGCAGTTTACCGGATCTGCGCGCGAGTTCGGTGAGTTAGGTGCCCTTGGTCAGGAAGAGTTCTACGGGACTACCGGTGCCGCTGGTACTAGGAAGGCATTTCGGCAGGTAGCGGACCCTGGCGCCCGGACCCGTTCATATCGGACCGTCGGCACCAGTCGCCCACCAGACGAGCCGGGTGACCGGCCTGCAGGCCCAGGCCAGCCTTCCGGTCGCACGAGGACACCCGCGCACCCAACCCATACGACCAGACTGCGGGTCCGGCGGGGTGTCAGCACCGTGTGCTGGTTCACCCGGACCGCTGGGACCGGCAGCGTTCCCGCACGAAACCACCGGCACGCCGCCTGCGGGCGGGTGCCCTGAACATACGCCTGCTCAGCCAGATCACCATCAGCAAACTCCTACATGTGCGGCCGGATGAACGACGTGAAGTCCTACGTCCCGCCCTTCAGGCTGGACGAGTCGCTGGAGGGCGGCGCGATCGGCGAGGTCACCGAGTCGCGCCTCCCGGACCTGGCCGAGGGCGACCTGGTCTTGGACATGCTGGGCTGGCGGGACGAGGCGGTGCTGCCAGCCCGCCAGGCCCGCAAGGTGACCCCGGACAAGTACCTGTCTCCATCGGCCTACCTGGGCGTGCTCGACAACGTCGGCGCCGATCACCTGGACGCGGCCCTGGTGCTGCTCGTCGAACCATGGCCGGATGGCCATGTGCGGCGCGATCGCCAACTACAACACCACCCAGCCGCCCGCGGGACCCAGCAATCTCGGCCTGTCCGTCAGCAAGCGCCTCACGCTGCGCGGGTCGACCGACATGGACAGGTTGCGGACCCGGACCTGCCCGTCGGCCAGGTCGGGCCGGGGCGCCTCGGCCAGCGCGAAGTTCTCCTCGGCCGGCATGCCGGAGGGTCGTGAGGCCAGGACGATCTGGCGTGGCATGAGCGCTCCCCAGGAAGCCGGACAATTGACTTAGGTCACGGTGCGGTCTTACCGTACCGCCGGGTAAGTACGGCTGCCAGCGAGGATGAGGGCACACATGATCCGCAGCACCATGCAGGACTACCAGCTCACGATCGGCGCGATCATGCGGCACGGCGCCCGGGTCTACCCCGGCAGCGAGTGCGTGACCTGGACCGGATCCGGGACCCGGCGGGCCAGCTACGCGGAGGTCGCGCAGAACGCCGGGCGGCTGGCCGGCGCGCTGGCCCGGCTGGGCATCGGGCGCAACGATCCCGTCGGCACCTTCATGTGGAACAACCAGGAGCACCTGGAGGCGTACTTCGGCGTGCCCGCCATGGGCGCGGTCCTGCACACGCTCAACATCCGGCTGCCCGGCGCCCAGGTGGCCCACATCGCCGGCCACGCCGGGGACCGGGTCATCATCGTCGACGACAGCCTGGTGCCGCTGCTGGGCAAGATCGCCGGTGAGCTGACCACGGTCGAGGCGTTCATCGTCAATGGCGACGGCGATGCCAGCGCGCTCGGCGACCGGGTTCCCGTGCTGCGCTACCGCGAGCTGCTGGCGGCCGAGTCCGGTGAGTACGACTGGCCCGAGCTGGACGAGCGGGACGCGGCGATGATGTGCTACACCAGCGGGACCACCGGGGACCCCAAGGGCGTGGTGTACTCGCACCGGTCCACCTACCTGCACGCGATGGCGGTGATGTCCGCCTCGATCCTGGGCATTACCGAGGCCGACCGGGCGATGGCCATCGTGCCGATGTTCCACGCCAACGCCTGGGGCATGCCCTACTCCGCGTTCCTGTCCGGCGCCACCCTGCAGATGCCGGGACCGTTCCTGCAGCCGGAGCACCTGACGACGTTCATCGCGACCGAGCGGACCACGGTCACCTCCGGGGTGCCGACGATCTGGAGCGCGATCTACAACTACGGCGAGGAGCACGAGATCGACCTGTCCTCGCTGCGGCTCGGCAACTCGGGCGGCTCGGCCGCGCCCCGGATCCTGCTCGAGCGGTTCGGCCAGCGGTACGGCCTGCGGATCATCCAGGGCTGGGGCATGACCGAGATGAGCCCGGTCGGCGGGCTGGCCCTGCCGCCCGCCGGCGTCGAGCCGAACACGCCGGAGGACGTGGACTGGCGGATGCGGGCGGGCCGGATCCTGCACGGGGTCGAGATGCGGATCACCGGCAAGGAGGGCGAGGAACTGCCCCGGGACGGCGCGAGCGACGGCGAGATCGAGGTCCGCGGCCCCTGGATCACCGGCTCGTACCACAACGACCCGGCGCCGGATAAGTTTCGAGACGGCTGGCTGCGCACCGGCGACGTGGGCACGCTCGACGAGCGGGGCTTCTTCACCATTACCGACCGGATCAAGGACGTGATCAAGTCCGGCGGGGAGTGGATCTCCTCGGTCGACCTGGAGAACGAGCTGATGGCGCACCCGGCCGTGCAGGAGGCCGCGGTGATCGGTGTCCCGGACAAGCGCTGGGGCGAGCGGCCGCTGGCCTGCGTGGTGCTGCGGGCCGGGGCCAAGGCCGACGCCGGCGAGCTGGCGAAGTTCCTGGGCGAGAAGGTGGCGCGCTGGCAGGTGCCGGAGAACTGGGCGTTCGTGTCCGAGATCCCGAAGACCGCTGTCGGCAAGTTCGACAAGAAGGTGCTCCGCGCCCAGGACGCCGACGGCGAGCTGGCGGTCGAGCGGCTCGGCGGGTAGCTGGAGCTGCGCAGTTTGGTGGTTGCGCGGATCGCATCATGCACCCCTTAGCAATCCCGCCCTCAGGTCATGATGACCAAGATCTTGGTCCCGGCACGGGAAAACTGCGCTCCAGAGCGGTCCGACACACCCCTAACATCGACACCCTTGACTTTACAGCAACGTTGCTGCAAGCTTAATAAAACAGTTCAGCAACAAATCGAGGGTGATCATGGGCGAGCTTGGTGGCGTTCAACTGGGGTATCGGCTGACCCAGCTGCGCGAGCATACCGGGATAAAACAGGCAGAACTTGCACGGAAGATCACTTGGAGCCAGGCGGTGCTGTCACGCATCGAAGCTGGCGAGCGGGTGGTCTCGGACGATGAGCTCACAACACTGCTCGAGGCGATCGGCACTGACGAGGCCGCCGACCTCGCAGTGATCCTACGCAGGGACTGGCAGTGCCTTCCCCGGCCGTCCCTGGATCACCCTGATCAGCATCTGCTGTGGCGAGCTGAGCGGATGACCTCGGAACTACAAGCTGTGGGGACGATACCGGGGACTCCCGCCGCCTTCCGGACTCGACTGGACGAATATACGAAGGAAATCCGACGCCTAGCGGACTTGCTCCTTCGGCGCGAGCACCAGATAGCCTTCATCGGTCAGATCGGTATTGGCAAATCGACGGCGATCTGCCGAGCCACCAACCTCGAGGTCGTCGGCCCACAGGGCCGAAACGTGCCCGTTCTTGAAACTGGCGGCGGCGGGATAACCCTGTGCGAGGTCCACCTCGGCATCGGTCCCGGATACGGGATTATCGTCGAGCCCCGGACGCATGACGATATCCGGTCAGACGTCGAGGACTTCGTTGACCAACTCATCCACCCTGGATCGTCGACGGCCGACGAGGACGGCTCCCCGGCGGTGCCGCGGGAAATAGATCGCGCCATCCGTAACATGGCCGGACTGACCCAGAAAAGGACCAAGGGTGCAGACGGCAAGACAGTGCGTACGGATCCCGCAAAGGAACTTGCGGCCCAGTTTCCCGCTCGGCGTGACCTCGTGGTTGAGGTATTGACCAGAATGAGCCTACATCGTCGGGATCGGCGTGACGAATGGCACAACCCGACGCTCGCGGCACCACCGCTCGAGTGGATAAAAACCACCTTCGAGCTGATAAATAACGGTCGACACCCGGAATTCTCATTGCCTGCCCGGATCGATCTCATTGTTCCCGATCTTCTCGAGGTCACCGATCTCGATGTGAGCATTATCGACACGCGAGGGATTGACCAACCCGCCGCGCGCGCCGACCTCGCAACTCTACTCGAAGACCCTCACACCGTGTCGATCTTGTGCTCGGGCTTCAATGACGCTCCGTCGGATTCCATAAAGAATCTGCTTCAGCAAGCTAGGGATATTAACAATACGCAAATTGATTCTAACATCGGCGTGCTCGTTCTGCCTCGACCTGAGGAAGCGCTCGCCATGAAGGACGAAACTGGCCTGCGGGCCGAGACGGCCGAGGAAGGGTACGAACTCAAGGACGAGCAGGTACAGAAAGCCCTCACCGCATACCGATTTAGCCAGAGCCCTACCTTTTTCTTCAATTCCCTGGAAGACGAGACCGAAGGCTTGCGAGCCTTCCTACGCGATCGGGTTTCGCAGTCACGTGGCCAGTTTCAGGGTCAGCTAGCCAACGTGCTGGATCGGATGAAGCTCCTGCTGGAAAATGCCGAGCAGGAACAGGCTCAGGCGGTCCAGCGCGAGGCCGAAAAGCATCTCGCCAGTTGGATCAAGCAGCACCCGGTACCATCCAGAATTAGCGAGCGTGTTCATGACACACTACTGGCGGAAATCCGCCGAGCTCATGCAAGCACCGTGAACGCCTCGGTTCGCCGGGAAGGCGAGTGGCGATCGCTGAGCTATACGTATCAGCTCGGTCATGGCGCACGGAAGCTCGCTGTAGCGGCGCTGCAAGACTCAGTCACCGGGTTCACTGCCCTGTGCCAAACGCTGTCCGACTCCATGCCCGAGGCGAGTGAACTGCTGACCCAAGCGCAACAGCTCATGAACACCGCATACGACGAGCTGCTCCGAAAGATCCAACTGGCCAGCGTGACTCTCTACGGCAGCCAGCTTAAGCAGGATCCACAGTTCTGGCTCGACAACGCCGCCGAATGGGGAAAGGGGCCTGGATATCTCGACCGCGTTATGGCGCACAACAGTGAATGGTTCGTGGATTCACAGCGACGTGATGTAGAAGATCATCTTGCGGTGGTCCTCGAGCGGGAGTGGCACGCGGTACTCGGCCGTGTTGAAGCGATCTTCGAACATAAGTAACCAGGAGAAGGACGGCGTGGTGGCGTCGGCCCCCCGTGATTCGCGAAGCTAGGCCTCAGCGGGTGAAGCCGTCCGCGCCGACCTGGACCTCGGCGGGCTGAGCTTGCTGGATCACCGGGCGCGGGCGGCCGTCCAGGTCGAGGACGGCGCTGGCCTCGGAGTACCACGACTCGACGACCGGGTGGCCCCAGAAGTCGCGGCGGCGCGGGTCGCGCACCGACCAGCGCAGCACCGGGTGGCCGGGGTCGCCGGTGTAGTAGTCGCTGGTGTAGAGCTCGATCCGGTGCCCGTCGGGGTCGCGCAGGTAGACGTAGAAGGCGTTGGACACGCCGTGCCGGCCGGGGCCCCGCTCGATCTGCGCCTCGGCGTGCAGCGAGCCGAGGATGTCGCAGGTCCGCAGTATCTGGTGCGATTCGTGGACGAAGAAGGCCAGGTGGTGCAGGCGCGGCCCGGCTCCCCCGGTCAGGGCCACGTCGTGCACGGTCGGCTTGCGGAACATCCACGCGGCGTACAGGGTGGTCTCGTCCTCGATGGTCTCGGACAGGCCGAAGCCGAGCGCGGTGTGGTACTCGCAGGCGGCGCGCACGTCCGCGACCACCAGGTTGAAATGGTCGAGCCGGGCCGGCTCGGCGCCGCGGCGCAGGTCGTAGCGCTGCTGGAGGCGTTCGGCCCAGTCGGCGGCGGCGAACAGCTCGACGGTGAAGCCGAGCGGGTCCTGCGCCCGGACCGTCTCCCCCACGCCGGGCGTGGTCCCGGCCGGCATCCGCGCCGTCCGGCAGTCCCGGGCGGCGAAGAACGCCTCGGCCCGGTCCAGGTCGGCGGCGGAGCGTACCCGGTAGCCGAGGCGGCCCGCGGCCGGGCGGGGGCCCGCGCGCAGGATCAGGCTGTGATGGATGAGCTCGTCGTAGCCGCGCAGGTAGAGCTCGGTGCCGGTGTCCAGGGTGACCACGAAGCCGAGCACGTCCACGTAGAACGCGCGGGCCGCGGCCAGGTCGGTGACGACGAGCTCGGCGTAGGCCGCGCGCACGATATCCGGGGGGGCCGGGTCCATGGTCAGGCTCCGAACCGGGGCACGTGGGTGTCCCCGAGCGGGATGTGGACGATCCGGGAGTCAGTGTAGAAGTCCAGGCTGTGCGAGCCGCCCTCACGGCCCAGGCCGCTCGCCTTCACCCCGCCGAACGGGGTCCGCAGGTCACGTACGTTGTGCGAGTTGACCCAGGTCATGCCGGACTCGACCGCGCCGGCGACCCGGTGCGCCCGGGCCAGGTCGGTGGTCCAGATGTAGGCGGCCAGGCCGTAGGCGGTCGCGTTGGCCAGCCGGATCGCCTCGGCCTCGCCGTCGAACGGGGTGACGCACACCACCGGCCCGAAGATCTCCTCGCGGAAGATCCGCATCGACGGCGTGACGTCGGCGAACACGGTGGCGGCCAGGTAGTTGCCCGCGGCCAGATGGCCCGGGCGGGCGCCGCCGGCCACCAGCCGGGCGCCTTCGTCCTGCCCGGCGCGCACGTACCCGAGCACGCGCGCGTAGTGCTCCGGGTGCACCAGGGCGCCGATTTCCGTGCCCGGATCGGCGGGATCGCCGACCCGGATGCGACTAGCCCGCTGGGCAAGCCGGGTGACGAGGGCGTCGTAGATACCTCGTTCGGCCAAAATCCTTGACCCCGCCGTGCACCGTTCCCCGTTCAGGGAGAACACCCCGAACAGGGCGCTGTCGACCGCCTGGTCCAGGTCGGCGTCGGCGAAGACGACGCACGGGGACTTGCCGCCCAGTTCCATGGACAGGCCCTTGAGGTGCGGCGCGGCCGCCGCCATGATGATCTGCCCGGTCGCGGTCTCGCCGGTGAAGGAGATGCGCGGCACGCCCGGGTGCGCGACCAGCGCCGCGCCGACCACCTCGCCGATGCCGTGGACCAGGTTGAACACGCCGTCGGGGAGGCCGGCCTCGGCCATGATCTCCGGCAGCAGGCTGGCCGACAGCGGCGTCCACTCGGCCGGCTTGAGCACCACCGGGCAGCCCGCGGCCAGCGCGGGCGCCAGCTTCCAGCTCTCCAGCATGAACGGCGTGTTCCACGGGGTGATCAGGCCCGCGACCCCGGCCGGTGCGCGGATCACGTAACCGAACTGCGTGCTGGCCGACCGGAAGGCGTCCTCGTGCAGGGTCACGGTCATGTCGGCGAAGAAGCGGAAGTTCTCGGCCGCCCGGGCGGCCTGGCCGCGGGCCTGGGTGACGGGCAGGCCGGTGTCGAACGTCTCGAGCTCGGCGATCCGGTCGGCGCGGCCCTCGATGCCGTCCGCGATCCGGTTCAGGATCCGGGCCCGCTGCCGGGCGGGCAGGCCCGGCCAGGGGCCGTCGCGGAACGACGCGGTGGCGGCGGTGACGGCCCGGCCGATATCCTCGGCGCCGCCCGCCGCGACGGTGGCGTAGGGCGCGTTGGTCACCGGGTCGGCGACGTCGAACGTGGCGCCGTCCGCGCTGGGCACCGGCGCGCCGCCGATGAAGTGCTCCAGCTTGGCCGGGAGCCCCGGCGGCCGGGTCACTGACTCTCCCGGTCGCGGGCCCAGGCCTGGTAGCCGGGGCGGGTGCGGTCGGTCAGCGGGTAGAGGCCGTCGATGGACTCGCCCCGGGCGACCTGGCCGGCGATGAACTCCTCCTGGCGTTCCTGTTCCTGCGCGTCGGCCAGCACCGCGGCGGCGAGGGCGGGCGGGAGGACGACCACGCCGTCGGCGTCGCCGACCACGATGTCGCCGGGCTGGATCGTCACCCCGGCGCAGGCCACCGCGACCTGGGTTTCCCACGGGACGTGGCGCCGGCCGAGCACGGCCGGGTGGGCGGCCGCGTGGTAGGCCGGGATCTCCAGCCGGGCGATCGCCGCGCTGTCCCGGATCGCGCCGTCGGTGACGATCCCGGCCGCGCCGCGGACCTGGGCGCGCAGCGCCAGTAGGTCGCCGATGGTGCCCGCGGTGGTGTCGCCGCGGGCCTCGATGACCAGCACCTCGCCGGGGCGGAGCTCCTCGATCGCCTGCTTCTGGGCGTTCAGCCCGGTGTACCGGTCCAGCAGGTCCTCGCGCAGCGGCAGGTAACGGACGGTCCGGGCGTAGCCGGCCATCCGGGTTCCCGGCCGGGTGGAGCGCAGCCCGTCCAGGGTCAGGCCGTTCAGCCCGCGCTTGCGCAGCAGCGAGGCGAGCGTGGCGGTGGACACCGCGCGCAGGCCGGCCAGGAGGTCCTGGGGCTTCTCGTCCGCCTGAGGGCCGGCGACACCGTAGGCGGCGGCGCGTTCGGCGTCGCTGGCGCGGGGCATGGCGCCGGGCGGGCCGAGGGGGTAGTCCGCCTCCGTGATGGGGCTGCGGAGACGGCCGGAAGACTGGTCCCCGGCCGTGACCTCGACCTCCACCACGTCGCCGGGGGTCACCACGGTCGAACCGGCCGGCGTCCCGGTCAGGATGACGTCGCCGGGTTCCAGCGTGAGGAGCCGGGACAAGTCGGCGACGATTTCGCCGAAGCCGAACAGCATGTCCGCGGCCGGCCAGGCGTCCTGGGCCGGGACGCCGTTGACCCACGTCCGCAGCCGGACCGCGGCCAGGTCCACGGTGCGCGCGTCGATCAGCCGCGGGCCGAGCGGGGTGAAGCCGTCGATCCCCTTGGACCGCACGTTGGACCCGCTATCGGCGTAGCGCAGGTCGTAGACGCCGAAGTCGTTCGCGGCGGTGATCCAGCCCACGTGATCCCAGCCGTCGGCGCGGCTGACCCGGCGGGCGCGGCGGCCGATGACCAGGGCCACCTCACCCTCGAAGGCGAGCAGTTCGCAGCCCGGCGGCCGGGCGACCGGGGCGCCGCTGTCCGCCAGCGTGGACGAGGGCTTGAGGAAGTAGGACGGCCAGGGCGGGGTGCGGCCGCGTTCGGCCGCACGGCTGCGGTAGCTCAGGTGCACCGCGACGAGCTGGCCGGGAACGCGCTCGAGAGCACTCATGGTGAGCAAAATCATATATGAATGGCTGCTGCCGAGCCAGGCTGGGGGGCGCTAGAGTCGCGCTATGCGATTCGCGACGATCAGGACCGATGACGGGACCACCACCGCCGCCCGGCTGGACGGGGACGTGCTCATACCGCTGGACGCGGCCGACGTCGGCGAGCTGCTGGCCCGCGGCGGAGAAGGGCCGGGGCTGGCCCGGGAGGGAGCCTCGTCGGTGCCGGTAACCGAGGCGGACTTCGCGCCGGTGGTCCCGCAGCCCGGCAAGATCATCTGCGTGGGACTGAACTACCGGTCGCACATCCTGGAGACCGGGCGGGAGCTGCCGCAGTACCCGACGCTGTTCGCCAAGTTCGCCGAGACCCTGACCGGCCCGCACGACGACATCGCGATCCCGTCGGTGAGCGAGCGGGTGGACTGGGAGGTCGAGCTCGGCGTGGTGATCGGCCGGGACGTGTACCGGGCTACCCCGGAGGAGGCCAGGGGGGCCATCGCCGGGTACACGGTGATCAACGACGTGTCGATGCGGGACTGGCAGCGGCGCACGCTGCAGTGGCTGGCGGGCAAGATGTTCGAGCGCAGCACGCCGGCCGGGCCGTACCTGGTCACGCCGGGCGACGTGGACGACGCGGCCGACCTGGAGGTGCGGTGCGAGGTCGACGGCGCCGTGATGCAGCAGTCGCGGACCTCGGACCTGCTCTTCTCACCCGCCGACATCGTCTCCTACGCCAGCCAGGCGATCACCTTGCGGGCCGGCGACCTGATCGCCACCGGCACCTGCGGCGGGGTGGGCGACGCCCGCAAGCCGCCCGTCTACCTGCAGCCCGGCAACGTGCTGCGGACCTGGATCGAAGGGCTCGGCGAGTGCCTGAACCAGTGCGTGGCCGATAAGGCCAGCTAGCCGGTCACTCGCCCGAACGGCCCACCGCGAGCTCGACGACCACGTCGAGGTGGCCGACGTGCCGGGCGTATTCCTGGAGCAGGTGGAACAGGACCCGCTCCAGGGTGGCCGGGTCATTGCCGTCCCAGCGTTCCCCCAGCTCGCCCACCTCGTCGAGCGCGTGAGCCGAGATGATGGCCCGGCTGCGCGCGGCCTGGACGTGCAGGCCGTTGAGCAGCGTGGCGGCCGTCTCCTGGGGCCCGACCGTCCAGCGGCCCTCCCGGCCGCCCTGGTGATCTCCCCACGGGTCGCCGACGTCCCGGCCCTCGAAGCCCCATTCGAGCCAGCGCAGCTCGACGTAGCGCATGTGCTTGACCAGCTCGAGCGGCGTCCAGCCGGACGGCAGCCTGCTGGTGCGCTGTTCTTCCTCGGGCAGCTCCAGCACCTTGGCGGTCAGCCGCGACCGGAAGAAATCCAGGTAGCGGACGAAGACTTCGGTACGGGAGCTAGCGGGGGCGGTGGGGTCCGGGAAGGGGGCGGCCACGCGTCGGGTTTACCCGGGTTCAGCCGCCGGTAACCGGTACGTCGCGCCACAGACCGCCGTTGAGGTTGATGTTGTTACCGCCGTCCGACCCGGGCGCCTTATCGCCGACGTAGGTGTACAGCGGGTGCCCGTTGTAGGTGGCCTGGGTAGAGCCGTCGGTCCGCTTGATCGTGCCGATCTTCCCGGTGACCCCGGGCCCGGCCGCCATGTTCCCCGGCACCGGCGGCCAGTAGGCGGCACAGGTCCCGTAGCAGACGGACTTGTTCTCCTTGTCCGGGGCGAACGTGTAGAGGGTGAGGCCCTTGGAGTCGGTCAGCAGGTTCGCGCCGTTGATGGTCCTGGCGTCCAGCGTCTGCCCGGTCCCGCCGCCGCCGGCACCGCCGGCACTGACGGCGGGCGCGGTCTTCGGCGTGGCCACGAAGACCCCGAGCAGTGCGAGCGCGATGACCGAGGCGGACACCACGACCGGTACCGGCCTTCTCATGACCGGGCGGTCGCCGAGGTTCAGGCCGGACAGCAGGCCGACCGACAGGACGGCGAAGGCGGCGACGTCGATGATCCCGGCGATGATGCCCGAGGTGGTCCGGACTTCGGTGAAGCCGAACAGGCCGACCTTGAGCGACAGCAGGTACCCGCCGAGAGTCGAGATCGCGAACCCCGCGCCCGCCGCGTACGCCAGCCGGTGCCCGGTGGCGGGAATCGCGAGGGCCAGCACGAACGCCGCGATGATCTGCAGCAGGAACAGCGGCCCGATAGTAGGAATCGAGTTGTACCCGGTCAGGTACAAGTCGAGATGAATGGCTCCTGAGGCGATCAAGAATGCCGCCCCGGCGATCCCGTACCAGGACCGCCGGGGCAGTGACGCCCCCCTTATGCTCCCCACAACAGTGATCACGGGTGGCTCCGCGTTGGGGTTCAACGGTTCATGTAACAAAATGGTAAGCACATGATTGGCGCCGGCGCAGGGCGCATCCTCGCGAGGTAGCCGAAGCCTGGACGACGTACTCGCCGGGGGACAGGCACAGCGCGGCTCGCCGGGAATCCTCCCCGGCGAGCCGCCCCGCCCTCTCGCCCCCCGGCGAGACGGCGGGATCCTTCCTAGCCGGTCACTGGGAAGGTGGTACGGACGGGTTTAGGAACCGGCGCTGGCCTCGGCTTGGGCTTGGGCTTGGGCTTCGGGCTGGTGGCGGTCGGCTTCGGCGCTGGGTGGGTCGAGGGGCTGGTGCCGGTCGGCGACGGCACCGGCCTCGTGCCGGTCGGGGACGGGGTCGGCCTGGTCCCGGTCGGGGACGGGGTCGGCCTGGTCCCGGTCGGAGACGGGGTCGGCCTGGTCCCGGTCGGAGACGGGGTCGGCCTGGTCCCGGTCGGGGACGGGGTCGGCCTGGTCCCGGTCGGGGACGGGGTCGGCCTGGTCCCGGTCGGGGACGGGGTCGGCCTGGTCCCGGTCGGAGACGGGGTCGGGCTGGTCGCGGTCGGAGACGGCGACGGGCCGGCGCAGCTGGGCACGTTGATCGTATCGTCGTCGAGCGTGACGGCCCCGTTACGGGCCAGGGCGCGGCCCGTGATGGTGGCGCCGTTCTGTACCGTGATCGAGGTCAGGGCCAGGATGGTGCCCACGAAGACGGAAGATGTCTGGATGGTTGCGGAGCTGCCTACTTGCCAGAAGACGTTGCAGGCCTGGGCACCATTTTCGAGGACGACGGAGCTGCCCACGTCAGCGAGTAGCGTGGAAGCAGGGGCCTGGAAGATCCAGACCGAGTCCGGGTTATTCTGCCCGTTCAGGGTCAGCGCGCCCTTGATCTCCAGCGACGACCTGGCCTCGTAGACACCGGAAACGAGTGGCGCCGTCCTGATCCCGGCGGAGCCGATGGTGCTTGGGATGTTAGGCCCCCCCGCCGGTGCTATGGACGCCTGGTTGTACGCGGTGGTCAAGTCAGACTGGGCGCCTTGCGCGACCGCGTCGGTTACGTGCTGGGTACCGTTCACGATGCCGGGAGGGAATCCGGTCACGGAGGTACCCGGCCAGAGGCCGAGATCCCCGTTGATGACGGTCAGGCCGGTATTGGTGACCGTGGTCCCGGCCAGGACCCCGAAACTGCCCGCCGTCCCGAGACCGACCGGCGCGGTCGCGGCGACCGCGGACTGGCCGAGGGTAAGCGTGGCTACGGCTACGGCGCCGGCCACTACGGGGCAGGCCGCCAGCCAGAAGTAACGGGCGCGCCGGGGTGAGGCGCGGCTGCTGCCGAAATTTTTCATGCGCGTATCCTTCCGATGGCTTTGGCCGGGAGAATGGAATAACAAGAGCCATGGCGCACTGGCGCCCAGCTTGAATCGTTCAGAGAATCAGGCGCCCTCACCGGTTCATCAGTAGTTGCCCGGGGTCTAGGGGCTTGCCAGATAGCTATCAAGCTACACGCATTTCGCCGTGCTGAAAACTTTACTGCCAACTGAATTATTTCTCGGGTATTAAGATCTTCTATAACGTCCCTAATCAGGAAATTACCGGAAAAACACATCCTTCCGGCCGGACTTTTTCGTGTTACAGTCGGGACAAAATCACAGGCTCAGGGTCGTGATGCCAAGACCGGGCCACACACTTTTCCTGCGGGGTAACGGCCAGCGCTCTCGCTGAGAAAGAGCCGCCGAATACGGTACACCGGGTCTTTGATTTCTTCTATTCCGGAGGTCTTTCCAATGCATGATCACTCCCGATTTGACTCGCTCCGCCGCCGCGCCGGGGTAAAGGTAGCCGCAGCCGTGCCGGTTATCGCGCTGACCGTCGCTGTCCTGATAACGGGCTGCGGGACGGCCGGTGCGCCGCATGCCAATGGACCGCCGCATGACGCTGTCCGGCCGGCCGCCACCGGGGCACCGCATACCACCGTCCGGCCGGCCGGCACCGGGCGCTCGCATGGCACGGGGGCGGCTAACGCTATTGAGGTGGCGAACGCTACCGGGGCGGCGCGTGCCGCCAGTTCGCCCCAGGTCTCCGCCCAGCCCAGGTCGCGGCCGGCCGTGCGCTCCGCCGCCACGCGGACAGCGCGATTGACGATGGCCACCACGTACGGGACAACGCCTACGGCACCAACGGACCCAGCTCCGTTCAAGCCAGAGACGGGAATCGTGATACATCCCGCGACGACCCGGGTAATCTACGCCCGCCCGGGCGGGCCGGCCGTGGGAGCGCTGCCTGCTACCGAGCTCGGCAGCCCGACCTGGGTACCCGTCATACAGTCCCGGCCAGGCTGGGACCGGGTCCTGCTGCCCACGCGGCCGAACCGGTCCACCGGCTGGATCTACCTCGGCGGCGGCGGACTGCAGACCGCCTACACCCCCTACCAGGTGAACATCAACCTCAGCCGCCACCAGCTGACTATCCTTGACGCCGGCCACAGCCTGGGAACATGGACCGTAGCCGAGGGTGCCGCCGGCACGCCCACTCCCACGGGGCGAACGTTCGTGCTGGCCTCGCTGGTGCCAGCGAAGCCGACCTATACCCCGCTGATCCTTCCGCTCGGGGTGCACTCCAACACCCTGTCCACCTTCGGCGGCGGCCCGGGCACCGTCGGCATGCACGGCTGGCCGGACTCGGCTGTGTTCGGCCACTCGGTCAGCCACGGCTGCGTCCGGGTCCCCGCCGCCGCACTGCGGGCACTATCCCGCGTTCCCCTGGGCAGCGCCGTGCTGATTACTGGCTAGTACGACAGCGTACAGATTGGGCCTTGAGCTGCCGGGACACGCGCGGCGGGATTCTTGCGGCGTGAGTGCAGCGCTTCGGAATCATGTTGTTGTGCTGACAATTGAATCTGGGGCGGCTGCTGCTGCCAGCATCAGGGGTCGGCCGGGCGCTGCGGGAGAGGCCTGCCGATGGGGCTGCTGCGGTCATGCTTCGCGCGGACGCAGACGTGGCTGCAGGCCGGAAGTACCTAAACGCGCTGTCGAGCGGCCTGCCGTCGCGGAACGGCTGGCCGGTTGCTGAGCATGCCGGGGGCTGGTCGCCGGATCGGCCGTAGCGGCTGCTAGCGATTGGAGGCTGGCGTACTGCTGTAGTACCAGCCGGCTGCGAACGTAAAGCGGGCCCCAGCCGTTCCCGGCCAGGGCCACGCTCCGTCTGGTTTAGCTGCCGAAGGTAAAACCGGTTCCGCCAGCGCCCGTCAGCCGGTACGGGGAGCTGATGCCGTACCTAGTAAGGTGGCTGCCGTTACTCGTCTTGTAGTTGCTGACGCGGCCGTTCATCGACGGGTAGACAGTCCCGCCGGGCGTGTTGTTCCACACCTCGCCGTAGGTCTGCGACGAGCCACCGGTACCGAATCCGCCGGGCCAGTGCGACGCCGGAATGTAGCCGATAGCGTTCCCGCCGTAGGTGAAAGAGACGGTTCCCTTGCTGATCGAATATCCGAATTGAGGACTGCTGCCGACCGGCGGCTGGAACAGGCCGGGCTTGACGGAGCTGGTCGACACGAAGCCTGCCTGGTAGCCATCGAATGCGCCAGCCGTCCAAGCGGTTGTGAAGAGCGTCGGCTGCAGCGTCGGGTCGAACGTGTCGGCGGTGACGCCGAACTCGAAGGCGTTGCCGGCCGCGTCCCGGACGTAGGTCTCGGTCAGCGAGTGGTTGTTCTCGGCCGAGCCGGTGCGGTCTTTCAGGCTCTGGCTCTTGATGAGGAAGTTCTCGGTGATCCAGGTCGGGGCGGAAGTGCCGCTATCGAAGCCGGTAGCCCAGGAGTAGTGCTGGACGGGCACGTTCTGCGTACTGGCGCTGGCGCCGAGGGCCGGGATTAGGATGCCAGCGAGCGCTATACCCGTGCCGGCCGCGATTCTGGTTATGGTCCTGCGCATGATTGCATTGCCTCCGGAGTCGGCGGCCTGCGCCGCGGGCATAGTTTGGGCGATCGCGACCCCAGGGAAAACATTAAGAGCCCAGAGCAACGCCATTCCGATAAGTGGCGGCAGTAAAATTCGCACCGGACTGCCTATAGCCCGAAGCTCGCTTATATAGCCGACCGCTGGAACACGGCAACAAACCGGGGACTGAAGCGTCGTAAGGTCTTTATGCTTCAGTCGCTATGGGCTCAGTGTGCTGCACGAGAGTAGCGATCCGGTTGGCCGGGCGGTTGCGCACCAGTTGCATTCGGCCGGGCCAGCGCGGCATTGTGATACGACAGGGCGGTGGACTCGAAGCGGCAGATCATCAAGGCCATGACCGTCATCAGGCGGCCGCGGGACGGGGCGCTGCTGGTCTCGGAGTCGGACGACCCCCTGTTCCAGCGGCCGCTCGGCGGGCACGTGGAGTTCGGGGAGTACGCGCTCGAGACCGTGCATCGGGAGTTCCGCGAGGAACTCGCCCAGGAACTGACTGACGTGCGGCTGCTCGGGGTGCTGGAGAACATCTTCGGCTGGCAGGGCGGGACCCAGCATGAGGTCGTGTTCATCTTCAGCGCCGCCTTCGCCTCGGCGGACGCCTACGAGGTCGAGGAACAGCTCATCCTGGACAACCCGGAGCGGCGGGTGCTGTGGCGGCCCGCGGACGCGCTGAGCCCGCCCCTGTACCCGGCCGGGCTGAGCGAGCTGATCGCAACCCTGCCTCTCGATGCGGGGCCGATGGCTTAAGGCCGGTGTCCGGGTTACGCTTTTTGCCTGCATAGTGCGGGGCAGGGAGGTTCCGGTGAGCACAGGACCGGACGAAGGAGCGGGCCGCGGCCGGATGCGGGCCGGGCACGACGACCGCGAACAGGTGATCGCCGAGCTCAAGGCCGCGTTCGTGCAGGGTCGCCTGGATAAAGACGAACTCGAGGAGCGAGCGGGACGGGCGGTGGCGTCGCGGACTTACGGGGAGCTCGCTGCGCTTACCGCTGACATTCCTGATCCCGCCCCGTCCCCGGCGGCTCCGGCGGTCGCGGGCACGCCGGGGCGCACGCTGGCCCGGGGGGTCAAACGGGCGGGAATCTGCCTGCTCGCCGCGGCCGCCCTGATGGAGGGCGCCTTCCTGACCGGCAACTTCCTGCTGATTGTCGCGGCCACCTTCGCGGCCCTCGCGGCCGGAGGCTTCCTGGGCTACGGGATCATCGACGCCGTTCAGGAGCGGCGCGCGCTAGCCGAGCTGACACCAGGCACCGGCTCAGGCCCAGGTCCTGGCGGTGCGGGGCCCTCGGGCGGGCCATCCGTTCGCGGCCTGATTCCCCCTGACGGCCACGTTCCTCCCGACGACCGCGCCGGCCCGGCACTGGCCGAGGCGCGGCGGTCGATCCGGGTCAGGGCGGGCAGGGCCAGGATCCCGCAGACCATCGTGGGCAGGCCGCCGATGACCAGGGCCCAGCGGGGGCCGATGGCCTGGCCGACCCAGCCGACGACGGGGCCGCCGATCGGCGTCGAGCCCAGCCAGGCCAGCGCCCACAGCGCCATCACCCGGCCGCGCAGCTGCGGCTCGGCCGCGAGCTGCAGGGTGGTCTTGGCCAGCGAGTTGAAGGTAATGCTGCCGTAGCCGACGAAGACCAGGGCGGCCAGTTCGAGGCCCAGGCTCGGCGCGGCCGCGGCCGCCAGGATGGCGATGCCCCAGCCGATGGCGGCCACGCACAGGGCCCGGGCGCGGGGTCGCGGGCGCGCGGCCGAGATCAGGCCGCCGACGACGGCGCCGGCTCCCATGACCGAGGCCATCATCCCGTAGGCGGCCGCGCCGCGGTGGAAGGCCTCGCTGGCCATCAGCGGCAGCGTGACCTGGAACTCCCATGCCAGCGTGCCGACCACCGCGATCATGACCAGCGGAATCAGCAGCTCGGGCGTCCGGCGCACGTAGGCCAGCCCCTGCCGGACCTGGCGCTTGGTTTTCGGCACCCGTTTGGCGGTAAAAAGCTCGGACTTGCGTATGGCGGCCAGTGACACCAGCACGGCCCCGAACGAGGCGGCGTTGCAGGTAAAGCACAGGGCGAGGCCGATGGCCGCGGCGATGACCCCGCCGAGGGCGGCACCGAAGACCCGGGCCATGTTCATGGCGACCGAGTTCAGCGTGACCGCGTTCGGCAGGTCGCGGGGCGAGACCATCTCGGAGATGAAGCTCTGCCGGGCCGGGTTGTCGAAGACGTTGACGAAGCCCAGCGCGAGCGCCAGCAGGTAAACCAGCCAGAGCCGGATGACGTGGGTGCCGACGGTGACGGCGAAGACCCCGGCGAGCAGGCCGGCCAGCGTCTGGGTCACGTACAGCACCCGCCGCTTGTCCAGCCGGTCGGCGAACACGCCGCCCAGCGGGCCGAAACCGAACATCGGCAGGAACCTGACCGCGGTGGTGAGGCCGAGCTGGGTGCCGCTGTGGGTGAGGCCGAGCACCAGGAACGACTGCGCGACCGTCTGCATCCAGGTCCCGGCCACCGAGACCAGCTGGCCGAAGAAGAACAGCCGGTAGTTCCGATGATGCAGCGAGGAGACTATCTGGCCGGGCCGGAGGGAAGCGGGCCTTCGGGGCGAGAGCAGCTGCACGGGCCGCGGTAGGCGCACCTGGTTCCCCATCGCTCGATTGGTTAGTTGCGCTAACCAACTTTAGCACTGGCGGGTCGCTGGCTCCCGGCCTGGTACATACGGGAGCCGGTCAGTCGGTGGGGCCGAGGTAGGTCCAGTGCCCGTCTTGCCGGACGAACCTGCTCGTCTCCGCGAGGACGCCGCGCTGCCCCCGCTGGACGTAGATAGCGCGGAACTGCACCGTGCCGGTGGCGTCGAAGAGCCCGCCGTCGCGGGTTTCCAGGACGGCGAGGCGGGTCCACCGCAGGGCCGGGTCGAGGCTGAGGGCCGGCGGACGGCCTGACGGGTGCCAGGTGCGCAGGAGGTACCCGGCGTCCCCGACGGCGAAGGCGCTGTAGCGGGAGCGCATCAGCGACTCAGCCGTCGGGGCCGGCTCGCCTGCGTGGAGCCGCCCGCAGCACGACTCGTAGTCGTCTCCGAGGCCGCAGGGACACGCGCGTCCGTCCATGGCGGCATTCTCTCGCACGGACACCTGGATCACGCCGGGCAGCCGGAATCGGCGGCGCAAATACCGTAATCCTTCGGTATCCCGCGAGCTTGTGGCCGGCCTACCTTCTGCTCATCGGCAGAGCGTGCGCCGGGCCGGGACCGGCCCGGCGGCAGTTGAGGAGAGCGAGGCGGCCATGGCTGGCAAGGCAGTGATCAGTCTCACCACTGGACTGGAGGACCCGGAGAAGGTGACCGTGGCGTTCCTCGTCGCGGTCGGTGCTGCCGAATCCGGCCGGCCGACCGTCATGTTCCAGGCCAAGGAAGCCGTCCGGCTCGCACTGGACGGCGTGGCGGTGGCGGTGGCGTGCGACGGCTGCCCGGCGCTGCCCGAGCTGCTGGCCCGCTACGAGAAGGCGGGCGGCCGGTACATGGTCTGCCCGGTCTGCTTCAACGCCAAGCAACTCGACAAGGGGAGCCTGATCGGCGCCGCCGAACTGGCCGGCTCGGTGCAGCTGTGGGAGTGGATCGGCGACGAGGGCGCCACCACCTTCAGCTACTGACCTCCACGCTGCCCGGACCGGTATGTGAGGCTGTGATCATGGACGGGTTGCTGGTCGGGCGGGACGCCGAGTGCGCGGCGCTGGGTCGCCTGCTGGCGGTCTCGCCGGCCGGGCCGGTGCCCGTGGTCTTGGTTGCCGGCGAGGCGGGAGCCGGCAAGACCACGCTGGTCGAGCATGTTCTCGCCACCCTCTCGACTCCCGTCCTGCGGGGCCGGGCGGTGGCGTGGGCGTGCCCGGCCTATGAGATGGTGGCCAGTGCGCTGCGCCCGGCCGTCCGTGACGCCGCCCAGCCGGTCCCGGCCGTGCTCGCGCAGATCATGCCCGAGCTCGGCGCCCGGCCGGCCGAGTCCAGCCCGGCGGCCCTGGCCGCGGCCGTGTGCTCGGTGCTGGCCGCCGTGGCGGGTGACCGCCCCCTGACGCTTTTCCTTGACGACCTGCAGTGGGCGGATGAGGCGAGCCTGGACTTCCTGGCGGCCCTGGCCGATGCGGCCCGCGGCCTCCCGGTCGTCCTGGTCGGCTGTTACCGCAGCGACGAACTGGTCCGCGGCCACCGCCTGCGTGCCGTCCGGGCGTTGCTGCGCAGGAATCACCGGCTCACCGAGATCACGCTCGGCCCGCTCGGCGATGACGACGTGACGCACATGCTGACCGGTTTGTGGGGGGTGACGCCGCAGCCGGCGCTGGCCGCGGTGGTGGCCAGCCGGGCCGACGGGCTCCCGTTCGCCGTCGAGGAACTGGCCTTCGCGCTGCGCGACGCCGACCGCCTCGATTACCGTGACGGGACTGTCGCGCTGGCTGGCGCGGGCGCCGCCCCGGTGCCCGAAGGCATCCGGGAGGCGGTCCTGCTGCGGGCGTCGCGGCTGACCGCGGGGGAACGGGCCCTGCTGGAAACCGCCGCCGCGGCGGGTATCGAGTTCGACATCGACATCGTCCTGGCGGCCTCCGGCGCGACGGCGTGGCCGGACGGCTTCACCGCATCCGGGCTGCTGACCGAGGCCCGCGACGGCCGCGCCGCGTTCCGCCACCCGCTGACCCAGGAGGCGGCGTACGCCGATATTCCGTGGTCACGCCGCCGCGGCCTGCACCGGACACTGGCCAGCACGCTGGCCGGTCACGACGCGGCACCCGCGCTGATCGCGGTGCACCTGCTGGCTGCCCGGGACTTCGGCCCGGCCCGGCAGCCGCTGCTGGCGGCGGCCGACGAGCATTACGCGGTGCATGCCTACCGGGACGCGGCCCGCGCGCTGCGGACCGCGCTCGAGCACTGGCCGGCGGGCGAGCAGGACGACTCCCGGCTGACCGTCATCGACCGGCTGGCCCGGTGCGCCGAGATGTGCTCGGAGTACGCCGACGCCGTCATGCTGCTGCGCGAGCTCGCCGACGGGCACGAGCGCCGCGGTGACAGTCACGCCCTCGCCAGCATCGGCCGGCGGCTGGCTCTCGCCCATGAGCTACGCGGGCAGTGGGAATCCGCGCTGACGGCACGCGAAGCAGCGGCGGCGGCCTTCTCAGCCGCGGGCATCCCGGCCGAGGCGGCCATCGACCGGCTGGCCATGGCCGCCCACCTGCGCTCAGCGGCCAGCTTCGCCGCCGCCCTGACCACCCTGACCGCCGCCTCGGCCGACGCCCAGGCCTGCGGGCGGACCGACCTGCGGCTGCGCATCCAGGGCCTGCGCGGCAACGTGCTGGCGCGGCAGGGCCGGCACCGCGACGGGATCGCCGCCGTGCGCGGAGCGCTGGATCAGGCACTCGCCGCGTCGCTCCCCGACACCGCCGCCGAGTTGCAGCAGCGACTGGCGGACGCGCTCGAGCATTCCGGTGATTACCAGGCGGCGACCGCCGCGTACGCCGCGGCCTACCAGTACTGCGACGCCCACGGCGCCGATGCCGTCGGGCAGCTGTGCCGGGCCTGCGCCAGCTTCGTCCTGTTCGCCCGGGGCGAGTGGGACCGCACGGCCGGCGTCTGCGAGGACGTGCTCGCGTCGGCGGCCGCGGCCCATGCGCGAGCGGTCGGCGACGGGCTGCTCGGCCTGGTGCACGCCATGCGCGGGGCGGCCCGGCTGGGGCGGCCCCACCTGCTGGAATGCAATCTCACCGCTACCCGGATCGAGCTCACCGCCATGGAGCTGCTTTCGTCCTGGGGCCTGTGCGTCCTGGATGACGCGGCGGGCGCTGTCACTGACGCCGCCGACCGGGCCCGGCAGATACTCGCCCGCCTGGCCCGGACTCAGGAGCGGCACTACAGCGTGCCGGTCCTGCAGTGGGCGGCCACGTTCTTCGCCGAACGGGACCTGGCCGCCGACACCAGCGCGTGCGCCGCCGCCCTGATGCGGATAGCCGAGGCCACCGCCCAGCCGGAAGCGATCGCCGCCCTCGCCCACGCCCGCGGCGAGACCCTGCTGGCCGACCAGCCGGAGGCGGCGGCCCACGAGCTGAGCAGCGCGGCCGAGATGTTCGGCCGCCTGGACCTGCCGCTGCAGACGGCGCAAGCCCAGCGCCGCGCCGCCGCCGCGGCCGCCCGGCTCGGCGACAGTACCCGCGCACGGGAGCTGCTGCACGCCGCGCACGCCACCGCTGACCAGCTCGGCGCGCGCCTCCTGCGCGACAGCTGCACCACGGCGCTGCGCCAGCTCGGCGACACGCCACGCCGTCACCCGCACCCGCGGCGCGTGACCGCGGGCCTGACCAGCCGCGAGCTGGACGTCATGGAGCTGGTGTCGCAGGGAAACACCAGCCGGCAGGCCGGCCACACCCTGTTCATCAGCCCGCGCACCGTCGAGATGCACGTCAACAGCAGCATGCAGAAGCTGCAGTGCCGGACCAGGGCCGAGGCGGTACGCCGGCTGACCGAGCTCGGAGCATTGCCCGGGCCGGACACGATCGGGCAAGAGCCGGGCTAACCGCCTCTTTGCGCCGGCCCGCGATGGCCAGGTCCCTGTACTGTGCTGAGAGAGGGGATTCAGCTTCGGGAGGAGGGTCTGGCTATGGGTGACCACATGCCAGCGCAGGAAGACCACAGCGTCCAGCCCGGCAGCGAGCCTGGCGTGAGTGACACCGCCGAGTTCGCCGCGATGCGGGCCGTGATGCGCGCATCGGAAAAGCACCGGGAAGGCGGGGTGGATCCGGAACTCGAGGACACCGACGCAGAGGCCGGCCCCGGCTCCTGAGCCCGGTGTCAGGCAGTACTCGGAGGAAACGGTCATCGGTTGGCCCTCCGCGCTGAGGGCCACGTGCTGCCCTGTCTGCGGCATTATGCGGGTGATCAAAGACCAGATCACTTCCCTTCGGCCGCATAATGCCTGATCATGTAGGTGATCGAGGCGCTGCGCACCTCGATCCTGGTGCCTCACGATCACCTACATATCAACCAGATGAGTACGTGCTGGAGGCTTTGACGCCAGGGTTGGCTTGCGGAGGAACTGATTCTGCACGGCGCGATTTAAACCGGTGCCCGGGACCGGCATCAGCTGGCCCAGCCGATCGTGTTCGAACACGACTCACGGGAAATCCCCGAGCCTGTCTCCGGGAACTGCCCGAAGCGCTCGCGATACCGGTGCGCGAAGAAATAGCACATCGGCTCGCACTCGGCCTCCAGCACGGCCACCTGCGGATCACCGGCAACCGCGTCGTAGAAATCCTGGCCCATCGCGACGATGAAACCCCGTGCGTACAAGAAACCGTCGTCCGACCCGTCGGTCACGGCCTGGATATCAACCCGGTCGATGTCGTAGAGCTTGCGCTCCACCACGCGGTCAAGGCTCGTCAGCTCATCGCCAGGCAGCGCACGGCACTGGTCCGCCAGGGCGCCCAGGAACACCGGGAGAGCATTGTCAACGGCAGAGATGTCGCCTCCGGGCCCGGAGCGCGCCACCAGTGCCCGTCGCACGCGGTTGGCCTCAGCGCCGCACTGCGCCCAGGTAGCCCCCACCAGCGCCCAGAAACGCGCTTCGTCTTCGGCGCTGGGGAGCCGGAGCTCATCCACGCCACCTGACATTAGGTGATAGTAGAGCACATCGACGATCCGGAACGCGGCATGAGAGTACGCCCAGAACTATCCAGGCAGATCGCCGCCGGAGAGCCGGCCGTATCATTACGATTCCGCGCATCGGCAATTCCTTGTCACTTTTCAGTGACAGCACGTTGATAAGGCGGCAGCTTTCGGTTCCGTTTCACCTGGATCGAATCCTCGGCGCGTAATACGCTGATTGGCCTTGCCGTCCTTTACCATGCTTGAGTTATGAGCCCGGATCGACGACCACGCCGACGGCAATCAGGCCGCAAGGCTGCTATACCGCAAGTTCGCACCCGGCCGTCCTCGGATGACGCGCACGAGGTTGCGTTCTTCCGCCGGCACAGCGATGACGACCCAGGGCAGGCCGTACCTGGCAGGGAATTCCTCAACTCATGCCCGGTGAAGGTGCGAGCGACCATGAGAGCGGTCCTGGCTCAGGTCGCGGCGGCACCGCCGAAGAGATTCGCGGGCGGCGGGTACTGGGAAGCGATGAAGGGCGATATGACCGGATGGTTCGAGGTCCGCGTCGATGGTCCCCGCCGTCACCATTACCGGCTGTTCTGCCGCCTGGACTACGACGCCAAGGGCCGCCCGGGACCCGTGCTGACCGTCATCTGCGGACTGGACAAGCCGTTCCGTACCGAACTGTCTGCCGCCGACTACCGGCATGTCCGGGATCTCGGTGAGGAGTATCTGCGCCGGAACCCGCGCTCGCTGGCCTGATCAGCCTGTCGCTGATTCGGCGTCCGGCGGGCGGCGCATCGCCTCCAGGCGCCGGGCCAGGATCCGGGGATCATCCGTACTCCCCTCAAGAAGCGGTCCGGTGATCCGTTTCCTGTCATCGGCATCGAGCGGTTCGAGGACGACACGCATCCCGAGCGCGGCCGCGACCTCGGCAAGCGTGCCGAGCGTCGGGTTGACATGGCCGGCTGAGAACAACCTGCGCACGGTCGCGGGCTCGGAGTTGATCGCGCGGGCGAGTCCGGCTTTGGACAGGCCTGCCGCCTCCCGTGCGCCGTCCAGCTCGTTCACGATCTGGTCGATGGTGGCGATCCGGATCGATTGCGCCACGTACTCCCGCAGGAACTGGGGATCCTTTAGGTCCTGGGCAAGGTCATCCCAGAACACGCTGCGTTCGGTGTTCATCGGCGTCCTCCTGATCCCTGCGGTGTATCAAATATGTTACGGCATAGCTCTCGAACTCGCATCCCGGACGAGCCGCCGCGAGCTCGCTACATCGATGCACCAGGAGAGTCGCAGCCTGACCGGGCCACCCGCCACTCCGAGTATGCGGGCTACCTTCTTCTACGCGGCACCCATAAGGGCCAGTGGTGTCAAGTAGGCGTGGGTCATTGGCCCGGTGGCTTTCCGGTGTCGCCGGGCTGGGCCTGACCGTTCTTCTGGGACCTTCTTCGCAGCTGCCTGGTTCACGTCGCCGTATTGGGACGGGGTCAAGCTGGAGCGCCCGCCGCCGCGCAGCGGCGAGGACGAACGAGCTTGAGGCCGCCTGGCGGCGACGGATCATGGGAGGCGGGGAAGATCGGTGTCGTGGTGGTTGCGAAGGGTCGTGGTGGGTCCCGGCTTTGGCTGGCGGAGTGGTCTCGCAAGCACCCATCCGGCGCCGCGCCGGCGTGCGGGCGGCTGCCATGACCATGTGTCCGGGGGACCGGGCTGCTCAGTCAGAAGATCGAGCGCGGCGCTGGCGCCGGCTCATGCCGCAGAGGCGAGCGCGCCCGGGGCCTGGTGACCCCTCCCGTCGTCACGGCCGCCGCTGCGGCGGCGTGGCCGTGCTGGTGGCCTGCATGCCGGCTAGCAGGTGCCAGGCGCGGGTCAGGAGCTTGCGGGAGATCGCGATGGTGGCGATCTTCTTCCCGCGGCGCTTGGCGATGGCCTGGTAGGTGCCGGCGAACTCCGGGGACCGCTTGGCGGTCTGGGCCGCCTGGTTCATGACCCACCGCAGCCAGGCTGAGCCCTGCTTGGAGATGTGCCCGTGCCGGACGGTCAGGTCCGAGCCTCGCACCGTGGGAGTCAGCCCGGCCCAGCTGGCCAGCTTGCGGGCGCTGCCGAACCTGCTGATGTCACCGATCTCGGCGAGCATCACCAGCGCGGTGAACTCCCCCACCCCGGGCAGCGTCCGCAGTACCTTGACCCGCGGGTCGGCCTTGGCGCGGACGTGCAGCTCGCCGTCGATCCGGTCGATCAGCGGGATCAGGCCGTCGATGACCGCCAGGCAGTCGGTGACGATCTCACGCGACGCCGCGGGCAGGTCCAGCTCGGCCAGCCAGCCGCGGCCCGGCCCGGTCCAGTAGCTGGCGGACCGGTCGAAGCCGTGGTCCGCGGCGACCGCGTGGATCCGGTTGCGCATTTGGGTGCCGAGCCGGACCAGGGCGACCCGGTGCCGCAGCAGGGCCCGGAGCTGCCGGACATCGGCGGGCGCGATCCACGCCTCGGGCAGCAGGTCCGCCCGCAGCAGCTGCGCCAGGATCGCGGCGTCGACCTTGTCGTTCTTCAGCCGCGCCGAGGCGATCGCCTTGCACCGCAGCGGGTGCACCAGGTGCGCCTCGAAGCCGTAATCCTCCAGCAGCGCGGCCAGCCAGCCCCAGCCGAACGCGGCCTCGAAGGCGACCGGCGTCCCGGATGGCAGATCACCGATGAGCCGGAGCATCGGCTCGGAGCCGTTCACCACGTTCTTGTTCAGCTGCACCTTTCCGTCCTCGGTGACGACCGCCACCTGGGACCGCTTGCGGTGCACATCGATGCCGACGTAGACAGACATTGCCGGGTCTCCTCTCCCGAGCTTGGAATCTCTCACCCGGAGCGTCCTGCAACCGGGCTGAGCTTGGAAGAGGCCCGGCCCTTATAGGGTCAGAAGAGTGCGTCACTTACAGGCTTGTCCACCAGGTCGCGATTATCACCTCGTGGCCTATAGCAGCATCGATGTCGTGATGCAGGCCAAGGCTAGTTATGCGGTCGTCGTTCGGGTGAAAGGGCCGTTCGGGGTTGTCGCCGAGAACAGGGCCGAAGGCGTCGATGAGTGGTTTCCAGATGTTGGCCCAGTTCCGGCCGGGTCCCGTCGTGATGCCGATGGTCATGTCGATGGCTCCCGCTGCCCGGGTGACGTGCTGGACTTGAAGGAGCCGCTTGCGGACGGCTGCCTTCCATTCTGTACGGATATAGGAACCGGCGATCTGGGCGGAGAACTGCGGGGGTGCAGCGGGGTGTTCGGGTTGAGCGTGGTCAACAGCCAGAAAAGATGGCCCGTGAACCTTACGGCCGAACATGGCCGCTATGCGCGCCGGGCCCAGCCGCTGCGCGAGCGGGAACAGATAGTTATCCAGGTCCCGGCCACCGCCTGTCAGTGGCAGTTCGTTGCGGAATCCGACGGTGAGCTCGACTGCCAGCAGGCCGCCTGTCGCGGCGATCACCGGTGCCGCCACGGTCTCGGCATGGTCCAGGAACTCCCCCAGCCTGACCTGGCCCGGACTTCCAGCACTGTCCCAGCTGGCCAGCCGAGGCTCCATGCTGAGGGCCAGGCGGCGTGCTGGCCGACTATACAACGTCGTCATACCCATGATCCTCGTCAGTTACGGCAGTTGTAGATCGTTATTCGGGTAGCGCATCGGCGTAGGCCTGCCAGCGCTGGTGAGCTTGCCGGGCGCGGTACTGGTGGCGGCGGCGCCATAGCGACCAGCCGTCGCGGTGGGCCCGGTCGCGGCGGGGTTC
>JAICWX010000323.1 GCA_025934635.1 Streptosporangiaceae bacterium | reverse complement strand
GTCGAGCGCATCTGGGAAGGCACCAGCGAGATCCAGCGCATGATCATCGCCCGCCAGATGACCAAACGCGGCCCCGCGCAGCTAGCCTGAGGACGTGGCCCTGCGGGCGGTGGTGGTCGGCGGCGGGATCGGCGGGATCGCGGCGGCGGTGGCGCTGACGCAGGCCGGGATCGACGTCCAGGTGCATGAGCAGGCGCGGCAGCTGACCGAGGTCGGCGCGGGGGTGTCGCTGGCGCCGAACGGCCTGCTGATGCTGGAACGGCTCGGCGTGGGCGACGGGATCAGGCGGCTGGGCGCCCGGTACGCCGCGTCTCAGCTCCGGCTGCCCGACGGCCGGCCGGTGCCGCACGAGCCTTACCAGTTCGCCGTAGCCGGGCAGAACGTCGGCATCCACCGGGCCGACCTGCTCGCGCTGCTGGCCGGGCGGCTGCCGCCGGGCACGGTGCGGACCGGGTACCGGTGCACGGATTTCCGCCAGGATGACAGCCGGGCGACGGTCGGCTTCGCCGACGGGAACACCGCCACGGCCGACGTGGTGATCGGCGCGGACGGCATCCACTCGGTCTTGCAGGGCTTCGTGGTACCGCCCGCGGAGCCCGTGTTCTCCGGCGTGGTGGCCTACCGGGGCCTGGTGCCGTCACTGGCGGAGTACCCGGCCGGCACGATCCGGATGTGGATGGGCGAGGGCAGGCATTTCCTGGTGTTCCCGGTGCGGGCCGGCCAGCTGCTGAACTACGTGGGCTTCGTCCCGTCGGACACCGCGGTCCGCGAGTCGTGGTCAGCGCCGGGCGACCCGGCCGCGCTCGCCGCGCACTTCGCCGGCTGGGACCCGCTGATCGGGCGGGTCATCGCCGCGATCAGCGGGCCCGGCGGCAGCGGGTTCCAGTGGGGGATGTACGACCGCGCGCCGCTGCCCCGGTGGAGCAGCGGGCGGCTGACCCTGCTCGGCGACGCCGCCCACCCGATGCTGCCGCACCTGGGACAGGGCGTGAACCAGGCCCTGGAGGACGCGGTGGCGCTGGCCACGCTGCTCGGGGCCGTGACGGATCCGGCCGGCGTACCGCGGGCGCTGGCCGCCTACGAGGGACTGCGGCACGACCGGACGGCCCGCGTCCAGCTCGGCTCCCGGCGCCAGGGCGCCGGCTACGACAGCTCAGGCCGCCAGCTGGTCGACCGCCGCTGGATCTACGAATACGACGCCCACGCCGAAGCCGCCGCCCTCACCCGAGCAGGCCTTGCCTAGTCCGGGAGAACCTCCTCGATGGCGGCGAGGACCTCGGGGGAGTCGGGCTCCGTCCGCGGCCGGAACCGGGCGGCCACGGTGCCGTCCGGGCGGACCAGGAACTTCTCGAAGTTCCACTGGATGTCGCCCGTCTCGCCAGCAGCGTCGGGCACCGAGGTGAGCGTCTCGTAGATTTCGTGCCGCCCGGGCCCGTTCACCTCGATCTTCTCGAACATCGGGAAGGTGACCCCGTAGGTCGCGGAGCAGAACTCGGCGATCTCGTCGGACGTGCCGGGCTCCTGCCCGCCGAACTGGTTGCACGGGAAGCCGACCACCGACAGCCCGCGCGCGGCGAACTGCTCGTGCAGCTTCTCCAGCGCGCTGTACTGCGGCGTCAGCCCGCACTTGGAGGCGACGTTGACGACGAGCAGGGCCGCGCCCGGCGCCGCGGCACCGAGCGAGGAGTCCTGCCCCGAAAGGGTCTTTACCGGTATGTCAAGTATGGTCACGCGCCTACGCTACCGGGCTCCAGGGCGACTGGCCGAGGTAGCCCCGGGCGAGACAGGTGACGTAAGAGTACACCCCGTCCTCGGACGGCGACAGCGGCCCGGGGGAGGCGTGCGGCGTGGACAGCCCGCGCTGCACCGACTCGCACGCAGCCCAGTCCTGCTGGTTGGTGATATCCCAGAACTCCACCGCGTAGCTGGGGTCGAAGTCCGGCCGGGCGACCGCCTCCGGCGCGAAGGCCCAGGTGCACTCGATCGTGGTGCGGTCCGCGGCCACCGGGATCAGCCGGTGCGTCATGACGTAGTCCGGGTGCAGGCTGAGCAGCACGTTCGGGAAGATGTTGACGTAGATGACGGTACGCAGCCCCTTCGCGTCCAGGCCGCGCAACGGCACGCCGTCGCTCGCGCCGGTCAGCGACATCGTCGTCATGCCGTCGCGCAGGTCCATCCAGCCGCCGATCCAGGCGCCGTCGGCGGCGTAGTTCTCGCCGCTCTGGGGCGGGCTGACCTGGCACAGCTCGGGGTGGATGGACGGGCAGTGGTAGCACTCGTGGTAGTTCTCGGTGAGGGTCTTCCAGTTCGACGCGGCGTCGTAATGGTGCTCCCCGGCGGTCACCAGGCGCTCCGGCTCGTACGGCGCGACGATCTCGTCCAGCTTGGCCAGGGCCTCGGTCAGCGACCCAGCCGTGCCGCCGGAGCCGTCCACGAACACCAGCCCGTGCCATTCGGTCACCGGCAGCTGGTTCAGGCCCCAGTCGCCGAAGTCGAAGCCGCGCTGCTTCCTGAACCCCGCGGCGCCCTGCAGCGACCCGTCCAGCGAATACGTCCAGGCGTGATACGGGCAGATGATCGCCTTGCCCTGAGCGCCCTGGCCGCACGGCAGCAGCTCGTGGCCGCGGTGCCGGCAGCTGTTCGCGAACGCCCGCAGCTCGCCGTCCTCGCCGCGGACCAGCAGCACGCCGCCCTCGCCGGTAGCCTCGGCGCGCTGGTCACCGGGCTTGGGCAGCTGCTCGCTGCGGGCCACGCACAGCCAGCCGCCACCGAAGAAATGCCGCTGTTCCCAGCCGAACACCGCCGGGTCCACGTACGCCGCCCGCGGCAGCATCCGGCTTTCACCGAACGGGCGGAGCGAGAGCTCGAGTTCACCGCGATCGAGCGGCGCCGGGGGCGGCGCGGAGGGACGGGCACGATAATCTTGACTGACCATACAGTCAAGACTAAACGGCCCGCCGGGACCTGTCCAGGCGCGCGATCTTGCGGACGGGCGGCCGCGGTGCGGATACTGCAATGTATGAGCGACCGTAATGTGCTCGGCGGCGAGCTCGAGTCCTGTGGCACCGATCCGCTCACCGGTTTCTACCGGGACGGATGCTGCACGACCGGCCCTGAAGACCTCGGCAGCCACACCATCTGCGCGGTGGTGACGTCGGAGTTCCTCGAGCACCAGCGCCGGATCGGCAATGACCTGGCCACGCCGATGCCCCAGTTCCGGTTCCCCGGGCTGGTGCCGGGCGACCGGTGGTGCGTGACCGCCGCCAACTGGCTGCAGGCGCACAAGGACGGCGCCGCCGCGCCGGTGGTGCTGGCCTCGACCCACGAGCGCGCGCTCGAGATCGTCCCGCTGGAAATCCTGCGGCAGTATTCCGTCGACGTCCCCGTCGACGCCGCCGCCCTAGATGAATAGGCAGGGCTGAATAGGCAGCGCTGAGTAACGGCTCACGGCCAGCGCCGCGGCTGTGACCGCGCCGCCAGCGCCGCCACCATGATCGTCTCCTGCTCCTGCAGCACCAGCCGCAGCCCGGGGCTGAGCCCGTCGGGCGCGGCCCCGACTTCGGTCCCCGCGTGGGCCGCGGCCGCCGTCGCCGCCAGCGTCGCGGGCTCGGCCAGGGTGACCGGGTAGAGCGCCCGGGCCAGCCGCCGCATCGAGCGGATGTCCTGCTTGTCCAGCACCGGCAGCGCCTCGGTGAAGTACCGGTCCCGGTAGCCGGCCAGCAGCCCCTCCTGACCCGGTACCCACAGCGCGCCCGCGACCGCCTCCGTCAGGCCCCGCCCTCCTCCTCTCCCCCCTTCCACGCCGCCCAGCGCCAGTTCCCACGCCGCTTCCTTGGCCGCGGCGTCCGGCCGCGCGGCCCGGCAGGCCGCCCGGTTCCGCTCCCCGGCCACCGGGTCCGCGGCCGCCAGCGCGTCCAGGTCCTCATCGGCGGCGAGCCCGCGCGCCGCCAGCGTGCGCAGCAGCCGCCCGCGCAGGTCACCGTCAAGGTCCAGGCCGTCCGGCCGCGGCCCGCCGTCCAGCCACGCGCGCGCCTGCGCCAGCTGATCGCCGGTGTGGGCGCTGGCCGCGAATCCGGCCGCCAGCGCGCGCTGGGCCGGGCTGCCCCCCGCCGCGGCGCCCGCCCCGGCCAGGCTCGCGGCGGCCAGGGCGCCCCGCGCCCCGCCCCGTTCGGCGTCGGCGGTGTAGCGGTCGGCGGCCGTGACGGCCCGCTCGAGCAGGACTTCGAGCCCGGCGATAGGCAGCGGGGTGGTGGGCGGGGACAGGAACGGGAAGCCGGCCAGCCGCCGGGTCACCAGGCCGGCCAGGTCGGCGCCGGACAGCGCGCCGGCCGTCACCAGCTGCCAGACCGCGTTCCAGCAGGCCGCCTCGGTCAGCGGGTCGCCGGTGTTCATCGCCGCCTCGGCCAGCGCCTCCAGGCTGGCCGGGTCGAACGCGATCTGCGCGTAGGTCAGGTCGCCGTCGTTGGGTACCACCGCGGCCGGGACCGGCTCCCCGGGCGGCACCGGTATCTCGCACCGTGCCCCGCTGACCTCGGCGCTGATCACCCGGCGCCGCCGCAGGACCAGACCGGAGGGACCCGACCCCGGCCCGGACCAGTCGTAGAGCCCGATGCCGAGCCGGTGCGTCCGCGGCTCGTCCTGCTCCACCGCCAGTGACGCCAGCGTGCCGTCCGGGCCGCCCGTTGCCGAGGGCTGCACCGTGACCGAGACCCGCAGCGTGCTCGCGCCCTCGGTGCGCAGCCACTCCTGCGCCCAGCCGCCCAGGTCCCGGCCGGCCGCGCGGGACCAGCAGCCGATCAGGTCATCCAGGCTCGCGGTGCCGCCGCCGAACCGCCGCATGTAGTCCGCCAGCCCCGCCCGCAGCGCGCCGTCGCCGATCAGCGCGGCCAGCTGCCTGATCACCGCGGTGCCCTTGGCGTAGGTCAGCGCGGGCGCCCGGGACATCGCGTCGGCCGCGGTGGCCACCGGCGAGGACACCGGCTGCCGCCCCGGCAGCGCGTCGGCCTCGTAGGCGCGCGGCTTCTCCCGGTAGCTGAACGCGGTCCACGGGGCCGCCGTCCCCCCGGTCTGCGTCATGGCCGTGTAGCTCACGTAGCTGGCCATCGCCTCGTCCAGCCACAGGTCATCCCACCAGCGGGCCGAGATGTGGCAGCCGAACCACAAGTGCGACACCTCGTGCCCGGCCAGCATCGCCACGAAGTCGTCGTCCGGATCGGCCATCCGGGCCAGCAGGTTCTCGTTGACCAGCATCAGCCCGGGGATCGAGATGGCCTGCGCGGTCAGCCGGGGCACGAACCCGATGTCGTACTTGGGGTACGGGCAGGGCACGCCCAGCATCTGCTCGTAGTACTCCAGCGCCTGCCGCGCCAGCCCGGCGAACCGCTCGAGCCCCGGGAGTGCCCCGGCCAGCGACCGCCGGCACCAGATGCTCATCCGCACCGGGCGGTCCGGGCCGGCACGGCCACGGGGGGGCTCGGGGGGGTCGTCCCCCCCGGAGCCAGCATTCCCGCTCCAGGCCCGCGCGTACGGCCCGGCCGCGACGGTCCAGTCCCACGGCCGCGTGCCGCTCACCGGGCCGAACCGCCACCGGCCCGCCTCCCCGGCGGGCGGGCGCGCGGTCACCGGCCCGTTGGTCAGGCACTCCCATCCGGCCGGGAGCACCAGGCTCAGCGTCGTGATGGCGGTCAGGTCCGCCTGGTCGAAGCAGCCGAACAGGCGCGGCGACTCGGTCGGGTAGCCGGTGAACAGCAGGTAGCCGCCGCCGTCGGCCGGGTCGGTGAACCGGCTCAGCACGGCGCCGTCCGCCTCGGACTCGACCACCAGGGTGTTCTCCGCCGCCAGCCCGGGCAGCGCCAGCCGCCCGCCGGCGGCCGGCCCGACCTCGCGCCCGTTCAGGACCGCGCTCGTCGCCGTGGCCGCCAGTTCGGCGAACGTGGCCGCCCCGGGCTCGGCGCAGGTGAACCGGATCTCGCTCCGGGCCCGCACCGGTTCGGCGGTCAGGTCGGCGAACAGCTCATAGGAGACGACATCGATGAGGGCGGCGCGCGCCCGGGCCTCAGTTTCCGTCAGTGCCAGCACAGGACCTCATTATCCCGAACGGGCCGGTTATCCCGCCCCGCCACCCGTGCGTGCCCGGGATGGCGCGTGCTCAGGTCCGGGCCGCCCTAGGTTCGTGCGGCATGGCGCGGACGGCTCGATTCCCGCAGCACCAGCGTGCACGGCAGCCGCCGGATGCCCGCGCTCGGGTGGCCGTCGATGGCGGCGAGCAGTTCCTCGCCCGCGATCCGGCCCAGCTCCCGCAGGTTCATGTCCACCGTGGTCAGCGGGGGCCGGCAGGCGGCCGCGATGACCTCCCAGTTGTCGAAGCCGACCAGCGCGATGTCCTCGGGCACCCGCCGGCCTGCCTCGCGCACGGCGTCGGCCACGCCCCGGGCGATCTGGTCGTTGCCGCAGAAGATCGCGTCCAGGTCAGGAGCCGCGCGGAGCAGGGCGTCGGTGGCCTGGCGGCCCCACTCCTCGGTCCACTCGCCGTACAGCGGCCCGCCCGTGGCCAGCTCGAGCCCGGCCGCGGCCAGCGTCTCCTCCGCGCCCTGGGCCCGCAGCTGCGAGGCCAGGAACGAGCGCGGGCCGGTCACGTGCCCGATCTTGGTCCTGCCGGTACTGAGCAGGTGCCGGACGGCGTCGGCGCCGCCCTCGGCGTCGTCGGGGACCAGCGACAGGTCCGCCGGGTCGGTGGAGGAGGTCATCGCGTAGACGACGGGAACCGGGATGTCGCTGCCGATCGGCTCGCGCGGGTCCTGGCGGCGGCCGGTCACGATGATGCCGTCCACCCGGCGTTCGAGCAGGGTGCGCAGGTAGTGCTGCTCGCGGATCTGGTCGTCGCGGCTGTCGCACAGGAAGACCGAGATGCGCCCGGGACCGAGCGCGTCCTCGGCGCCCTGCATGACCGGGATGCTGAACCGGCCGAAGCTGTCGGTGGTGATCAGCCCGACCGTGAAGGTGCGGCCGGCCAGCAGCCCGCGGGCCAGCGCGTTGGGCTGGTAGCCGAGCTGCTCGGCGGCCTGCTGGATGCGCGCGATGGTGCCCAGCGACAGGGCGCCGCGCCCGTTGAGCGCCTTGGATACCGTGCCCGGCGACACCCCGGCCAGGCGGGCCACGTCGCTGATGGTCGCGGGGGACTTGCCAGGAGGCATCGCGTTCGCCTCCCTGTGGTCGAAGGTCCCTGTTCGTCAGCACCGGGCCTGGCTGCGCGCGGGCGATCTGATCGCCTGAGTATAGGGGAGGAAAAGGTGGTTTGTGAAGTTTCCTTCCCGTACTCTAGCGAGATGCCTCACCTACTGAAAAGTGCTGCTAAACCTTGACGATTGGAACGGATCGGTTCTAGCATCCGGTTTGGAAAAGCTTTGCCTAAACGGCCCGACGGAGAGCTGTGGGACATGGGTGTCTTCACGCGTGATGACCAGGCCCTCGAGTGGCGGGGCGGGCACGAGACCGTCCGCATCGAGCCCTGGGGCCCGGATAGCCTCCGGGTCCGGGGGACGCTGTGGGAGAAGATCCGCGACGACCAGCCCGGCGCGCTCGTGCCCGGCTCACCCGCGACCGGGACCGGCGGCGGGATCGAGCTCGGCGACGGGTCGGCGCGCATCACCAACGGCGGCCTGACCGCCGAGATCTCGGCCTCGGGCCAGCTCAGCTTCACCGACGCCACCGGAGCCGAGCTGCTGGCCGAGACGACCCCGCACTTCACCGGGCCGCCGACCCGCCGGTACAGGTCCGCGGCCGGCGGGATGCACCGGTTCGAGGTGCAGTTCGCCGCCCGTGACGGGGAGCGCTTCTACGGTCTCGGCCAGCACCAGCACGGCCGCCTCGACCAGAAGGGCGCGGTCGTCGAGCTGATCCAGCGCAACACCGAGGTCTCCATCCCGTTCCTGCTGTCCAGCCGGGGCTACGGTTTCCTGTGGAACCATCCCGGGATCGGCCGGGTCGAGCTCGGCACCACGGTCACCCGCTGGGTGTCCGAGGCCACCCGGCAGTGGGACTACTGGATCACCGCCGCGGCCGAGCCGGCCGCCCTGGTCCGCGCCTACACCGAGGTCACCGGGCGGGCGCCCCTGCTGCCGCCGTGGGCGTCCGGGTTCTGGCAGTGCAAGCTCCGCTACAAGACCCAGGACGAGCTGCTGTCGGTGGCGCGCGAGTACAAGCGCCGCGGGCTGCCGGTCTCGGTGATCGTCATCGACTACTTCCACTGGACCCGCCAGGGCGACTGGAAGTTCGACCCGGACGAATGGCCCGACCCCGCCGCCATGGTGGCCGAGCTCGAACAGCTCGGCATCAAGCTGATGGTGTCCATCTGGCCGACGGTCAACCCGGCCAGCGAGAACTACGCCGAGATGAGCGAGCTCGGCTACCTGGTCGCGAGCGAGCGGGGCCTTGGACTCCAGCTGGCCATCTGGGACCGGGGCTCGGCGCCGCGGGTGCCGATGGCCTTCTACGACGCCACCAACCCCGGGGCCCGCGACTACATCTGGTCCAAGGTCAGGGACAACTACCTCAAGTACGGGATCAAGACCTGGTGGCTGGACGCCTGCGAGCCCGAGCTGGTGCCCGAGCAGTCCGACAACCTCCGCTACCACCTCGGCCCCGGCCTCGAGGTGGGCAACGCCTACCCGATGCTGCACGCCCGCGGGTTCTACGAGAACATGCTGGCCGAGGGTGAGGACGAGGTCGTGCTGCTGTGCCGGTCCGCCTGGGCCGGCAGCCAGCGGTACGGCGCGCTGGTCTGGTCGGGCGACATCGACTCCACCTTCGAGGACCTGCGCCGGCAGATCCCGGCCGGGCTGAACATCGGCCTGTCCGGGATCCCGTGGTGGACCACCGATATCGGCGGGTTCAAGGACGGCGACATCACCACGCCGTACTTCCGCGAGCTCATCGTGCGCTGGTTCCAGTTCGGCGTGTTCTGCCCAGTGTTCCGGCTGCACGGGAACCGCCAGCCGGGCACCATGGTGGGCTCGGAGCAGACCGGCGCGGCCAACGAGGTGTGGGCGTTCGGCGAGGCCGAGTACGAGATCATCCGGCACCTGATGTTCCTGCGGGAGCGGCTGCGGCCGTACGTGATGGAGCAGATGAGGGTGGCGCACGAGACCGGCCTGCCGCCGATGCGCCCGCTCTTCCTCGAGTTCCCGGACGAGGCGCCGGCATGGGAGGTGACAGACCAGTTCATGTTCGGCCCGGACGTGCTGGTCGCGCCCGTGACAACATACGGCGCACGGGAGCGCGATGTGTATCTGCCGGAGGCAGCCTCGTGGCTCGACGCCTGGACGGGCAACCCCGTCGGTGCGACAGGCTGGGTGACGGCGGCGGCACCGCTCGAGCGCATCCCGGTCTATCTCCGCGAAGGCGGCAGCCTTACCGACCTGCGAGCGCCCTCATGACGCTGCGGCGGCTCACCTCCCGCCGTAAGGAGCAGCTGGCAGGCTGGCTCTTCCTGGCCCCGGCAATCGCCTATCTGCTCTTCGCGTTCGCGCTACCCATCGTCTACAACGTGACGCTCAGCTTCGAGCAGACGTCGCCGGCGACGATTGCGAGCCTCACCGCGCCTTTCGCCGGGCTCGGCAACTACCACTTCATCCTCAACGATCCGACGAGCCGGAAGGCGATCGCTAACACGTTCTTGTTCACGGTGGGCTCGCTCGCCGGCCAGTTCCTGATCGGCTTCGCGCTCGCGCTGCTATTCAGCATGCGGTTCCCTGGGCGGACTCTGGC
>JAICWX010000282.1 GCA_025934635.1 Streptosporangiaceae bacterium | reverse complement strand
GGCGTGAACATCCTGCACTTCACCGGCGGCTGCCGGATCACGCTGAACGGGACGCGGGCCATCGCGCAGACCCGGATGACGATCATGCAGCGCGCCGAGGTCGAGGGCGTGCTGTGCGACGTGAGCTGCCTGGGCCGGTTCTATGATTTTATGGAAAAACGCGAGGCCAGATGGGGGATGGTGCTGCGCCAGCCCATCTACGAGAAGGACCGGCTCGACCCGGTCACCCCTGGCGCCGCGCCCGTCCTGGATCCGGATCTGCTCGCCCGCTTCCCCGAGGGCTACCGCTACCTGGCCTACCTGCAGGTCCGGGTCGGCTACCCGGTCAAGCCCGACATGCCGGGCGTGCGCGGCCCCGCGACCGAACGCCTGTACGAGCGTGGCGCCGCCTGGCTGGCCGGCCAGCCGGTCGCCCCGTAGCGGGCTTTCACGTACCGGTTACCGTCCGGCAGCTCTCGGCGGGTCCGGTCGACGGGGTATCGGTGGCGTAGGGGTCCTGCGGCGCTCCCGAAGCCGGCTGGTCCGGGGACCGGCCCTGGGAATAGTCGGGGTGGATATAACCGTCCCGCGTCGAGCACTGCACGCCGGCGGTGCCGACTCCGGTGCCGTAGACCCAGGGCTCGAGCGGGCCGTCCGGCTTATCCCACGACGCGAAATCCACCGTGTCGTATTGCTGCTGCACTATCCGCATCCACCTGGCCGGATTTCCGGGGCGAACGAGGTAACCCAGGTGCGGGTATTCTTCTGCGTCCCGTCCTTATTCAGCGCCCCCGTGCGCAGTCCGGCGAGAAACGTGGCGCGCTGCTCCTTGGTCAGCAGGTCCGCGAAGGCCGTCGGCTTGCCGCCGCGCAGCGTCGGCCAGTCCAGGTTCCCGGCGGCGCCGTCCGCCCAGCCGCCCGCGGGCGTACCGGAGAACGGATCACCCGCCGGGCCGTTCGCGCCGACCGGGCTGAGCGGTTGCGTCGTCAGCTTCACCGCCGGCGACGCCGCCGAAGACGGCCGGGCCGACGCAGACGATTTCACGAGCGCGGAGACCTGGTGCCGCTCTGTCCGGCATGGCCGAGAATTTAACACTAATTGATGATCTTTTGCGGTGTTGTTTTCACTGCGTGATTCTTGCTCCGGCGGCGGCCCAGTCCGCGCTGCTTCCCGCCGGGGAAAAGGCCTGCAGGGGCTCGGCCGAGCGGATCAGCGCGCGCATCCCGGCCAGGTCGCCGGGGGCCGCGCCGAGGGCGCGCGCCTGGACCAGGACGTTGCCGAAGCAGGTGGCCTCGGCCGGGCCGGCCACCACCGGCAGGCCGGTGGCGTCGGCGGTGAGCTGGCACAGCAGCGCGTTGCGGGATCCGCCGCCGACGATGTGCACCACGTCCGCGTGCCGGCCGGACAGCGCCTGCGCCTGGCTGATCGCGTGCCGGTAGGCCAGTGCCAGGCTGTCCAGGATGCAGCGCACGATCTCGGCCGGGCCGTCCGGGGCGGCCTCGCCGCGGGCGGCCAGCCAGGCGGCGATCCGGCCGGGCATGTCACCCGGCGGCAGGAACACCGGGTCGTCCGGATCGACCACGAACCGCAGCGACGGCAGCCGCGCCGCCTCGCCGAGCAGCGACCCGAGCGAGGTTTCCGGCCAGCCCCGCATGCTCTCCTGCAGCAGCCACAGTCCCATCACGTTGCGCAGGAAGCGGATCGTGCCGTCGACCCCGGTCTCGTTGGTGAAGTTGGCGGCGCGGCTCGCCCCGGTCAGCACCGGAGCGTCCAGTTCCACTCCGGCCAGCGACCAGGTGCCGGAGGAGATATAGGCGAAATCGGGCCCGCCGGCCGGGACACCCGCCACCGCCGACGCCGTGTCATGAGAGCCGACGGCGATGAGCGGAAGCTCCGGGCCCACTCCGTTCGGTCCCGTGATCTGGCCGATCACCTCGCCCGGCCGGCGCAACGGCGGGAAGATGCGCGGCGGGAGCCCGGCCCGCTGGATCAGCCCGGTGGCCCAGGCCTGGGCGCGCACGTCGAACAGCGACGTGGTGGAGGCGTTGGTGATCTCGGCCCCGGCCTCCCCGGTGAGCCAGTACGCCAGCAGGTCGGGGATCAGCAGCATGGTCCGGGCGTGCCGGAGCAGGGGCGTGGCGGCGAGCTGGTAGATCGTGTTGAACGGCAGGTGCTGGATCCCGGTCACGGCGTAGAGGTCGCCGGCCGGCACCGGGACCCGGACCCCGTCGGTGCGCGCGTCACGGTAGTGCACCGGGTTCCCGAGCAGCGCGCCCGTCTCGTCGAGCAGCCCGTAGTCCACCCCCCAGGAGTCGATGCCCGCGCTGGCCAGCGGGAACTGGCGTGCCGCGAGCTCCAGGCCGTGCCGCACGCTGGCCAGCAGGCGCAGGATGTCCCAGTACAGCGTGCCGCCCGCGCTCACCGGCTCGTTGCCGAACCGGTGCACCTCGTGCAGCGCGACGCCCGCGTCGCTCACCCGTCCGGCCATCACCCGCCCGCTGGACGCGCCCAGGTCGACCGCCGCCACCGTCACCGGCCCGCTCACCGGGCGCTGCCTCATCGGACGATCATCTCAGGGCCCCCGTCATCTCAGGCTCCGTCATCTCAGGAAGGCGGCGGCCACCCCCGCGTCGACCGGGATGAGCAGGCCGGTCGTGAGGGACAGGTCGCCGGCGCACAGCGCGGCCACCGCCGCCGCGACGTGCTCGGGCAGCACCTCGCGCTTGAGCAGCGTCCGCTGCGCGTAGTAGGCGCCGAGCTCGGACTCGGGCACGCCGTACACGGCGGCCCGCTGCGCGCCCCAGCCGGAGGAGAAGATCCCCGAGCCGCGCACCACCCCGTCCGGGTTGATCCCGTTCACCCGCACGCCGATCCCGCCGAGCTCGGCGGCCAGCAGCCGGACCTGGTGCGCCTGGTCGGCCTTGGCGGCTCCGTAGGCCACGTTGGACGGCCCCGCGAAGACCGCGTTCTTGCTGCAGATGTAGATGATGTCGCCGCCCAGGCCCTGGTCGGCCAGGATCCGGGCGGCCTGGCGCGAGACCAGGAACGAGCCGCGGGCCATCACGGCATGCTGGATGTCCCAGTCGGCCAGGGTGGTCTCGAGCAGCGGCTTGGAGATCGACAGGCCCGCGTTGTTGACCACCAGGTCGACCCCGCCGAAGGCGAGCGCGGCCGCGCTGAAGGCCGCCGCCACCGCGTCCTCGTCGGTGACGTCGGCGGTGGCCGCCACGGCGACGTCACCGGGGCTCAGCGCGGACGCGCCGAGCTCGGCGGCCACGGTTCCGGCGGCCGCGGCGTCGCGGTCGGCCACGACCACGCAGGCGCCCTCGGCGGCGAGCCGCTGCGCGGTGGCCCGGCCGATACCGGATCCGCCCCCGGTAACCAGCGCGACCCGGCCGGCCAGCGGCCTGGGCTTCGGCCGGCGGCGCAGCTTGGCCTCCTCGAGCTCCCAGTACTCGATCCGGAACTTCTCGCTCTCGTCGATCGGCTGGTAGGCGGAGACGGCCTCGGCTCCGCGCATCACGTTGATCGCGTTCAGGTAGAACTCACCCGCCACCCGGGCGGTCTGGGCGTCCGCGCCGAAGCTGAACATGCCGGTCCCCGGGACCAGGACGATGGCCGGGTCGGCGCCGCGCATCGGCGGCGTGTCCGGGCCGGCGTACCGCTCGTAGTAGGCGCGGTAATCCTCGCGGTACGCCGCGTGCAGCTCGCGCAGCCGGCCCGCGGCCGCCTCGTCGGGCGCGTCCGGCGGCAGGTCGAGCAGCATCGGGCGCACCTTGGTGCGCAGGAAGTGGTCGGGGCAGGAGGTGCCGAGCGCGGCCAGCTCGGGATGCCGGGCCCGGGCCAGGAAGTCCAGCACGGCGGGGGAGTCGGTGAAGTGCCCGACCTGGCGGCGGTCGGCCGACGCCAGGCCCCGGATCAGCGGGGCCAGCCGGGCCGCCCGCGCCCGGCGGTCCGCCGCGGGCAGCGGCGCGGCGACCAGCGGGCCGAACGGCTCGGCGGTCCCGTGCTCGTCCAGGTACCGCTGCGCGGTGGCGATGATCTCCACCGACCGGGCCTCGCACTCGTCGCTGGTCGCGCCCCAGGCGGTGATGCCGTGGCCGCCCAGGATCACCCCGATGGCCTCCGGATGATCCCGCTGGACCTGCGCGATGTCGAGGCCGAGCTGGAAGCCGGGCCGCCGCCACGGCACCCAGGCCACCCGGTCGCCGAAGCAGGCCTTGGTCAGCGCCGCGCCGTCCCGTGCGGTGGCCAGCGCGATGCCCGCGTCCGGGTGCAGGTGGTCGACGTGCGCGGCTTCGACCAGCCCGTGCATGGCCGTGTCGATCGACGGCGCCGCTGCTTTCCCGGACCCGCCCACCCCGCCCAAACCGTGCAGGCAGTAGTCGAACGCGGCGACCATCTCGTCCTCGCGCTCCACCCCGGGGTACACCCCGGTCAGCGCGCGCAGCCGGTCCAGGCGCAGCACGGCCAGGCCGGCCGGGGTGAGGGTGCCCAGGTCGCCGCCCGAGCCCTTGACCCACAGCAGCTCGGCCTGCTCGCCGGTGACCGGGTCGGCGGCCGTGCCCTTGGCCGAGGTGTTGCCGCCCGCGTAGTTCGTGTTGCGCGGATCGGATCCCAGCCGGTTGCTGCGCGCGATCAGCTCGGCGGCCACCGGATTACTGCTCGTCTCGCTCATGATCTTCAGCTTCCCCAGCCCGCGGGGGTCCCGCCCACCCGCCCGGCGACGATCTTCTCGGCGTACCCGGAGCCGCGGTAGGCCGCGACCGGATCCGGGTCCAGGCCGGTTTCCTGCCGCAGCTCGGCCAGCAGCGGCCGGACGTCGGTGTTGTACGCGTCCATCATCGCCGCGTTGGCCGCCAGCACGTCGCCGGCCTGCTGCGCCGCGGCGAGCTCGCCGGCGTCGATGAGCAGCGCCTTGGCCGTGGCCTCCTGCACGTTCATGACCGAACGGATCTGGGCCGGGATCTTCGGCTCGATGTTGTGGCACTGGTCGAGCATGAACGCCACCCCGGCGGCAGGCGCGAGCGCGCCCGCGCTGACCACCTCGTGCATGATGCGGAACAGCTGGAACGGGTCGGCGGCGCCCACCATCAGGTCGTCGTCGGCGTAGAAGCGGCTGTTGAAGTCGAAGCCGCCGAGCCTGCCCGCCCGCAGCAGCAGGGCCACGATGAACTCGATGTTGGTCCCCGGCGCGTGATGGCCGGTGTCCACCACGACCTGGGCCTTGGGGCCGAGGATCTGGCAGTGCAGCAGGCTGGTGCCCCAGTCGGGGACGTCGGTGGTGTAGAACGACGGCTCGAACAGCTTGTACTCCAGCAGCATCCGCTGGCCCTCGCCGAGCCGGGCGTAGACGGTGGCCAGGGACTCGGCCAGCCGGTCCTGGCGGCCCCTGATGTCGTCCTGGCCGGGGTAGTTGGTGCCGTCGGCGAACCACAGCTTGAGGTCCCGCGACCCGGTGGCGTCCATGATGTCGACGCACTCGAGCAGGTGAGCCACCGCCTTCGCGCGTACCCGCGGATCGGGGTTGCAGACGCTGCCCAGCCGGTAGTCGTCGTCCTGGAAGACGTTCGCGTTGACGGCGCCGATCCTGATCCCCAGGCCGGCGGCGTGCCGGGCCAGCGCCCCGTAGTCGTCCACCTTGTCCCAGGGGATGTGCACGGCCATGGCGGGGGCGACGCCGGTGTACCGGTGCACCTGCGCGGCGTCCTCGGCCTTCTCCCACGGCGTGCGCGGGACGCCCGGCTGGCCGAAAACCTTGAACCGCGTCCCGGAGTTGCCGAAGGCCCAGGAGGGCAGCTCGATCTCGTGCGGTCTCAGCGCTGCCTTGACTGCGGTCAGGTCACGCATGCGGTGTTCATCTCCGTTTTCAGTCCACGTGAAATATCTCGTCGATCCGCCGGAAGCCCTGGTCGGGCGGGCGGCCGTCGAGGTCGGTGAAGTAAGGCGCCATGTCCCGCTGCCACCGGGCGTTGACCTCGGTCCCGGCCATGCGGTCCAGCGCGGCCTGGTAATCCGGCGTTTCCAGGTATCCCACCAGCAGCCCGTCCCCGGTCAGGAACAGGCTGTAGTTGTGCCATCCCGCCTCGCGCAGCGCGGCCAGCATGTCCGGCCAGACCTGCTCGTGCCGTTCGGTGTACTCGGCCAGCCGTTCCGGCCTGACCCGCCCGAGAAAGCAGACTCGCTCCACGCGTCCCTCCGATCGGGGATCGTGTGTACTTACCCCCCGGGACCCGGGGGGTAAGTACACACGATGATTCCTAGAAGTCGAACTGGCCGATGTTGGCGGAGTCGAAGGTGAACGGCGGCCCGAGCAGTACGGTCTTGTCGGCGCCGACGGTGAACGAGCCGAGCTTGCCCGCGGTGAACTGCTGGCCCTGCGAGCCGTCGATCTTGCCCGACGCGGCCTCCACCGCCGCGTACGCCGCCAGGAAGCCGAGGTCGTTCGGCTTCCAGAGCACGAACTGCTTGATGGTGCCGTCGGAGACGTACTTCTTCAGCGAGTCCGGCGTGCCGAGCCCGGTCAGCGCGATCTTGCCGCGGTACTTGGCGTTGTCCAGGACCGCGGCCGCGGCCGCGATCCCGACCGTGGTCGGCGAGATGATGCCCTTCAGGTTCGGGTACTGCTGGAGCAGGCCCTGGGTCACCTGGGTGGCCGTGGTCGGGTCGTCGTTACCGTAGACGGTCGAGACCAGCTTCATCTTCGGGTACTTCTTCAGCTCCTGCTTCATGAACCCGATCCAGGCGTTCTGGTTCGTGGCCGAGGCGGTGGCCGAGACGATCGCGATGTCCCCGGTCTCGTTCAGCTGCTTGGCCAGCACGTCGACCTCGCTCGTGCCGATCTGGGCGGTCGAGGCCTGGTTGATGAACAGGTTGCGGCAGCCCGGCGCGTCCGAGTCGTAGGTGACGACCGTGATGCCGCGTTTCATCGCGCCGTTCAGCGTCGGGCACAGCGCGGTCGGGTCGGTGGCCGACACGATGAGCGCGTTCGCGCCCTTGCTGATCGCGGCCTGGATGGCCGGGATCTGCGAGGCGGGCGTGGCGGCGGTGCCGCTGGTCTCGGTGCCGGTCTCGCCCAGCGCGCTGAGCGCGGCGATCGCGCCGCCGGACTTCGCGCTGTCGGCCGTGGTGAAGTAGTTGTTCCCGAGGTTCTTCGGGATCACGAACACCTTCAGGCCGCTCTTCAGCCCGCCCGAGCCGGCTGAGGACTGGGCCGAGGACGAGGTCGAGCCGGAGCCCGCGGACGAGCTCGAGCCCGAGGAACTGCACGCCGCGAGCAGGATCGAGGTGGTGACGAGCGGTACGGCCAGGACTGCCGTCTGTCTCAGCTTCATGTGAATCCTTTCAATTTTCGGCTCTGAAAAGCGGTTGGATTCCTACGTCGGGTTACTGCGTCGGAGAGCTCTGGGGTCCACGGCCGCGGCGGGTGCCGGGCAGCCACGCCCGCAGCCGGCTCGAGAAGGACGCCGCATTGCGGCCGAAGACGGACAGGAGCAGCAGCGCGCCGGTGACGATCCCGGCCGCTTCCTGGTTGAAGTTGGTCAGGAACAGCGCGTTCTGGATGCCGGCGAACGCCAGCACGGCGAGCACCACCCCGATCAGGGAGCCCTTGCCGCCGAAGATCGACACCCCGCCGAGCAGGACGATCGCGACCACGTCCAGTTCCAGGCCGAGCCCGTTGTTCTGCACGGCGGTGTTCAGCCGGAAGGTCAGCAGCACGCCGGCCAGCGCGCACACCAGCCCGGAGGTCATGAACAAGATGGTCTTGATCCGCTTCACCCGGATGCCGGCGAACTGGGCCGCCTCCACGCTGGCGCCCATGGCGAAGACCGACCGGCCGAACGGCGTCGCCTGCAGGACAACCGCGAAGATGATCGCGAGCACGATGAAGATCGCGGCCGAGTAGGTGAGGTCGTTGCCGGTGAACGGCACCGCGTTGACCCCGAGGTTGGTGTAGGTCTCGGGGAAGTTAGCCACTGTGCTGGGCCCGAGCAGGATCGTCGCGACGCCCCGGTACAGCGCGAGCGTGCCGATGGTGACGGCCAGCGAGGGCAGCCCGAACCGGGTGACGAGCAGGCCGTTGACGGCGCCGGCCGCCAGCCCGACCACCGCGATCAGGGCGAAGATGGCGAGCATGGGCCAGTGCCGGGCCCACAGGAAGCCGAGCAGGGCACTGGACATGCCCAGCGTCGAGGCGACCGACAGGTCGATCTCGCCGCTGATGACGATCAGCGTCATCGGCAGCGTCATGATCGCGATCTCGCCGTTGGACAGGCCCAGGTTGAAGAAGTTGTTGCTGGTGAAGAACGACGACGACACCGAGGCGCCGGCGATGGCGATGATCACCACCAGCAGCGCGAGCCCGGTCTCCCAGCGAACGGCTCCCCTGAGCGGGGCCGAACCCAGCGCTGCCCGCAGCCGCTCAGACATGGCGGGTCCTCCTCAGCCGCAGCGCGGCGGTCAGCCGGACCGCGATGAACCGGTCCAGGGCGATGGCCAGGATGAGCAGGAAGCCCCAGATCGCCTGATCCCAGAACGGCGAGATGCCCAGCACGTAGAGCGCGGAGTTGATCGTGTTGAGCAGCAGCGCGCCGAGGGCCGCGCCGACCGCGCTGCCGCTCCCGCCGAAGATCGCCACCCCGCCGACCACGACGGCGGACACCACCTGAAGCTCGTAGCCGGTGCCCGCGGTCGAGTCGATGGTGCCGTACTGCGCCGCCCACAGCACCCCGGCGATCCCGGCGATGGCGCCGCTCACCGCGAACGCCGCGAACACGCGCCGGCCCACCGGAATCCCGGCCAGCCGCGCGGCGTCCGGATTGGACCCCATCGCGTACAGCTCCCGGCCGGACCGGAAGGAGCGCAGGTAGTAGGCCCCGATCGCGATCACCACCGCGATCACGATGGCCAGGTCAGGGAGGCCGAGCACGGTGGCCTTGGGGATGTCGGTGAAGCTGGACGGCAGCGAGTTGGCCACGACCTCCTTGCCGCCCACGATGAGGATGTCGATGCCGCGGAAGATGTACAAGGTGGCCAGCGTCACCACCAGGCTCGGCACCCGGCCGACGGACACCATGAGGCCGTTCAGCAGGCCGCAGCCCAGGCCGATGCCCAGCCCGGTCGCGAAGACCAGCACGATGGAAATGCCGTGGTGCTGCCCGAACAGGTTCGCCGAGAGGTAGGCGGAGAGGCCGAGCACGGAGCCGACCGACAGGTCGTAGTTCCGGCTGATGACCACCATCGTCTCGCCCAGCGCCAGCAGCGCGAACACCGTGGTGTTGACCAGGATGAACTGGATGTTGGTGCTGTTCAGGAACCGGTGCTGGACGGACCAGGTGACAGCGACGAACACCACGAGCACGACGAGGATGCCCGATTCCCTGATCCGGAAGGCCCGCTCAGTGAGCCGGCGCGCCCCGGTGCCCGCGGAGGCCGGCGGCGATACCAGCGTCGTGCTCATCGCCCGGCCCCCGCCGTGCCCGGTGCGGCCTGGCCGGTCGCGGCGGAGAGGATCTCCTCTTCCGAGGCCTCCGCGTGAGCGAGCTCGGTCATCAGCCGTCCCTCCCGCATGACCAGGATCCGGTCGCTTATCTGGAGCACCTCGGGCAGCTCGGAGGAGATCATGAGCACGCCGATCCCGTCCCGCGCGAGCTGGACGAGCAGGTGATGGACCTCCGCCTTGGTGGCCACGTCGATACCCCGGGTGGGCTCGTCCACGATCAGCACCGCGGGCTTGCGCCCCAGCCACTTGGCCAGCACCACCTTCTGCTGGTTGCCGCCGGAGAGCATGGACACCGGATCCTTGAGCCTGCCGTACCTGATCGAGAGCCGGGCCGCCCAGTCGGTCGCCAGCGCCCGTTCGGCCGACGCCCGGATGAGCCCGCCGCGGCGCAGCCGGCCGAGCGAGGCCAGCGCCACGTTCTGCTGCACCGACATGTCCATGACCAGCCCCTGCTGCCGCCGGTCCTCGGGGACGAACCCCACGCCCGCGGCCATCGCCCCGGTGGGCGAGCCGCGCCGCAGCCGCTGCCCGCGCACCGTGACCGCGCCGGCGTCGTAGCGGTCGATGCCGAAGATCGCCCGGGCCACCTCGCTGCGTCCCGAGCCGACCAGCCCGGCCAGCGCGACGATCTCCCCGGCCCGGACGGTGAAGGAGATGTCGGTGAAGATGCCCTCGCGGGTGAGCCGGTCCACGGTCAGCAGCGGCTCACCGGGGGCCATCTGATCCCCGGCGGGCCGTTCGGCCAGCTCCCGGCCCACCATCGCGCGGACCAGGTCGCCCGCGGTCAGACCGGCCAGCTCCCGGCTGAGCACCTGCCGGCCGTCGCGCATCACGGTGACCCGCTGGCAGATCGCGAAGACCTCCTCGAGCCGGTGCGAGATGAACAGCACCGCCGTGTTCGCGGCGCGCAAAGTCCTGACCACCTCGAACAGCCGGTCGACCTCGGCGGCCGACAGCGCCGCGGTCGGCTCGTCCATCACGATGACGCGCGCCTGCAGCGAGATGGCCTTGCCGATCTCGACGACCTGCTGGTCCGCGATGGACAGCCCGCGGGCGACCCGCGCCGGGTCGAGCGGCACCCCGAGCCGGGCGAAGATCTCCGCCGCCTCGGCCCGCATGGCCCGCCGGTCGATGCGGCGGCCCGAGGTCAGGGGCTGGCGGCCGATGAACATGTTCTCCGCCACGGTCAGGTCGGGGAACAGCGCCGGCTCCTGGTAGATGACCGCGATCCCGGCCGCGTGCGCCGCGGCCGGCCCGGGCAGGGTGACCTCCCGGTCGTCCACGACCAGCACTCCGGCATCCGGCTGGTGCACCCCGGCCAGGATCTTCACCAGCGTCGACTTCCCGGCGCCGTTCTCGCCCACCAGGGCGTGCGCCTCACCGGGGTACAGCTCGATCGACCCGTCGATCAGGGCCTGCACCGCCCCGAAGGACTTCGCCGCGTGCTGCAGCACCAGGACCGGCCGGCCGGAGCGGCCTGCGTCCGGGGTGCCTGCGGCGGCGTCCGGGACCCCAGGGGCACCATCCGATGCGCTGTCCACTGTGCCTTGATCCACCGTGCCTTGATCCACCGTGCCTTGATCCACCGTGCCTTGATCC
>JAICWX010000317.1 GCA_025934635.1 Streptosporangiaceae bacterium | reverse complement strand
GGGTCAATCACGACGTTCAGGTGCACCGGGTGCCCGTACGAGGCGGCCAGCGCGTCGGCCAGGCGCCGGCGCTGGGTCGCGGACAGCTCGACGGCCGACCGGACCACCGCGATCAGCTGCTGCCGCCGCCGGGCCGCGAGGTCAGCGCACATCTCGAGCGCCGCGGTCAGCCCGCGCCCGCGCGGATGCGTCACCATCTGGATGATCAGTCGCTGGGTCACGGCGGTCACCTTGCCCCGCAGCAGCGCGGTGAGGAGCTGCTCCTTGCGGTCAGCGGGCAGGTACGTGCTGGCCAGCGCGGCCCGTAGCTGCGGCTCGCCGGATACCACCCGGCCGAACCTGAACAGCCCGTCCTCCAGGTCGTCCAGGCCGCTGTCGGCCTCCGCGGCGAGGACCATCGCCTCGACCGCGAGCTGCTCGATCGCGTCCACCATGTTGCCCGAGGTGGCCCAGCGGGACTCGGCTGCCGCCACGACCAGCGACTCGGTGCGTCCGGCGATCTTGCCGTGCAGCAGGGCCGAGGCCACCGCGGCCTTCTCGGCCGCCGGCTTGCCAGGGTCGGACAGGGCGCGGCGCAGGCCGTGCTCGGTGTCGAGCAGGCCGACGACCGCGAACAGCTCGTTGCCGAGCCGGGTGGCCACGGCGGCACTGCTGATGTTCTCGGCCGCGAGCCGCTCGGTGAGGGCGGCGAACGACGCCCTACTGGCTCCGCGCACGCTCATCGCCTCCCGTCCGTACTCCGGTAATTCGTGCCGAACGGGCGAGGTTTCCCGCCGTCGGTCCGGTGCGCTGCCTCACTGGCCGGCCACCTCGAGGTCATCGAGGAACCGGTCCACCATCCGGCTCTGCCGGGCCTCGTCGGTGAGCGACTCGCCCACGATCCGGCTGGCCAGCTCGGTCGCCAGCGTCCCGACCTCGGTGCGCAGCGAGGTCAGCGCCTGCTGACGCTCGGCTTCGATCTGGGCCTGGGCGGACTCGGTGATCCGGCGCGCTTCGGCCTGGGCCTGCTCGCGCATCTCGGCGATGATCTGCGCGCCCTGCTCCCTGGCCTCCTCGCGCAGCCGGGCCGCGTCACGCCGGGCCTCGTCCAGCTGCTGCCGGTACTGGTCCAGCAGCTCCTTGGCCTCGGCCTGCGCTTCCTCGGAGCGGGCCAGGCCGCCCTCGATCAGCTCGGTCCGCTCGGACAGCGTCTTGGTGATCCGCGGCATCAGCATCTTGCCGAGGACGCCGAACACCAGGATGAAGCAGATCGCGCCGATGACCAGCTCGGCCCCCGCCGGGATCAGCGGGTTCTGTGATGCTTCGGCGGCCAGGTACCTCATGGTCGGCTCACTTCCCTGGGGCTTACGTGTCCTACTTGAAGATGAACGGGGCGACGAGGCCGATGAGCGCGAGCGCCTCGGTCAGGGCGAAGCCGATCCACATGTACAGCGAGATCCGGCCGGAAGCTTCCGGCTGCCGGGCCATGGCCTCGATGGCGTGACCGAAGACCAGGCCGATGCCGACGCCAGGGCCGATGGCGGCGAGACCATAACCGACCGCGCCGATGTAGTCGATGTGGATGGTCTGCGTCGCGCCGGCGGCGAGAAGAGACATTGTTCAGTCCTTTACGGTTCGAGCCGGCGGGTCGTCCCGCCGGACAGGTCGTAGGTGATGCGGGTCAGTGTTCCGACTCGAGCGAGCTGGCGATGTAGGTTGCGGTCAGCGTGGTGAAGATGAAGGCCTGCAGCAGGTCCACCAGCAGCTCGAGCAGGAAGACGAACAGGACCATGAAGGCCGAGCCCACGGCGTAGAGCAGGCCGACGCTCAGGCTCAGCATGTACCAGGTCGCCAGGTAGAAGATGGTCAGCAGCAGGTGGCCGGCGAACATGTTGGCGAAAAGCCGGATACCCAGGGTGAACGGCTGGACGATGAAGAAGCGCGCGATCTCGACCGGGATCAGGATGGGCAGGATGAAGAACGGAACACCCGGCGGGATCATGTTCCGCAGGTAGCCCCAGACACCCTGGTTCTTGAAGCCCAGGAACAGGTACAGGATGTAGATCACGGCCACCATCGGCCAGACGAAGCCGATCCGCGACATCGCCGGGAACTGGAAGACCGGGATCAGCTCCATCAGGTTCATCAGCCAGATGAAGAAGAACAGCGACACCAGCAGCGGCAGGTAACCGTCGCCCTTGCGGCCCAGCGCGGGCCGCAGCACCTGGTCGCGCACCGTGAGGATGGCCAGCTCGCCGAGGTTCTGCACGCCGCGCGGCACCAGCTTGGGCCGGGCGAAGGCGACGGCGAAGAAGGCGATGACACCGATCGCGCAGAGCACCGCGATCAGCATCGGCTTGGTGAAGTTGAACGAGCCGATGGTAAAGAGCGGCTTGAAATCGAAGTCCTGCAGGCCAGGCGCCGGGTAGCCGCACCCGCTGAAGATGTGGCACCCTCCGGCGGGCGCCGCGACCACCTGAACGTCACCGGTCACCGGTCGTCTCCTTCCGCGCTACCGCGTCCTGCCTGCCGTAGCGGTAGATGATGTAGCCGAGCGAGATGGCCAGACCGACCAGCATCCCGATCGGGAAGAGCATCGCTATGTGCACAGCGTGGCCGATCAGAGCGCCGATGCCGCCGTAGGCGGCCATCCCGCCGATCAGGTAGCTGAAAATGGTCCAGCCGGTACCCAGGCCGAGGGCCCGGCCGTCGGCCATGGCGTTCTTGTCCGTGCGGTCGATGGCCTTCGGCCGGGTTCCGCCCTTTGTGACGCCGGCCTTCACGCTGCTGTCCTTGACGCTCATCTCACTCGCCCCGCCGGGCCGCGTGCGGCTCTGGCTCGGCCGGCTCCGTATCGGCCGGCTTCGCGCTGGCCGGCTTCGCGCTGGCTGAGGCCGGGCTGGCTGACGCCGGGCTGGCTGAGGTTGGGCTGGCTGAGTCGGGCTCGACGTAGAGCATCTTCATCTTCATGGCCGTGACGGCCTGCGCCCCGGTCCAGACCAGGATGCAGCCGATCGCGACGAAGCCGAGGGTCTTGGTGCTGAACGCGGTCGTGCCGTTCAGCCGGGAGACGATGACGGCCAGGCCAACGATCTTGACCAGGTAGCTGGCCAGCGCGGCCACCATCATGGCCTGCGGGCTTACCCGCGCCGCCCGGCCGACCACCAGGATGCTGATGCCGAAGAACACGGCGACGATGGCAACCCCGATGAGCGCGCCGATCAGGCCCTTGACGCCGACCAGGGCGGCACTCACGGCGACCATGATCGCGGCCGCGACGGCCGTCAGCGCGCCTGCGCGCCGTACGATCTTGGAGTAATTCGCCAGCATTACGGGGCTCCTGAAGGATTGACAGCAACTCTGCTGACGCGGGCGAATGCGCCGCGTACGGTGCAGGAGCCGGTAGCCGGTCCGCTACCGCGGTCCGGGTGTCCGGTCAGGTTTAGGAAAGGTATCACGGGCCTCTCTTTTGCCGTAGAGGGGCTACTCGTGAAATCTATCACAAAGTCCTTGACTCTGTCTTTACCTGATCGCGCACAATTTATGACCAACTTGGGGTCCTGACCCTCGCCGGGACGCCCTCAGCGCCCCGATCCGGGGCCGACCCGCACCCTGACGCCCGGAACCGGACCGCTAAAACGCCTCATAACTGGACATATTGCCAGGACGTCCGGTGCCAGGCCGGGAGACAGGGTCCGGACCCGGAACACCAAAAAAAGTTAAAGAGAAGGTAAGGAGGCGAGCTAGCGGGGCCACGCGTCCGGGTGCTGCACCTGGGGAAACGGATCACGGCCATCCAGCGCCTCGTCCCCCGGATCCGCCTGGCCCGGGAACGGGCTCTCCCCGGCATAAGACCCCGCCCCGGAGCTGCCATCATGGCCGGAGTAGGCGTCCTGCCCGGAGTAGACGTCCGCCCCAGGGAGGGGGATCTGCCCGGGGAAGGTGCCCTGCCCGGGGAGGGGGATCTGCCCGGGGAGGGGGAACTGCCCGGGGAAGGTGTCCTGTCCGGGGAAGGGGGTCTGCGGGGCGGCGGCACCCTCGCCACCGTAGGCGTCCTGCCACGGGGCCGGGGGGTTCGAGCTGACTTGCTCCCAGGGCGCGACGGGCTGGTCACGCCTAACGGGCCGCCCGGAGAACGGCGACGGGCCGGGAATCGGATCCTGGCCGTCCAGTCGCCCGAAACCAGGGAACGTCTCCTGTCCGGCGAACTGGCCCTGTCCCGCGAACGAGTCCTGACCGGCGAACGGCGCTTGCCCGGGGAACGGGCCCTGCTGATGGAATGTGCCCTGATCCGGGAACGGCTCTTGGCCCTGGAAGTGGCCCGGGCCAGCGAAGCCGTCGGGACTCGACGACGTGGCGCCGTTGGTACGGGTACTGCTGGCGTCGTTGGTATGGGTGCTGTTGCTGCCGTTGCTGCCGTTGGAGGGGGCGGCGGGCAGGAAGCGCGGCACGTCGGGGACAGATGCCGCGGCGGCATGGGCGGGCGGCGCGGGCGCAGCTACCGGCGACGCGGGCACGGATGGCGCAGTTACCGGTGGCACCGGGGCCGCCGGGGTCGCCGGGGCATGGGGTACCCGGGCGGGGGCCGCGTGGGCGGGGGGTATCGGTGCGGAGGGCTTGGCGGCGGGGCGGGGCTTGGCTGAGGTACCGGCCCGCCAGGGACGCAGCCGGGGCGTGGTGGCGGGCAGCAGGGCCAGCACCGCGACCAAGGTGGCGGCAACGAATACGACCGAGGGGCTGCGGACCAGCGAGAGCGAGACCACGGTGACTGAGAACAGGGCCGCCCACAGGTACATGAGCAGGACGCTCTGCCGGTAGGAGTGGCCGATGTTGAGCAGGCGGTGGTGCAGGTGCTGCCGGTCGGCCGCCATCAGCGGCTTGCCCGCCTTGGCCCGGCGGATGATCGCGAACATCAGGTCCGCGTACGGGATCACGACGATCGCGGCCGGGACCAGCCGCGGCAGGAAGGTGGGGAACCGGTCCAGCGGGTGGTTGGGGTTGTTCGAATAGGCGGTCAGCAGGGCCGGGTCGAGCGAGTTGGTGCTGGAGATGGGGCCGTAGGCCAGCAGCAGGCCCAGCAGCATCGCGCCGATGTCACCCATGAAGATCCGGGCCTGGTAGAAGTTGTGCGGCAGGAACCCGATGCACATGCCGGCCAGCACCGCCGACGTCACCGCAGGCAGCGATTGCGAGGTGCTCCCGATCGTCTTGATCAGCGAGTAGGAGTACACCAGGAAGGACAGCGCGGCCACGGCCACGATACCGGCGGCGAGCCCGTCCAGGCCGTCGATGAAGTTGATGGCGTTCATGGTGACCACCACGATCAGGATGGTCAGTGTCACGCTCAGGTCGGGCTCGAGCGAGAACACCCCGCCGTTGGGCAGCGGCAGCCAGGGCAGCGCCTGCCCGCTCCAGACCAGGATGCCGGCCGCCGCCACCTGCGCGGCCAGCCTGCTGATGGCGCTGAGGCCCCACCGGTCGTCGGCGAAGCCGACCACCACGACCAGGCCGCCGGCCAGCAGCAGCCCGGCCTGGCTGCGCGATCCGGCGCTCTGGAACGGGTCCTGCACGAAGGAGAGCCGGCTGGCGACGAGCAGGCCGGCGACGAGCCCGCCGTACATGGCCAGGCCGCCCAGCAGCGGAGTCGCCTGGACGTGCGTATCCCTGGCCCGCGGCTCGTGCATCGCGTGGGTCTTGACCGCGATCCGGCGCACCAGCGGGGTGAGCAGGTAGGTCACCGCCGCGGTGACCAGGAAGACCAGGGCGTAATCGCGCATGCCGCCTCAGCGGGCCTGGGAATGGTCGGCTGTCATCAGAAGCCACTTTATGGCACCGGCTACGCCCCGGCGGGCGGCTCACCGGTAGCGGGGTCGAGCGGGCTCCGCTCGAGCGGATGCGGCTCCGCGGGCTTGTCATCGGTGACGGGCTCCGGGTAGTACTCGTTCTCGGCGACGACCGAGCAGATGCCGCGGATGCGGTCCACCGAGATCGCGCCGGACCGGAGCACCTTCGGGATCGTCCCGGTCAGGTCAAGGATGGTCGACGGGATGCTGTCGGCGCACGGGCCGCCGTCCAGGTATACCGAGACGGTCTCGCCGAGCTGCTGCTCCGCGTCGTAGGCGGTGGTGGTGGCGGGCTGGCCGTGCCGGTTGGCGCTCGACACCGCCATCGGCCCGGTCTGCTTGAGCACGTCGAGCGCGACCGAGTGCAGCGGCATCCGCAGGGCGACCGTGCCCTTGGTGTCGCCCAGGTCCCACATCAGCGTGGGGCTGGCCCGGAACACCAGGGTGAGGGCGCCCGGCCAGAACTCGTCGATCAGGTCCTGCCCGAACGCGCCGAGGTCGTCCACCAGCGCCGCCGCGGCCCGCGCGGTGCCCACGAGCACCGGCGGCGGCATGTTCCGGCCCCGGCCCTTGGCCGCCAGCATGGTAGTGACCGACGCCGGGATGAACGCGTCCGCGCCGATACCGTAGACCGTGTCCGTCGGTAGCACGATCAGCTCTCCGGCCCGCACCGCGGTTACCGCGGCGGCGATCCCCTCGGTGCGCTGCTCCGGGTCCCGGCAGTCAAAACTCTTGCTCATCAGGCTCCCTCACCCGGCCACATGGCGGTGACGAAGCGGTCACGGCCGGCCAGGTCCTTGTGGTTGCGGGTGTCCCGCCAGCCGGACTCCTCCGGGAACACCCAGTACACCGCCGCCCCCTGCGGCGCGCCATGCTCGATCGCGACCAGTCCGCCGGGGCGGAGCAGCCGCCGGGCCGTGCGCTCCGCCGCCCGGATGGCGTCGAGCCCATCGGTTCCGCTCCATAGCGCCGCAGGCGGGTCATACTCGCTGACCTCGGGATCGACGTACGCCCCGACCGGAATGTACGGCGGGTTGCTGATCACGAGGTCCACCGTACCGTCGAGGTCGGTGAGCGCGCCGGCGAAGTCGCCGGCGTGCAGCATGACCCGGCCCGCCGTATACGGCAGGCTCTCGACGTACTTGCTGACGTTGCGCTCGGCCCAGGCCCGGGCGATCGGGTCGGCCTCCACGGCGTGCACCCGGGCCCGGGGCACCTCCTGGCCGATGGCCAGCGCGATCGCGCCCGAGCCGGTGCCCAGGTCGGCCACCACCGGCTCGGCCACGTCCATCTCGCCCAGCCGGGCGATGGCCCAGCCGGTCATCACCTCGGTCTCCGGGCGCGGTACGAACACCCCGGGTCCGACCTCGAGCTCGAGGTAGCGGAAGTGGGCGCGGCCGGTGATGTGCTGGAGCGGCTCGCGGGCCGCGCGGCGGGCGATATCGGCCCAGAACCGCGCGTCGAAGTCGCAGTCCTTGACCATGTGCAGCTCGCCCCGCCGGACGTGGTGCACGCTGGCCGCGATCAGCTCGGCGTCGGCGCGGGGCGACTCCACCCCGGCCTCCGCCAGCCGGGCCGCCGCCAGCGCGACCTCGTCAAGCAGCAGGCTCATCATCGCCAGTCAGCTTCGCCTCGAGGTCAGCGGCCGCCAGCGCGTCGATCACCGCGTCCAGGTCACCGTCGATGACCTGGTCGAGGTTGTAGGCCTTGAACCCCACCCGGTGGTCCGAGATGCGGTTCTCCGGGAAGTTGTAGGTGCGGACGCGCTCCGACCGGTCCACCGTGCGCACCTGGCTGCGCCGCTCGGCGCTCGCCTTCGCGTCGGCCTCGGCCTCGGCCTGCGCGAGCAGCCGCGCGCGCAGCACGCGCATCGCCTGCTCCTTGTTCTGCAGCTGGCTCTTCTCGTTCTGGCAGGACACCACGATCCCGGTCGGCAGGTGCGTGATCCGCACGGCCGAGTCGGTGGTGTTCACGCTCTGGCCGCCCGGGCCCGAGGACCGGAACACGTCGATCTTCAGGTCATTGTCGTTGACCTGCACCTCAATTTGGTCGGCCTCGGGCGCCACCAGCACGCCGGCCGCGGAGGTGTGGATGCGGCCCTGGGACTCGGTGGCCGGCACCCGCTGCACGCGGTGCACGCCGCCCTCGTACTTCAGCCGGGACCAGGCGCCGTCGGCGCCCTTGCCCTTCACCGCGACCGTCGCGTCCTTGATCCCGCCCAGGCCGGTCACGGTGGAGTCCAGGATCTCGGTCTTCCAGCCGCGCCGCTCGGCGTAGCGCTGGTACATCCGCAGCAGGTCGCTGGCGAACAGCGCGGACTCGTCGCCGCCCTCGCCCGCCTTGACCTCGAGGATGAGGTCGCGGCTGTCGTTGGGGTCGCGGGGCACGAGCAGCTTCTGCAGCTGGGCCTCGAGCTCCCCGCGGCGGGTGGCGAGCTGCTCGGCCTCGGCGGCGAACGAGGAGTCCTCCCGGGTTAGCTCGCGCGCCGTCTCCTCGTCCTCCGAGGTCTGCTGCCACTCGCGGTAGGCGTTCACGATCGGAGTCAGCTCGGCGTAGCGGCGGCCGATCTGACGTGCTTTCTCCTGGTCGGAGTGCACGCCCGGGTCGGCGAGGGCACTTTCCAGCTCGGCGTGCTCGCTGACCAAGTCGGCTAGCCGGTCAAACACCGGGGTTCCTTTCCTTACATACACAGAGGGCGGGCGGCCATAGGTGGCCCGCCTGGCGGGCGGCGGCTACAAGTCGAGCCGCCGAACGCCATTCGGTCCACCTACCCCGCCCGCTAATCGCCGTCCCGGGTGACGCTCATCAGACTATTCGCCTGAGACGACGGTTCGTGCGCGCGCTGTCACACAGCCGGGACACTCATGAATAAGGCCTGACCCGGGCTCACGCCCGGTCAGGCCTTATGAAGCTACTTCTTGTCGCCGGGCTTAGCGGAGGCGGCCTTGCCGAACCTCTTCTCGAACCTCGCGACGCGGCCACCGGTGTCGAGGATCTTCTGCTTGCCGGTGTAGAACGGGTGGCAGTTCGAGCAGACCTCGACGTGGATCGTGCCGCTGGGCGCGGTGCTCTTGGTGGTGAACGAGTTCCCGCAGCCGCAAGTCACGGTGGTGACGTTGTACTGGGGGTGAATGTCAGCCTTCATGTGACAACTCCTGCCTCGTGCGGTCGCCGGGTCGCTCTCCCCGGGTTAGCGGGGGCTCGGGGGATCGTCCCCCCGGAGCCAGCAGAGTGCGTGAACCGGTACCGCGTGGTTGCGGCTTTCTAGTGTGCCAGACCGTCAAACCACTTTTGCCGACCTGGCATTCCCGGGCTTTCGCAGCGCACTGGCGCCGTGAAAGCCCGGGTCTCGCGTCGCCCTCAGGAACCGAGGGTGGTCTTCTGGACCTGCATGAGGAACTCGGCATTGCTCTTGGTCTTGCGCATCTGCTCCATGAGCAGCTCGAGCGCCTGCTGCGGCTCGAGCGCGTGCAGCACCCGGCGCAACTGCCAGATGATCTTGAGCTCGGCCGCGTCCATCAGGATCTCTTCCTTACGGGTGCTCGACGCGTCCACGTCGACCGCCGGGAAGAGCCGCTTCTCCGCGAGCTCGCGGCGCAGCCGCAGCTCCATGTTGCCGGTGCCCTTGAACTCCTCGAAGATGACCTCGTCCATCCGGGAGCCGGTCTCGATCAGGGCCGCGGCCAGGATCGTCAGCGAGCCGCCGTGCTCGATGTTGCGGGCCGCGCCGAAGAACCGCTTGGGCGGGTACAGCGCGGTGGAGTCCACACCACCGGACAGGATGCGGCCGCTGGCCGGAGCCGAGTTGTTGTAGGCACGGCCGAGGCGGGTGATGTTGTCGAGCAGGATCACCACGTCGTGGCCCATCTCCACCAGCCGCTTGGCCCGCTCGATGGCCAGCTCGGCGACCGTGGTGTGGTCGTCGGCCGGGTGGTCGAACGTGGAGTGGATGACCTCGCCCTTCACCGTGCGCTGCATGTCGGTGACCTCTTCAGGCCGCTCGTCGACGAGGACGACCATGAGGTGGCACTCGGGGTTGTTCTTGGTGATGGCGTTGGCGATCGACTGCAGGATCGT
>JAICWX010000096.1 GCA_025934635.1 Streptosporangiaceae bacterium | reverse complement strand
GCTGGCTCATCCCCAGGTATAAGAAAACCGCCCCGGGATAATTTCCCCGGGACGGCTGCCGGTAAGTGCCTGATGGACGCTTACACGACAACCACGCCACTCCGATTACCGGACAGGGCAGCGTCGAGTGACGAGATCGGGTGCATGTACCCCGCTCGTTTCAGCGTCTGCCATGTCGTCATGAATCCATGGTAAGTCGTCACACAGAAAGGAGCAATTGGATTTCGGCGCTTATTCCTCAGCGCGGATTCCCCGGGACCGGCTCGGCGCTCCGGCCGGGCGGCGGGCGCACCTGGCCCGCTGTGGACAACCGGTGGACGAGGTGGTGGATAACTTCGGCCAGAACGCTCGTGACCAGCGGGATTGCCCGCACGCGCGGTGGACGAATCAGGCCCCCTTCATCTCATACATGAAGGGGGCCTAGTGGCATTGTGCCGGAACGGGGCGCCCCGGGCCGGGACGGCGCGCCGGCGGGCTGCCTATCCCCTCCAGACCGGTGTGCCGTTACCGTTCCCGCGGTGGCGCCAGGTCCGCGCGGGCGGTCAGGCCGAACCACGTGATCAGGCCGGTGACCAGGGCCGGAGCGGCGGGCTGGCCGGCCACGAGGTGCAGCACGGCTAGCGCCAGCAGGCAGGTGACCAGGGCGCGGGCTAGCAGGCGAAGCGGGCGCCCGCGCCAGATCCGCCCCGGAAGCTGCCGAACGAGCCAGCCCAGCTGCCCTCGCCGCACCCCGGCTTCGGGCTCGTGGGCGGCTCCGGTCACCGGCGTACTCCGGGCCGGAGGATGTCGTCGAGACCGCGGGCAGCCGGGACGGTTTCGCGGCGCGGCGCAGGCAGCGTCACCGGCGCCCGCGGGGCGGGTTCCCGTGGAGCGGGCACCTGAGCGGCGTCGGCGGGGACCAGCGCGGCGGCCAGCCAGCCGCCGGCCCCGGTCGTGGCCGCGTAGATCCGCCACGCCCACAGCAGCGCCGCCAGCGCCAGCCCGGCCGGGATCGTGACCGGCGCGACCAGCAGGAACGTCCGGAACACGGTCGCCCCGGTCAGGTGCGGCCAGCCGCTGCCCCCGTCCCGGACCGGGTCCAGCGCCACCGCCCGCCAGCCGCGGGCCGACTCGGCGGCGATCCACACGACGGTCATCGGCAGCGCCCAGGCGGCCTGACGGCCCAGCCGCGCAGCCGGCCAGCCGCGCAGCCGCGCCGCGAGGCAGCCCGCGCCGGTCACGGCCGCCACCGGCCAGACGGCGACCGCCGCCACGGTCAGCAGCAGCCACCCGGCCAGCCGGGACCCCCGGCGCGGTAGCCATCCGCACGCGATGCGCCCGATCCAGGACAACACGCTCATCATGGCTCCTCCAGGTGCTGGGCTTGCGTCGCCATGTGATCCCCAGGTTTTGACCGCAGTAACATCAGCCTCGATTGCCCCGTGTACCGGCGCATGTACGAGATGTAACGATTGTTCCGTGCGGACAGACCCGAAGTGACATCAGCGCGTAACCGTAAGCGCACTGTCATGATTACCGACCGTAACATTTCGCGTGATTGCCCACGGTCGATCGCGTGAAATAGCCCGTGGCCCGGGCGTTCCCGATCTGACGTCCTGCTGAGGGCTACCGGCCGATGGCGTCGAGGGCCGCGATCGCCTCCGGCGGCAGGACCAGGCCGGCCGCGGCGATGTTCTCGCGCAGGTGAGCCACCGACGAGGTGCCGGGGATGAGGGCGATCGCGGGCGAGCGCTGCAGCAGCCAGGCCAGGGCCACCTGCTGCGCGGAGACGCCCAGGCGCCCGGCGACGTCGCTCAGCTCGGCCGACTGGAGCGGGGTGAAGCCGCCGAGCGGGAAGTACGGCGCGTAGGCGATGCCCTCGGCCGCGCACCGGTCGACCAGGGCGTCGTCGCTCCGGTTGGCCAGGTTGTAGAGGTTCTGCACGGTGACCACGGGGGCGATGGCCTGGGCCTCGGTGAGCTGGACGTCGGACGCCTCGCTCAGGCCGAGGTGGCGGATCAGCCCCTCCTTGCGCAGCTCGGCCAGGGCACCGAACCCCTCGGCCACCGACTCCTCGCCGGTGCCCGCGTGCGACAGGCGCAGGTTGACGGCATCGAGGGCATCGACGCCGAGGTGCACGAGGTTCTCCCGGACCTGGGCCACCAGGTCCGCGGGCTCAAGGGATGGGTTCCAGCCGCCGTTCTCATCGCGGCGGGCACCCACCTTGGTGACGATGCGCAGGCCGGCCGGATACGGGTGCAGCGCCTCCCGGATGAGCTCGTTGACCACCACGGGACCGTAGAAGTCGCTGGTGTCGATGTGGGTGACGCCCAGGTCCACGGCCTCGCGCAGGACCGCGAGGGCCTGGTCGCGGTCGCGGGGCGGCCCGAAGACCCCGGGCCCGGCCAGCTGCATGGCACCGAAGCCCATGCGGCTGATGACGAGGTCGTCGGCGAGCCTGAGGGTCCCGCCGGGAGCGCTGTCAGCCATGTCTGTCTTTCTCCTTGCCTGCACTGAATTCCATCTCCAACGTTGCGGTTGCAGTTTCCGATACTAGCTCCCGGTGAAACCAACCGCAACGTTGGAGTTGTAGTGGCCTAGAATGCTGGCATGGCGTGGGACACCGAGGGAACGCGCCGGCGCCTGAAGGAAGCGGCGACGGCCGAGTTCGCCGAGCACGGGCCGGACGGCACCACGATGGCGCGCATCGCCGAACGGGCCGGCATCAACAAGGAGCGCCTCTACAAGTACTTCGGCGACAAGCAGGCGCTGTTCGAGACGGTGCTCACCGACGAACTCGACAAGCTCGCCGCCGCGGTCGCCCCGGTCCCCGGCTTCGAGGACATCGGCGAGTTCGCCGGGCGCACCTTCGACTACCACACGGCCCACCCCGAGCTGATCCGGCTGATGCTGTGGGAGGGCCTGGCCGGCGGCCGGATCGCCGACGAGGCGAACCGCACCGCGCACTACAAGGTCAAGGCCGGGGCCTACGCGGCCGCCCAGCGGGACGGGGTGCTCGACGGCGATGTCGACCCCGAGCACCTGGTGTTCATCATCATCGGCCTGTCCGCCTGGTGGGCCGCCGCCCCGCAGCTCGCCCGCATGCTCACCGGCGCCGACGACAGCGACCCGGCCGAGCACGCCCGCCGCCGCGCCAGCGTGGTCCAGGCCGCCGAGCGCCTGGCCCGCCCGCGCTGACCTGGGTTTGCCAGCGGCGGCCGAGCAGGACCGAGCGGGCCGCCAGCCACAGGCCCAGGGCCACCCAGATCCCCGCCAGCCCGAGGCCGTGGAAGACCAGGACCAGCGCCGCGACCGGGACGTAGGCGCCGATGGCGAGGATCATCGCCCGGCGCATGGCCACGTAGTCGGAGATGCCGAGAATCAGCCCGTCCAGCACGAAGGCGAGCGCCGCCACCGGCTGGGTCAGCGCCGCGACCAGCAGGGCCACCGTGGCGGCGTGCCGGATCCCGGGATCGGGGGTGAACAGGGCCGGCACCCAGAACGCCAGCCCGGCGGTGACGACGCCGAGGCCGATCCCGGCGAGCAGGCCCAGCCGCAGGGTGCGCCGCCCGACCCGGCGCGCTTCGGCCAGGTCGCCGGCGCCGAGGGCGGAGCTGACGTAGACCTGCGCCGGCACCGCCAGCGCGTCGAGCAGCAGGGCCAGCAGGAGCCAGACCCGCATCGCGACCTGCTGGCCGCCGAGCGCGACCGGGCCCAGCCGGGCCGCGATCGCGGTCGTGGTCAGCGGGACCACGCCGAGCGCGATCGTCCGCACCGACAGCCGGTGCCCGTCCCGCAGCAGCGCGGTGACCTCGGCCCGGCCCGGCCGGGCGAGCCGGACGGCCGCCCGCCGGGAGGCGGCCAGGTACAGCCCGGCCGTCACGGCCTGGGCGGCGACCGTCCCCCCGGCCGAGCCGAGCAGGCCCAGGTGCAGGCCGTAGACGAGGAAGACCTCGAGCACGATGTTCAGCACGTTGGCGCTGACCGCGATGCGCAGCGGCGTGCGCGCGTTCGCCAGCCCGACCAGGTGCCCGTTGCCGGCGTACGACACGTACAGGAACGGCAGCCCGACGGCGGACACTCGCAGGTAGCCGACCGCGCCGGACAGCACGGCGCCGTGCGCGCCGAGCAGCACCGCCACCCAGGGAGCGGTCACGATCACGACCATCGCGACCGCGGCCCCGCCGGCTGCCGCCACCAGGTAGGCCGCCCCGGCCGAGCGCGCCGCCCGGCCGGCCGCCCGGCCCGCCGACAGCCCGGCTACGGCCGAGGTCGTCGCGGTAGACAGGAAGATGGCCAGCCAGGCGGTCATGGTCAGCGCGGTGGTCGCGATGGCCAGCGCGCCGAGCGGGGTCCGGCCCAGGTGCCCGACGATGGCCGTGTCGGCCAGGCTGTAGGCGGGCTCGGCGGCGATCGCGCCGAGCGCGGGCAGCGCCAGCACGGCGATGCGCCGGTCGAGTTCCCGATCCGCCCAGGCCGGCATGATCACCAGTGTCCGCTGTCACGGCCGGTCAAGGCAAAACGACCACAACGACCACCGAACGGGCGTGGCGGTGCCGGGGCACGCACCAGGCCCGTTCGGGCGGTAAATCAGTCGTTGTCGATCTTGGATCCCTTGGCGTTCAGCACGTACCAGCTGGCCCCGAAGTCGTTAGAGCCCTGGCCCTTGGCCATCGCGGGGCCGCTGTCGCCGGCGAAGTAGTACAGCGGGTGGTGGTTGTAGGTGACCTGCTCGGTCCCGTCGGCCCGCTTGACCGTGCCGAGCAGGGACGGGGTGACGCCGCTGCCCGGCTGCGCCGTGCCGCCCACGGTGACCGGCGGCCAGGCCGCGGCGCACGCGCCGCTGCAGGTGGACATGCCGTTCTTGTCGGCCTCCCACAGGTAGAGCGCGCGGCCCTTTCCGTCGACCAGGGCCTTGCCCTCGATGCCGGTCAGGGACTTCAGGTCGATGGTGACGGCGCTGCTGGCCGACGCCGAGGCGGCCGCGGCCGGGCTGCTGGCCTGAGCCGACGCCGACGAAGGGGGCGGGGCGGTGGCCTTGTCGCTGATCGATGTCGAGCTGGTCGAGCAGGCGCTCGCGGTCAGTGCGACGGCCGCCGCGCATGCGGCAGCGGCCATCCAGTTCTTGATCATGATGCTCCCGTAGTCGAAGGTTCCCGGGGAGCCCCGCCGTCCTCGATGTCCCCCGGTGCCTGTCTGTCCCCTACCGGTGACAACGAGCACGAGCCGGCTCCGGTTCAGGCGTCGTAGTCAAATGACCGTTGCGGCGCGGCGCGGCGGCGGTGTACAGGTAGGTGCGTACGGTAGGAAACCGGCAGCGGAGGATCGTCCGGCAGCACGACGGCGGGCTGGACGCCGATCAAGGGGAGATCGTCATGCCCGTTATCGTTTTCACCCGGCTGCGGCTGAAGGACGCGGCGCTGACCGACGAGTTCTTCACCGACGCGGTGGCCGCGCTCGAGCAGGCGCAGAAGTCGGAAGGCAACCTCGGCACGGACGCGCTGGCCGACGCGGACAACGCGTGGTGGACCGTCACCGCCTGGCAGGACAAGCAGCGGATGCGTTCCTACGTGGGCACCGAGCCGCACCGGAGCATCATGTCGCGCCTGGACAAGTTCTGTGACGAGGCGACGTTCGTCGACTGGGAGCAGGACAGCGGGGACCTGCCGGACTGGCAGACGGGCTGGCGCCGGATGGTCGACGGCGGCACGGCGGGCATGCTCACCCAGCCGTCACCCGCCCATCAGACCCGCGACTTCCCGGCTCCGGTGGTGCCGGCCTCGTAGGCCGGGCCGGCTCAGCATCTCCGCCTCCTATATGTAGCGTTGCTACCTATAGAGCTCAGCCTAACCGACGGATTGCCTGGCCGGAAGGCATAATGTAGCGTTACTACCTATGCGGGCCGAGGAACTGAAGGGTCACCTGGACGCGGTGCTGCTGGCGGCGCTGGAGGGCGGGCCGCGGCACGGGTACGCGGTGATCGAGGCCTTGCGGCAGAGCACCGGCGGGCGGCTCGACCTGCCCACCGGGACCATCTACCCGGCGCTGCGGCGGCTGGAGCGGGCCGGCCTGATCACCGGGGCCTGGTCGGTCGTGGGCGGCCGCCGCCGGCGCGAGTACCGGCTGACCCCGGCCGGGACCCGGGCCCTGACCGGCCGCCGGGCCGACTGGTGGGACTTCTCCGCGGTCGTGACCGCCGCACTGGAGGGCCCGGCATGCCCAAGCCCGACCCCCGCCTGACCGGCACGTCCGAGTCCGAGCCCGGCCTGATCCGCGGCTACCTGGCTAGCCTGGCGGCCCGGCTGCCGGCGTCGGTCGTCGAGGAGCTGGCTGACGGCCTGACCGAGACTTACCGGTTCCACCTGTCCCGGGGACTGGACCCCGAGGCGGCCGCCGCGGCCGCGGTGGCCGAGTTCGGGCCGGCCGAGGAGATCGCGGCCGGCTTTGCCCGGGTGAACCCGGCCCGGCAGGCCGCCCGCAGGCTGCTCGGGATGGGGCCGGCGGTCGGCGCCTGCTGGGTGGCGGCCCTGCTCACCAGCCAGGCCGGCCGGGGCTGGGCCGCCCGGATCATCCCCGGGCCAGCCTGGGTCGTGGTGGGCCTGGCGCTGACCGGCCTCATCGGGCTGCTGGCGGTGGCCGCGCTGGGCGGGCGGTACCGGCTGGCCGCGGCGACCGGAGTGGCGGGCTGCTTCGGCTTCGCGGCGCTCGACGCGGCGCTGATCGTCAGCGCGATCTTCGTCCTGGCCCCGGTGAGCTGGGTGACGGCGGCGGCCATGGCGGCCAGCCTGGCCCGGATCGCCGTCACCGTCCGGGTCCTGCGGCCCGCCCTGGCCCGGTAACCCTTCGTCTTGGCCTGATAATCCCATCCCGCACCGTATGGTCCCGTCCCGCATCACGGCCGTGACGGGCAGGCGAATTCGAAGATCACATTATTGTGGGCATTTACCCCACATTTGCCGCGGGTTACAGTCCACGATGATGAGAACACTGGCGTAAAGCGAACAAATCGGGCGGCGGCCGGTGGCGCCGGAGTCATCGGGTGTATTTACCCCCCGAAAGCGGGGGGTAAATACACACGATCGTGGCGCCGGAGGGCCTGGCGGGGTCAGCAGAAGAAGTGATCGCTGGTGCCGGGGAAGGTGCACTTGTCGAGCTGGTGGCCGTGGTCGTCCCTGAGGATGGCGGTGTCGCCGGTGTTGTTCCAGATGTACCAGCCGCTGCCCCAGTACAGGTCGGTCTGGGTGTCGCGGCCCGGACCGGTGTGGATCTTGACGTAGGCGTGCGGCTTGATCGTGAAGGTCCCGAACGTGAAGACATGGTGCGCCACGTCGCGCAGGGTCCAGCCGGTCATGGTGATGCGGGCGCCCGAGGTGTTGTGCAGCTGGACCCACTCGTGGTTCAGGCTGGTGGCACCGCCGCGGTCGCTGCCGGGCGAGTTGTACCAGATCTCACCGAACTGGATCCGGGCCGAGGCCTGCGCGGGCAGCTGAATGGTGAGGACGAGCCCGAGTACGGCCAAGCCGAGGATGATGATTCTGCGCATGCGATTCTCCCCAAATCTGATTTTTAGCGCGCAACAGCAGGGAGTGCATGCAGGCCCCAGTCCCTCCCTGTCCCGAATGCCTGAGACTCACCAAGAGTACGGTGCAGGGAGAGATGTCCGGTACGGCCGGAGGAATATATTTCACGACGGAAAGAGCGGACGGGCCGCGAGGAAAGCGGGAGCGCTAGATATAAGCCGGGCGCTTGATCCTCCGAAGAGGCCAGCATTCCCGGTCCTGGAGTGAGAAGGAAGCGCACCCATGGCCTCGCGGCCCGACCGGAAGCTCTAACCGGAGAGCTCTGCCGTAAAACAAGCGAGGAAAGCGGCCGGGCTAGATGAGTCTGCTGCTCTGCCGCTGAGCTACCCCGGCGAACCGGGAGCGGGATTCGAACCCGCGACCCGCAGATTGGCTGAGAAGGAAGCCCGTCCATGGCCTCGTCACGATTCTACGCCGGGATCAGGTCTCCCAGCCGGTCCAGCGTGAACACCTCCGATCCGGCCGGGAGCCGCGACGGCTGTTCCAGGCCGATCCACGTCACGGGCTCGCCGTCATCCGGCACCGCGTCCAGCACCTCGCAGCCCTTGCGCCGCCACAGATCGGCCAGGTACCCGACCCGCAGGTACTCGCGCTCCACCACCGAACGAGCGAGCATGGTCGTGGTCACGCGACCGCCTTCCACCTGGTTGGTGGGCCCGCCCCAGGCGGCGGCCCGGTGGCCGCGCAGGTACAGGTGCAGCCACTTGGCCCGCCAGGCGCCGTCCTCGCCGCGGCTGAACACCAGCGGCACCGCGATCCGCGACGGTGAGTACAGCGCGGACTTCATCCGCACGGTGCGGGCCTCGAACGGCTGGCCCGCCTGCTCGCCATCCCTGGTCATGAAGCCGAAGAACGCCTCGTCGACCTCCTCGAAGCCTTCCCCGGCGTAGATGTAGACCTGCGGGACGATGAAGCCGCGGCCCAGGTGGGTCAGCCGGATGTTGATGAACTCGCTGGCCCCGTCGGGCGCGGGCGCCTGGGTGATGTCCCCGGAGTGCTCGGCCTCCTCGGCCGACAGCCGGGTCCACGAGATGTGCCGGGGGTTGGCGTACTGCTCGTCCAGGAACAGGGCCGACAGGTCGTAGTCGGTCCGCTGCCGCTGCTGCCGCCAGTAGATGAAGAAGCGCAGCAGTTCGCCCTCGACCCTGGTCACCGAGCCGCGCGGGAAGATGCCGAGGCCGGCCGGGAGCGGCTTGCCGGACAGCGGCAGCGCCGCCCCGGTCATGCCCTGGTCGAGGACGATCCGGGCCGACGGCAGCCGCGTCATGATCTCGGCGTCGATCAGGGCGCAGGCGTCGGCGATGACGCCCCGGTCCAGGGTGACCCGCCAGTCCGGCGCGGCCCAGGCGCGGCCCTGCCGGTTGGCGAACAGGCGGCCGGCCGCGGGGAAGGCCCGGTTCTGCAGGTGCTCGCGGACGGACAGCAGCACCCGGCCGGACACGTCGGGCGCGGTGGCGCCGAGAGCCGCCATGACCGACGCCACCGCGGCGGCGCCGGGGGCGGCCGGGTCGGCGGCACCAGGGTCCGCGGCGGCCAGGTCCGAGGCGGCCCGGAACAGCCGGTCGGCCGAGCGCCAGAGCCGGCCAGGGGCGGTCCGCAGCAGCCGGACGGCCTGGTCCACGTCCGGACGCGCGAACGCCGCCTCCACCTGGCCGCCGAACGACGGCACGGCCACCTCGCCCCGGGCGACCGCGAACGCCTCGGCGGCCCGCGGGTAGCGCGGGTACTCGTGCGGGTGCAGCCGCTCGCCCAGCCGCTTCCACCGCTCGGCGTACAGGCTGACGTCGGCCAGCTTCGGCCCGGACGCGCCCGGACCGAGCACCGCGTCGAGCGCGGCCAGCAGGGCCTCGCGCTCACGCCGGCGCAGCGCAGCGAACCGGGTCGGCTCGCGCAGGCTCACATCGCCGCCGGACAGCTCGCAGGCCAGCCGGAGCACGTCGGTGACGGTGGTGACCAGCGGCGGGAGCCCGGCCCGGAGCCGGGCCGCGTTGATCACGGCCCGGGACTCGCGGACACCGATGTCGTCCGGCTGCGAGCCGTCCGCGCACCACTGCGCGAGCACCCGCAGCGCGCCGGTGTCATCGGCCGACAGCGGCACCGCGCTGGCGGCCAGCCGCAGGTACAGCTCCTGTGCCTCGTCGTCCAGGGCGCCGCCGAGGTGCAGCACGGTCACCCGGTCGCTCACGGCCGGGATCAGCTCGTCGTGCGCCGCCAGCATGTCCGCGTAGCTGTGCTGATAGCGGCCGTACGACGGCAGCGAGAGCAGGTTCAGGAAGAACCCGGCCCGGCCGTCGGGCCCGATCCCCAGCCCGGCCTCGACCTGGCCGGCCGCCACCGGGTCGAGCAGCGCCTCCCGCAGGCACTGCGCCCAGAACTCCGTCGTGTCGGGCACGTTCGCCGGAAAATCAAGGAAATAAGAATGATGCCGAACGTGATCGCCTGCCTGCGCTCGTACCACCTCGAGCGCGGCGGTGGCGATGTCGATGACCCGGCCCGCCTCGATCCCGGACAGCCGCTCGAGCAGCTCCCGGGAGCACTTGAACCCGGCGCACATGGCGACGGCGTCGAACTGCCGCGCGGCCGCCGAACCGTCCCCGGCATCACCGGCCACTACCACCCGGCGCGTCTTGGCCAGGATCAGCGCTTCCAGCTGGGTCACATTCACGGCCATAACGGTAGTTCCCTGCCGTCATCGCGGTCACCTCGTTTACTGGCCCGCGAGGCCCGCGCAAACCTTGTAGCTTTTCCGGGTGACTTCGATACCTGCCTCTTCGCGACGCACCGTAACCATCGGCCTGTCGGCCGCCGCGCTGGCCCTGCTGGCCGCGTGCTCCTCCGGCGCCTCGTCCTCCGGCGCAGCCACCAGCACGGGGACCACGAGCACCGGAACCGCGGGGACGGGGACCGCGGCGGCCGGGACGGCCCAGAGTGCCCTGCTCACGGCGGCGACCCAGGCACAGGCCATCAGCTCCGCCGTGACCAACTTGCACATCCAGATCACCGGGTCCCAGGCGTCATCCCAGGCGGGGATCCTGCAGTACCAGCGGACGCCCAGCCTGATCAGCCAGGACATGCACATCGCGGCCGAGGGCGGCAACACCGAGATCAAGATGATCCTCAACGACCAGAACATGTTCTTCAGCGAGCCCGGCCTGCCGACCGCCAAGCCCTGGCTGAAGTTCGACCTGAACGCCCTGAAGGGCAAGTCCGCGAGCTTCGCCAAGCTGATCAACAGCATGCAGAGCAACAACTTCACCAACCAGGCCCAGCTGTTCGCGGTGGCCAAGGACGCGCACCAGGTGGGCACGGCGACGATCGACGGGGTGCCGACCACCGAGTACGCCGGCTCCTTCAAGGCCTCCGACGCGCTCAACGCGCTGTCCCCCGGCGTCCGCGCTGTCCTCGGCGCGCAGCTGAAGTCGCTGGGCGACAGCATGATCACCTTCCGCGAGTGGATCGACGGCCAGCACCACATGCGGCAGGTCATCAAGAACGAGACGGTCAACGGCCACGCCGTCATCACCACGATGAACGTCACCGCGATCAACCAGCCGGTCACGATCGCCCTGCCGGCCGCCAGCGACACCACGAGCCAGTAGTCCCGGCGAGCCCGTAGACACTATGCAATTTGCCGCATTTCCGGCGGCCCGCCCGTGTACGTTGCCGCTATGGACCCGGCACCTGGCTCCTTCAGGCGGTCCGCGCCTATCGGCCTGCGCGCGGCCGAGCTCGAGGCGGATCGCGTCAGTTCTTTCGTCGAGACAACCAGCGCGCAGGGCCGCGGCGCCTCGCCCACGACCATGACGGCAACCATGCGGTGCCAGCTCCGGCCGACCCTGAAGGCCGGCGCGAGCGGCGTGGCTCAGCTGGGTCAGGTAACGCAGAGCGTCGATGTCGGCGTTCATCTCCGGATTTCCCAGCTGGCCACGAACGTGCGGGTAGCCGGCCCGCAGACGATCGACGGGGTGGCCACGACCGAGTACGCCGGCTCCTACCGCGCCGACGAGATACTCAAGGCGCTGCCCGCCCGCGAACGGGCGAAGTTCGCTCCGCTCCTGAAGATGATGGGCTCCGGCCCGGTGCACTTCCGGGAATGGATCGACGGCCAGCATCGCCTGCGCAAGCTCGTCGAGGTCAGCACCAGCAACGGCACCACCACGACCGGCACGGAGACCTACACGGCGTACAACCAGCCCGTGCACATCACGGTGCCACCCGCCAGCCAGACCGATACCGTGTTCGGCTTCTGACCTGGGCGCGGCGCCCGGCATCGGAGGTGTCAGCCGACGACCCCGCCTGGTGACCTGGGGCCAGACGGTTGCGCATTGACGGCCGCCCGACGGGGCATCCTGCTCATAGCGAACATCCGGAGGTAATGATTTCATGACCGGCGAGACGATCAGTGACCTGCTTAAGCCACTCATCGGGAAGTACGGGACGATTTTCATGCTGGTGAAGCAGGCCGGGCAGGTCGGGTTCACCAGCACCGAGGGCAAGCAGCTGACCGGCGTGGAGATCCGCCCGGACGGCCTGGTCCACCTCGAGCGCGAGAACGGCTGGGCGGTGGTCGATCCGGCCGAGGTCGTGGCCGTGGTGTGGAGCGGCGATCTGGACCACTCACCGGGCCAGTTCCTGTAGCGCCCGGCGGGGCAGGAGCGGAGGAGCTGAGATCATGGACGGCGCGACTGTACCGGTGGCGAGCGTGACCAGCAGTACCGAGGCGGAGCTGATCGTCGGCCTGCTCCGCAGTAACGGCGTGACGGCGGCCGTGTCGGCCGACGACGCCGGCGGGGAGGAGCCCGCCCTGCAGTTGCAGGGCGTTCGCGTGCTGGTGGCCCCGGCCGACGAGGCCCTGGCCCGGCGCATCCTGGCCGAAGTCGGAAACAGCCCGTCGTAGGTCTGATGGAGGTCATGTGAAAGCCTGGCGGCTGACCGCGCCCGGCGGCTGACCGCGCCCGGCGGCGGGACGGCACGCTGGCCGAGCTGGCGCTGGCCCCGGCCACCACGGTGACGCCGGTCCCGGCCGCGCTGGACCAGGTCGCCAGCGAGCGGCTAGCCGCGCTCAGCCGGTGCGTGGTCCCGTACGGCGGGTTCCTCCGCGGCCGCCTGGCCCCCGGCGTCCGCGCTGTCCTCGGCGCGCAGCTGAAGTCGACACCCGCGCCCGGCGGGAGGCGGCCGGGCCTGCTGCGCAGCGCGAAAGAGATCCTGGGGAACTTCATGTACCCGATGGATGCCCCGCGGCGGCTGCTCCGGCTGGCGGCCAGCGGCGCGCTCGACCTGGAGCCGATACCGGTCACGACGCTGCCCCTGGCCGACCTGCCCGCCGCCATGCGGCGGGCCGAGGAACCCGGCGCGCCGCTCGTGATGACCTAAAAGCAATCAGCCGAACGGGTGGGTGCTACCAGCCGCCACCATCATCGAAGCCGCCGCCGTCGAAGTCGCCGCCGCCAAAGCCGCCACCGTCGTCGTACTGCACGTTGTCGTCGTACTGGGCGTTGTCGTCATTCTGGCTGTTGTCGTCCTGGCGGTTGTCGTCGTAGCGTTCCTGGTCCTGGCGGCCGTCTTCGTACCCCTGGTCGAAGGCCCGCTCGTCGCCGTAGCCGCCGCCGAAGAGCCCGTCGCCGCTGAACAGGCTGCCCAGCGCCTCGGCGGCCAGGATGCCGCCGCCGACGCCGAGGGCGATCTGGCCGGCTCCGGCCAGGAAACCGCCGCCGCCCGCTTGCTGGTAGCGGGCCTGCTGGTATCCCGGCCCGTAGCCGCCGTAGCCCGGCTGACCGTAGCCCTGCTGGTCGGCATTGTGCCGGCCGAACCCCCAGCGTCCCCGGTGCTGGAGTTGCCGCTGGGCATCGGCGAGCTGGGCCCGCAACTGCCGGAGCGCGCCCTGCTGGCCCACCAGGGTCTGCGCCATCTGGTAGGTCAGGCTGGCCGGGTCCCGCTGGATGTGCTGCTGGATCCGGGCCTCGGCCTGCGGATCCCGCGGTCCCGCCTGCGCGGCGGACTGGTTCAAATGCTGGAACAGGTCGTCAATGGCCTGCTGGTCCTGTCGGTTCACGCGTATGCAGATACCCGGCATATGCGGGCTAACACCGGCTTCCGCTTTCGACCGGATGGAATTCCACCCGGTACAGCAGCGTGCCGTCGTCGATCGGGCCGGCGTGGGCGGCCCGGCGGCGCAGCGTCTCCCGGTCCGGTTCCCCGGCCCGCCGCACGTCGGCGTCGGTGATGTCGGCGAACGGGATCAGCTCGATGGAGTCCACCGCGATCAGGCCCGACCCCGGGCCCACCGGGTACCGGCCGCCGGCCTTGACCTTGGGCCGTTTCCACAGCCGGAACGACACGGTGATGTCCCCGGCCAGCACGTCGTCGCGCAGCTCGCGGCTGAAGATCACCCTCCGAGGCTACGCCGCGCGAACTGATCGGTATGGCACTGCGGGCAGCGGTAGCGCGCCTGCGCCGCGCGGTTCCGCTCGGAGATCGAGTCGATCGTCCTGGACAGGGCGGACGGATCGGCTTCCACCGCCGCTCCCGTGATCACCGCCGCTCCGGTCACGAACCTGCTGGCCAGCCGGCTGCGCCAGCGCCTGGCCGACCCGGGCACGCGCCAGGTGGTGCCGCATTGGGCGCAGGTCATCGCATAGTCCGGCAACTGCCAAGGGAAACGCATGCCTCGATCGTGACCATAGGGCGGCCTCCGGGTCAAGGTCGTGACGGCGAGCCTCCCGGTAGGCTCGCGGCCATGGGCGATCTGGTGACGCTGCGGCCGGTGGCTGAAGACGATCTGTCGTGGCTGGCCGGCCTGACCAACGGCCCGGTGGCCACCGGCGCGCACCAATGGCATGGCTGGCGCGATCCCCAGCGCAGGCGCCGGCGGTGGGCCGAGTCGGGACTGCTCGGCGAGGACGGCGGGATGCTGGTCGTGATGCACGACGCCGACCGGGTGGGCCATGTCTCCTGGCGCAAGGTCATCACCGGGCCGGCCGCTTTCGCCTGGGGAGTCGGCATCGGGCTGGCGCCGGAGTTCCGGGGCCGCGGCTACGGTTCCGAGGCGCAGCGGCTGCTGGTGCACTACTTGTTCGCGCATACGCAGGTCAACCGGATCGAGGCCACCACGGAAGTCACCAACGTGGCCGAGCAGCGCGCCCTGGAGAAGGCCGGCTTCACCCGCGAGGGCATCCTGCGCGGCACCACGTTCCGTCAGGGACGGTGGCACGACCAGATCATCTACAGCGTCCTCCGCGACGAGGTCACGCTGGATGACGCCGCCCCGGCCTGAGGGAACATGAGCGGGCCGGGCGGGCAAGCTGCCGAGGCGGTCGTGGCCCGGATCCGGGCAGATCCGGACGGCGTCACCGGTCACTCGTCCAGTGACGTGGCGCGTCCGAGCTCCTCCCACTCGGCGAGTTCGTCCTGGAGCCCGGCGAGCCGTTGCCGGATGTTGTCGATGGCGTCCCCGCCGAGGACCAGCCGGAGCGGCGGCTTGGCCGACGACATGACAGCGAGGATCGCCCGGGCCGCCTTGGCCGGGTCTCCGGCCTGAGAGCCACCGGCGGTTTCGACATAGGTCCGGGTGGCGCCCACCGTTTCGGCGTACTCCGCCATCGGAGCGGAGAAGTAGGCCGCGTCCTTGCCGAACAGGCCCGTCCGGAACGCCCCGGGCTCCACGATCAGGAAGTGAACGCCGGGGACCTCCTGGCTGAGGGTCTGGGTGAGGCCCTCGAGGGCGAACTTCGTGGCGCAGTAGGCGCCGAACCCGGGCGCGGTGATCTGGCCGCCGACGCTGGACAGCTGGATGACCCAGCCGCCTCCCTGGCGTCGCATGTGCGGCAGCGCCGCCCTGGTCAGGGCCGCGGGACCGAAGTAATGAAGCTCGAACAGAGAGCGCATCTCGGCGTCGGTCGTTTCTTCCAGCGCGCCGACCTGGGTTCGCCCGGCGTTGTTGACCAGGACGTCGAGGCGGCCATGGCGTTCCACCGTCTCGCCGACGACCGCACCGCCCCGGGCCGTGTCGGTCACGTCCAGCGTGACCCGGCGGCCGGAAGCAGGAGTCGTCATGGTCGCAGGCTCATTGACACCTAGAAAACTATGCTTAGACTTCTAGGCATGGACTTGCGCGGGCATCTGGATCTTCTGCTGCTGACGACGTTGCGTGACGACGGGCCAGTCCACGGGTATGCGCTCATCGCCAGCCTGCGTGCACGGTCGCTGGGCGCCTTTGACCTGCCGGAGGGAACCGTCTATCCGGCCTTGTACCGGCTGGAGCGCGACGGGCTCGTGGGCAGCGAGTGGGATGCCAGCGCTGCCCGGCGCCGCCGCGTCTACTCGCTCACGCCGGCCGGTGCCCGTGTTCTGGCCGCCAAGCGGCGGGACTGGGGTGACTTCGTGCGCGGCATGCGGGCCGTGCTCGGGCCCGGCGCGGCGGAGGAGTTCGGGTGAGCGAGATCGAGCGGTATCTGGACGAGTTGTTCGACCAGCTGGCTGGCACCGGCGCCGCGGGGCGGCGGGTCCTGATGGAGGCGGAGTATCACCTGCGCGCCGTGGCGGCTGACGCCATGACCCAGGGACGGCCGGAAGACCAGGCCGAGCAGGAGGCGGTCAGCCGGTTCGGTCCGGCCGCGATGGTGGCCAGGACGCTGCGCTCAGCCGGGCGCCTCAACCGGGCCGTGTCGACGGCCTGGCTGCTGGCGGGCCTGACGGCCTGCGGGCTCGGCGCGGCTTACCTGCTGGCGGCCTGGTGGCAGACCTGGCAGACGCCGGACTGCTACGTTGCCTTGTCCTACGGCTGCTACACCCCCACCATGCTGATGGCGCGGATTGCCACGTCCGCGCTGATCGCCGCGGCCGGTACCGTGTTGCTGCTCGGTCGCTGGCTCGCCGTCAGGCGCACTGCCCTGACGTCCAGTCGCCGCGCATTCGCGCTGCGATCGCGGCGATGACGAGGCAGGTGTCGATGATTCCGGCGGCCCAGGCTGGTCTACCTGTCAGCGACTTACGGGGAGGAATCGAGCGCTATGGCGCGATCGCAGGACGGGCACCTATGGGCGCTGGCGGAAGACCTGGCAGGCCTCGACGCCGGGCAGTGGCGGCATGAGACCCTGTGCGGAGGATGGAACGTCGAGCAGGTTGTCGCCCACCTCATCGCCGCGGCGAGCCTCAACCAACGGCAGTGGCTGCGCAGCATGCTCGCCGCGCGTTTCCGCGTGCCGTACCTGGCCGAGCTTGACGGCCCGGGCGTGCCGACCCTGCGGTCACGTCTCCGGGCGTGACGCGGGCGGCCCGCTGAGCGGTGTGTTCGGCCCAGGCCGAATCGTTGCCGATGACCGGTCATTCCTTCAAGGTCCGAGTATGTCTTCGAAGAACCTAACCCTCAAGCGGGTACTCGTCAGCGGTGGCGGCCTGGCCGGTCCGGCGATCGCCACGCTGCTGGCCCGGGACGGCGTGGACGTCACCGTGATCGAGATCGCCGACGGCGTGCGGCCGGGCGGGCAGGCAGTGGACATCCGGGGAGCGGGCCGCGTGGTGCTGAACCGGATGGGCCTGCTGGATCAGGCCCGGGCCATGGGGCTGCAGCAGCAGGGCATCGCCGACGTGGACAGCCGGGGTCGCCGGCGGACGGAAATGACCGTCGAGGACTTCGGCGGCGAAGGGATGATCAGCGAGATCGAGATCCTGCGGGGCGACCTGGCCCAGCTGCTCGTGAACGCCAGCGTGGAGGCCGGCGCGTCCTACCTCTTCTCCACCCGGATCAGCTCCCTCGACGACGGCCCCGGCGGAGCGAACGTGACCCTGAGCGACGGAACCGAGCTGACCGTCGACCTGGTGATCGGGGCCGACGGCCCGCACTCGGTCACCCGGCGACTGGCCTTCGGCCCCGAGGACAGCTTCGTCCGCCCGCTCGGCGGCTACATGGCGTGGTTCACCACACCAGAGCTGGCTAGCCTGGACGGCTGGTACCAGATGTTCAACGCGCCGGGAGGACGGGTCGCCAGCCTCCGGCCGGGGCGGCAGCCCGGCGTGGCCAAGGCGTCCCTGTCCTTCGCCTCGGGCCCGCTGGTCTACGACCGGCACGACCTTGAGGCGCAACGGCTGCTCCTCAAGGACCGCTTCGCGGGGCTCGGATGGCGCGTACCGGACCTGGTCCGCGCCGCGGACAGTGCGGACGACTTCTACTTCGATGCCCTGGTGCAGGTGCACATGGACCACTGGACCCGCGGCCGGATCGCGCTGATAGGGGACGCGGCCTACTGCCCGTCCCCCCTCACGGGCCTGGGCACCAGCCTGGCCCTGGTCGGCGCCTATGTCCTGGCGGGCGAGCTCACCGCCCACCCGGATTACCAGCAGGCGTTCGCCGGCTACGAGAGGATCGTGCGCCCTTACGTCGACACCGGCCAGAAGCTGCCGCCCGGAGGGGTGCGCGCCTATGCGCCGCAGTCCCAGCGCGCCATCTGGGCCCGGTGGGTGTCCACCCGGCTGATGACGAGCCGCCCGCTGCGCGGCCTGACCCGGCGCCTGTTCTTCAGCAAGGCAGGCGCGATCGACCTGCCCGAGTACGCATCGGCGGCCGTGCGGTAGTCACCCGGTGGGAGAGCTGAGGTAGGCCGTCACGGCCAGCCGCAGTCCGGGGCTGTAGTTCGGCGTCCCGGAATGCCACAAGCTGGCGCTGTTGAACAAGATCAGCGACCCGGCGGGCGGCCCCCTGGTCCGCTGCCCGGGGAAGAAGTCCGGGTGCAGGCCCTGATGGCCGCACCCCGGCAGCGGCGCCCGCAGGCTCAGCCCGTCCACCTGGCCGCCGGGCCCGATCACCGCCCCGGCGGCGCTGAACAGCAGCGGCAGCTGGACCAGCGGGGCGTATCCGGGATCCGCGGGGTCGAGGCGGACCCGGACGACCCCGGCCTCCTCCCACTGCTCGCCGTCCCCGGCGAGAGAACGTCGCTGACGGCCGGTGAGCTCGGCCCGTCCGGCCACGGGCCGAGCATAACCACGGCCCGGCTACCGCTCACCTGGTTATCCCGTCCGGGCAGGAACCAGCCCGCGCCGTGGCGCCGGTGTGCCAGCCACACCTAGGACAGGCATGGCACCGCCCTACCGCCGAACTGCCGGCGGACGTAGCGTTCGGCACAGATCCTGCCGATGGCAGCTAATGGGGGAAGGCGGCACGCGATGAGCGGTACTCAGCTGGCAGACGGCATTGCCTCAGGCAGTGCGCCATTCGCCGTTCAGCCCGGTGAGGGCACTGCGCTGGAGACTCCTACCGGTGACGTAGTCACTATTAAGGCAGCGACCAGGCAGACCAACGGCTCACTCACGGTTCTGGAACTCGTGATCGGCCCGAAGAAGGGCCCGGCGCTTCACACGCACCTGCGCGAGGACGAGCTGTGGTACGTCCTCGACGGTGATTTCCGGTTCAAGGCCGGGGGTGCCATGCTCCAGGTGTCGGCCGGCGGGATGGCGTTCGGACCGCGCGGCGCGCCGCACGCCTTCCAGAACATCGGCGAGACCCCGGGGCGGCTGCTGGTGATCACGACGCCATCTGGGCTTGAGCGTTTCTTCGAGGAGTTCGCCGCGCTGCTGCCCCGGCCGGCCGGCCCGGAGGCGCTGTCCGCCGTGGGCCACGCCAACTGGATTGAATTCAGTGGCCCGCCAGTCGCGGTTTCAGATCCGCTTCAGTAGCCGCGGGACGCAGAGAGCTACGTTGTGCTCCATGACTGACGCTTTAATCCGCCGGGCCGAACACGCCGATCTGGCGGCGATCACCCGACTGCCCCGCGAGTGTGGACCCGGGAAGAGCACGGGGACATTCCCGATCACACTCGCGGCCTACCGCAACCGGGGCATCGGCCGCCAGCTCGTCCGGGCAGCGCTCGACTACGCGGATGAGAACGGCCTCGCTCGTGTCGTGCTGAGCGCGACCGAGGGATCCATCTCGATTTACGGACGGGCCCGGTTCGGCCCGGCGGGTGCCCGTCGCGGGGCACCCGGTGGGCATGCAGCTGGCAGGGTAATCACGGGACGAGGTCGGTGGCGGCCCGGAAGGAGCCGTCCATGTGGAAGGGGGTTGACTCGTGCCGGTGGGTGATGCGCCAGGTGCCGTCGATGCGGCGCAGGCCGAAGGTGGAACGGAACCAGAAAGAGAACGAGTCGGCGGCCCCGGCGGGGGTCGCGGTCATCCGGGTCAGGGTGTGCACGAACGCCACGTCGCCGTCGGCGGTTACGACCGGGTCGCGGTAGTCGATGAGGACGGGGCCATCGAAGGTTGCCAGCCACGCCTGCAGGCCCTCGACGGTGCCGTACGGGGTGCCGGGTCCCTGCTGAAGCGGCGGCGCGAGGGTGTAGCAGGTGGCGTCACCGGTGTAGAGGGCGAACATCCGCTGCGCGTCGCGGGCGGCGTGCGCGGCGGCATTCTCGTCCAGGACGGCCAGGATCTCTGCGGTGGCCGCCGGAGCGGTGCTGGTGCTGGTGCCGGTCATGGTTCTTCTCCATTCGAGGCGGTGTTCCTGGTCGGGAACTTTCAGCGGGGTGTCGAGACTGGCGCCGCGGTTTCGACACCTAAGCACGGAGAATTTGTCGAGGACCCCGGGAGGCCACGGTGAAGTACATGATCCTCATCCAGAGCAACCAGCACTTCCACGAGCGGTGGGAGAAGCTGTCAGACACCGAGCGGGAGGAGTTCGGACGGCGGCACTACGCGCTGAACGACGAGCTGGCCGACTCCGGCGAACTGGTCATCTCCGCCGCGCTCGGCGACCCGTCGCTGGGCAAGCGGGTCACCGCCCGCGATGGTCAGACGATGACCACCGACGGGCCGTTTGCCGAAGTCAAGGAGCACCTGGCCGGGTTCTACCTGGTCGACTGCGACACCGAGAAGCGGGCGCTGACGATCGCCGCCCAGGTGCCGGACGCGGTGTGGGGCCTGGTGGAGGTCCGCCCGCTGCTCGACCGGAACGGCGAGGACATGTGAGCGACCCCAGGCCCGGCGTCGAACTGCTGCTGCGTGAGCTGGCGCCGCAGGTGCTCGGCGTGCTCGTGCGCCGCCACGGCCAGTTCGGCCTCTGCGAGGACGCGGTGCAGGAGGCGCTGCTCGCCGCCGCGACCCAGTGGCCGGCCGGCGGCCTGCCCGCCAACCCGGCTGGATGGCTGATCACCACCGCGTCGCGGCGGCTGGTCGAGACCTGGCGGAGCGAGGCAGCCCGGCAGCGCCGGGAGCAGAACTATGCGCTGCTGGCGTCGCCGGCGTCACCCGAGCCGGCCAGCGACGACAGCCTCGCCCTGCTGTTCCTGTGCTGTCATCCGACGCTGGCCGTGCCGTCCCAGGTGGCGCTGACCTTGCGTGCCCTCGGCGGCCTGTCCACCGCGGAGATCGCCCGGGGCCTGCTCCTGCCGGAGCCCACCGTCGCCCAGCGGATCAGCCGGGCCAAGGCGCGCATCAAGGTGGCCGGGGCGCAGTTCCGCGCGCCCACGGAAGCCGAACGGGACCGCCGCCTTCCCGCGGTGACGCACGTCCTGTACCTGATTTTCAACGAGGGCTACACCACCAGTTCCGGCCCCGCCCTGCAGCGGGTCGAGCTCACCGCCGAGGCCATCCGGCTCACCCGCCAGCTCCGCCAGCGCCTGCCAGGCGAGGGCGAAGTCGCCGGGCTGCTCGCGCTGATGCTGCTCACCGACGCCCGCCGCCCCGCCCGGACCCGCCCGGATGGGGCGCTCGTCCCGCTCGCCGAGCAGGACCGCGGGCGCTGGGACGCCGCCGCGATCCGCGAGGGGACCGAGCTGATCACCAAGACGCTCGCCGAGGCGCCGATCGGCCCTTACCAGCTGCAGGCCGCGATCGCCGCGGTGCACGACGAGGCGGCCCGGGCCGAGGACACCGACTGGCGGCAGATCCTCGCCTTGTACGGCCTGCTGGCCGAGGTGGCACCGGGGCCGATGGTCACCCTGAACCGGGTGGTAGCCATCGCGATGACCCGCGGCGCGACGGCGGGACTGCAGGCGCTCGCAGCGGCCGAAGCCGACCCGGCACTCGCCGGGCACCAGCGGGTGCCCGCCGTGCGGGCGCACCTGCTGGAGATGACCGGCGACCTCCGGTCAGCCGCCAGGCACTACCGGCTCGCCGCGCAGCGCGCGCTCAACGTGCCCGAGCAGCGATACCTCAGCATGCGGGCGGACCGCACCGCACCGCGGCTGTCATCAGAACCCGGAACCCCTGCTTCCTAGCTGAGAGCGCCTGACCGGTGCCCGATATCCGGTCCATTCCGATATCCGGAGCGGTTAGCCGGTAAAGTCCGGGTATCAAGTGGCGGCCAGCCCGTGCTGGCGGCCGTTTGCGTGGGCTTGTCGTGGGGGTTCCTAGATAGAGCGCGGGGCATCGTGCAGGTGCGTCTTCTGGGTCCGGTTGATGTGGTCGTCGACGGTCAGCCACGGCTGGTAGGGGGCTTGCGGCGCACGGGGATGCTGGCGGTGCTAGCGCTGGCGGCCGGAGAGATGGTCAGCACCGACCGGCTGAGCCAGGCAGTGTGGGGCGACGGGCCGCGCCCGGCGGTCAATACGCTGCAAAGCCATGTCTCGGCGTTGCGCCGTGTGCTGGGTCGTGACGCGATTACGGCCATCTCGCCGGGATACATGCTGGACCTGGGGGTGGACGGTACCGACGTGCAGATGGCCGAGCGGCTGCTGCGCCAGGGCACCGCGGTGGCCGACCCGGCCCGGGCGATAGCGGAGCTGCGAACAGCGCTGGATCTGTGGCGCGGCGAGCCGCTCGGCGGCGTGGCCCAACTGCCCGGCCTAGCCGGCCATACCGGGCGGCTGGAGAAATTGCAGGCGCAGGTACGGCGGGCCCTGGCCGAGGCCCGGCTGGCCGCCGGGGAACACCATCAGCTGATCGGCGAGCTGGAGCAGATGGTGAGCGCTAGTCCGCTGGATGAGCAGCTGCGGGCCCACCTGATGCTGGCGCTGTACCGAGCCGGCCGGCAGGCTGATGCGCTAGCCGTCTACGACCGGATGCGCCAGTTGCTGGCCTCGGACCTGGGCATCGACCCCAGCCCAGCGCTGCGGGAGCTGCACACCGCCATCCTCCGCCAGGACCAGTCCCTCACTACGCCCGCACCCAGGCCAGCTGCGGCGGTTCCGGGGGTGCTCACGGCTCCGATTCCGGCGCAGCTGCCACTGACAGTGCCCGGCTTCACCGGCCGCACCGCCGAGCTGGGCCGCCTCGATGCCCTCCTCCTGCCCGATGACCCGGCGGGCACTCTCGCGCGGGGAGCGCCCGTGGCCGTCACGGTGATCTCCGGCACACCCGGTGTCGGCAAGACCTCCCTGGCCGTGCACTGGGCCCACCGCATCACGCACCGGTTCCCCGGCGGGCAGCTCTATGCCGACCTGCGCGGCTTCGATCCCGTCGCCGCCGCAGTCAGCCCGGCCGAGGCGCTGCACGGGTTCTTGCTGGCGCTGGGAGTACCGCCGGACCAGATGCCGGCCGACCTGGAGGCGCGGACCGCACTGTACCGCAGCCGGCTGGCCGGCCAGCAGGTCCTGATCGTCCTGGACAACGCCCGCGACCCGGCCCAGGTACGGCCGCTGCTCCCCGGCACCCCCGGCTGCCTGACCGTGGTCACCAGCCGCCAGCAGCTGACCTCCCTCACCGTCGCTGAGAACGCCTGTCCGCTGACCCTGGACCTGATGCCCGCCGCTGAGGCCCGCGACCTGCTCACCGCGCGGCTGGGCCGCTACCGGGCCGACGCCGAGCCCGGCGCGGTCGAGGAGATCATCACCGCGTGCGCACGGCTGCCGCTCGCGCTGGCCGTCGCCGCCGCCCGCGCCGCCGCCCGTCCCCAGTTCACCCTCGCCGAACTGGCCGCCGAACTCCGCGACACCCAGCCCAGCCTGGACGCCCTTGAGGACGATGACCCCGTCACCGACCCGCGCGCGGTGTTCTCGTGGTCCTACCACGCCCTCACTCCGCCCGCCGCGCGCTTGTTCCGGCTGCTCAGCCTGGCCCCCGGCCCCGACATCACCGCCCCCGCCGCCGCCAGCCTCGCTGGCCTGCCGCTGCCGCGAACCCGCCGCCTGCTCGGCGACCTGGCTGCCGCGCACCTGCTCACCGAGCACGCCCCCCGCCGCTACACATGCCACGACCTGCTCCGCGCCTACGCCTGCGAACTGTCCGATACCCACGACAACACAGGTACGCGCGATGCTGCCGTGCACCGGCTCCTCGACCACTACCTGCACAGCGTTCGCGACGCCGCCGCGCTGCTGGAACCGTTTTTCGATCCGGTCAGCGCGCCCCCGGCCGCCGACGGAGTGGTTGCCGACTCGCCGGACACGGCTGAGCGCGCGCTGAGCTGGTTCGCTGACGAGCGCGCCACCTTGCTCGCCGCGGTGCAGCTGGCCGCTGGCCGCGGCCTGACTGCCCATGCCTGGCAGCTTGCCTGGGGCCTGTGCAGCTTCCTGCTCCGCCGCACGCTATGGGATGATACGGCGCTGGCCTGCAACACTGCTCTGGACGCGGCCCGGCGCAGCGCAGATCTCACCGGCCAGGCCCGCTGCCTGCACCGTCTCGCCAGCGTGCACGCCCTATCTCTGCGGTTCGCGGAGGCCACCGGGCTCTTCGAGGAAGCGCTGCAGCTCTACGGCAGGGTCGGTGACCCCGCCAGCCAGGCCGCCATCCACCGCACCCTGATGTGGATAGCCGCCCGGCAGGATCGCCACGGCGACGCGCTGGAGCACTCACTCCAGGCCCAGGAGTTGTTCCGCGCGGCGGGCAACCAGGCCGGGCAGGCCCGCGTACTCCCCGACATCGCCTACGGCCACGCCGCGCTCGGCCGCTACAAGCAGGCCCTTGGTTACTGCGAGCAGGCCCTGGCCCGGGCCAGGGAACTCGGGGAACGCAGCTGGGAAGACATCATCTGGGACACCTTCGGCTTCATCCACCGGCGCCTGGGCGACTACCGGCAGTCCGTTGCGTGCTACCGGAAGGCCCTCGAGATCTGCCGGGAAAGCGGTGATCGCTTCAACGAGGCCGCGTGCCTGGACGTCCTGGGCGACACGTACCAGGAGGCAGGCTCGGACGACGACGCCCGCCAGGCCTGGGCGCAGGCCTTGCAGATATTCGACGAGGCCGGCCACCCCGACGCCGATGAGCTCCGCGCCAAGCTCCAGCCGCCTGGCGTCCGACCGGAGTCCAGCTCGGCTTGAACCCCGGCCCTGCCATCCGGGGCATGCTCATTCGCCCGTACCACCTCCCCATGTCGATGCCCGGAGAGTTTGCGCAGTTAAACCCGGATAGCGCGGATGCGGACGGGGGTGGTTTCAGCGTCTTTGCAGCGTCGTTCTTCATCGCCTTCTTATGGTCGGGGCACGGGGATGGCGCCCGGCCAGGGGGCCTGCAATGGCGACGTTCAGGGATGTTACGGACGGTTACCGGCGCGGCGGCAGGTTCGCGGAGCCAGGGACGCAGGTCCTCGTGTCAGTGCGGACGGCACATCGCGAGAAAGGACTGCGAATGAATAAGATGCGCCTGCAGCTAGGCCGGTGGGCGGCTGCCCTGGCGGTCACGGTGCTGGCGGCCGGGTCCGCTTTCTGGACCGCCGGGCCGGCGTCAGCGGCGAGCACCACGTCGTACAACCCGATCAAGAACGCATCCCCCGGCACCTTGTGCCTGGATGTCATGTCCGAGGACGGCCTGCAGAACGAGAACGCCCGGCTGCAGATCTACCACTGCACCGGCGTATCGGAGCAGAAGTTCATCCTCGTCCCGGCCGATTCCGGGTCGGGCCCGATCCCGGGGCTTTTCGAGATCAGGCCGCAGTCCAGCCCGAACAAGTGCCTGATACCCACCAGCAGCCGCAGCGCGTTCAACGGCCAGCCCGTGCCCAGCGGGCAAGGCGCACAGGTAGTCCAGCAGACGTGCATCTTCTACGCCCAGGACCAGAACTGGACGTTCAAGTCCACCAACGAGATCGTCAACCAGTACTGGGGAATGTGCCTGGACACCACCAGCAGCGGCACCCACGATCACGAGCACGTCATGATCTGGCCGTGCAATGGCAACCTGGCCCAGCGCTGGCTGTCCTAGACACGTCCTTTGCGGGGAGCGCCGGCAGGCGCTCCCCGTGGCATGTCCAGGCCATGCCGCTCCTGCCGCCTCGGGTCAGCCCACGGGCCGCCACGAGGGGCGAGGAGTCACCATGCCGCGTCGGCACGGCCAGGGCTATCGCTGGCCGAGTGGCTGGTGCTATGCCTGGTCAGCCAGGAACCGGCTCGGCCTGATGACGGCGGACGACAGGCAGTACAGCCGCCAGGAGCCGCCTAGGGCCCGGCTGCACGCCACGCCCGAGGGACACCGGGCCGCGCAGGGCCGGCTGCGCCAGCCCGCCGCGCATCCCCGGATGTCCGCTCAGAGCTGCTGGCCAAGCTGGCCCTGCTGTCCCGGATCGGCGCTGCTCCCCGCGACCTGCTGCGCGAGCAGCACCGGATCCGCTACTAGGCCGTTGCCGGCGAGCCTGGATCGAGTCTGCGAGAGAATGCGATCAGGTCGAGCTGCTGGGCATCGAGGTACTGCTCAGCCTGAAAGGTGAGGCAGCAATGGCAACCCATAGCTTCAGCCGGAGGTTGGCCACCACGTCGGACGCCGGCACCTGCTGGGCGGTGCTGACCGACGTAAGCAGAGTGGCGGGCTGGGTCACCGTCGTCGGCGAAGTTCACGAGATCGAGCCGCTGGCGAAGTACTCTGCGGTGCTGACGGACAAGGTCGGCCCGTTCAAGCTGAAGGCTGACCTCGACATCAAGGTGCCGGAGGTGGAGGCTCCGCACCGGATCCGCATCACGGCGGCGGGTGAGGACCGGCAGGTCGCATCGCGGATCGCCATCGACGCGACGCTGGAGATCAAGGACGCGGGCCCCGGCGGCGCCGAGGTCGACGTCAGCGGCAGCTACTCGGTGACCGGGCGGGTCGCCTCGATGGCCTCCTCGCAGGTCAAGAGGAAGGCCGACAAGATCCT
>JAICWX010000257.1 GCA_025934635.1 Streptosporangiaceae bacterium | reverse complement strand
TAATGCCCGCGGCCCGCCGGGCATTCCCTGACGGTCGGAGCCACGGCCGGATTAGATACCGCCGAGCCGGGAAGTGCCTCGGCGAAGTAAGGCAGATCCTGGGCCCGGGCCGGGCAGGAGGACAAGGCGTGGGGAACGCGGGTACGGGAAACACGGAGGTCAGCGGCGTCCGAGCCGGGCAGCGCTGGCGGAGGTCCTTCGCTTGGTGGCGGAGGATGCCGTCGGCTCGGACCCCGGCCGGCTGCTGAGCGAGGCGGTGGCGGGCGGCCTGCTGATCACCGAAGGCGTGCTGGGCTGCAGCGTCACCGAGATCGGCAGCGACGCCGGGACCGGCGCGGACCGCTACCGCACTCCGGTATACGCCGGCGAGGCCGCCATCGCGCTGGGCCACGTGCAGTACGCGGCCGGGCGCGGCCCCTGCCTGACCGCCATCAGGGACGGGCAGTCGCATCTCACCGGGGACCCCGCCGAGCTGAGCCGGTCCCTGCCGGGATGGCGCGAGCAGGCGGCCCGGCACGGCGTCAGCGATACGGAAGCCTTCACCCGCCTGGCCCAGCGATCTGGTCGCGAAGGGCGCGGCATCCTGGCCGTGGCCCGTGACGTCCTGCCGAGCGCGGGCCGGCCCGTCGGCCAGGAGCCGCCCGCATGAGCACCCAGCACCCGAACCTCAGCCTCTTCGAAGGCCTGCAGCGATCCGGCCTGACCTCCGGCGAGCTGTGGATCAGGTATTTCGCGGTCGGCGGGGACGCCGCCCAGCTCGAGGTCGAGGCTTACGCGCTCGGCCTGCTCAGCCCGGACGACTACCAGCACAATCTCATCGCCCAGGCGCTCAACGAGTATTTCCTCGACTGCGACGAAGACCATCCCGTGCGCTATCGCGCTCTTCCCGCGGCGGAGGAAGGCGCCCGGCCAGGTCGGCTAGCCGGGCCGGCCGACTAGGCCGGCCCCGGCCGGCCGGTCAGCTCGCCGGTTTCGACGAGGTGGGCGGCGATCTGGGTGAGCTTGAGGTTCCGGTGCTGGGAGGCCTCGGCGAGCAGGGCGAAGGCGGCGTCGGCGGTGATCCGGTGGCGTTCCATCAAGATCCCCTTGGCCTGCCCGATGAGGTCGCGGTTGGCGACCGCGGCGCGCATCTGCTCGGCCCGCAGGGCGTCGGCGAGGGCGAGGGCGGCCATGGTGGCGAACATCGTGGTGATGCGCTCGTCGACGTCGGTGAAGGCGGACGGCTTCGCCGCGTACAGGCTGAGCGTGCCGAGGCCCCGCTCGTCCGCCCACAGCGGGATGCACAGCTGGCTCAGGACGTCGTGCTCCCGTGCCGCCGCCATGAAGCCCGGCCATCGCGGGTCGGAGCGGGTGTCGTCGATCCGGATCACGACCTGCCGCCGAGCGGCCTCGATGCACGGCCCTTCGCCCGTCTGCTGCTGATAGAGGTCGAGGTGCAGGGGGGCGTGGCCGCTCGTGGCCTGCGGGACCAGCTTCCCGCGCTCGAGCAGGATCAGGCCGGCGTCCTGGTCCGCGTTCAGCGCGCTGGCGGCCGCCGCGACGATGGCGTCCAGCGTGGGCTGCAGCTGCGCGTCCCGCACGTGCAGCGCGCGGGCCAGTACCTCCACCGTGCTCGCGACCCGGGCTACGCCCTCGTCTATGTCCTGCTGCTCGCTGACCTCCGCCATGGCCTTCCTTTCGGCAGCCAAGCCCCTGCCCCTGATTGCCCGGCCCATGCTCCCCGGCTTCCTTTTCTTCGGAACCGGGGCATGTTCTTCGGAACCGAGGCATGCTTGCGCCCTCGCTGGGAAGGACCATGTCACGGGTCAAACCGGTATCACGGGTCAAGCAGTGGCCTCAAGACGCAAATTTTGAGGGACTTGCCGTGCCGAAATCAAGCCGCTACCCCGCTATCCGCTACCCCGTCACCGAACTACCGGGAACGCTGCAGCGCTCCTGCCGGGAAGCGCAGGAGACGTTCCTGCGCGCGCTCGACGACGCGGTACGCACTCACGGCGAGGGCGATCAGGCTCACCGGGCCGCCTACGCGGTGCTGAAGCAGGAGTTCGAGAAGCGAGGCGACCACTGGATCGCCAAGCAGCAGAGCCAGCTGTCGGCCTCGTAACCCGTGTACTGATCCGGGGATGAAGGCGGCTGAAGGCGAGACGGGAGGACGACATGACCGAGTTCGACGACCTGGAGAAGAAGGCGGAGACCTACGTCCGGGAGCACCCGGAACAGGCCGGCGACAGGATCAACGAAGTCACGGAGTTCACCGAGCACGATCCCGACCATCAGCACGACGACCAGATCGACCGGGCCGTCGAGGCCGCGGAACGGGACGCCGTCCAGCACCGTGACCAGCCGGGCTAGCCGCGGTACCAGGGCACGCGCTCCACTCGTTCGGCCGGAAAGACCTTTGCCGCCGAACGGGCGGGCGCGTGTCGACGCGGAGCGCCCGCTGAAACCGGAGCAGCCCTAGGCTCCGGCGCGTTTCCCGGCCAGGGTGAGATCGGACACCAGGCCCGCGTAGGCGCGGTCCCGGGCCTCCTGGTCGGGCCCGCGCAGCACGGCCGACGGGTGGAAGGTGCCGACGACGAGCCCGTGCCACGAGCCGAACGAGGCCTCTGCCGCCTTCCCCTGGTGCTCGCCCACCCGGTACCTGGAGCCGAACATGGCCTGCCCCGCCACCGCGCCGAGCAGCACCACCAGCTGGGGCCGGACGATCTCGAGTTCGCTCATCAGCCAGGGTCCGCACGCCCTGATCTCCGGCCCGCTCGGCCGCTGGTGGATCCGGCGCTTCCCGCGCTCGGTCCACTTGAAGTGCTTGACCGCGTTCGTCAGGTACAGGTCGTCGCGGTGCAGGCCGGCCTCGTCCAGCGCCCGGTCGAGCACCCGCCCGGCCGGGCCGGTGAACGGGTGGCCCTGCTTGTCCTCCTGATCGCCGGGCTGCTCGCCGATCAGGGCGATGGCCGCGCTGGCCGGTCCCTCGCCGAAGACGGTCTGCGTCGCGCGCTCGTAGAGGTCGCAGCGGGTGCAGCCGGCCGCCTCGTCCCTGAGTTCCCGCCAGCTCGCCATCGCTGGTCCTAGGCGGCGGGCCCGAAGCGGACGCGCAGGCCGTTGCGGCGGAGCATCCGGGCGAACCACAGCACGGACGCCACGGTCCCCGCGGCCACGCCGGCGACGGTTACCACGGTGGTGAGGAGGAGGAAAACCGGGGTCGGCTCGACGACGAGCAGGACCGCCAGGCCGATGGTCGAGGCCGCGAAGATCCCGGCCCACAGCCAGGTCACCCCGCGGAAGAAGCGGGCCAGGCCGGGGCAGGCGCCGGACGGCTGGCGCAGCGCCACCACCTCGGCCGCCAGCTGCGCCACCAGCGGCCGGCCGGTGGGCGCGGTCCAGGCGAACAGGATGCACAGGGCCAGGTTGGCCACCGGGAACTGGAGCAGGAAGAGCAGCACGCTGCCGGTGGCGAGCACCAGCGCGGTCTGCAGCGTCAGCACCAGGCCCGAGACCACCAGCAGGCCGGGCACGCTACCGGTCAGCAGCTTGCGGACGGCGGCGGTCAGCCAGATCGCCGCCGTCGCCGCCGCCATGCCGATCCCTTGCCCGCCCAGCCGGGCGGCCACGGCATAGGCGACGAGCGGAAGGCCGAGGGACTCGGCCAGGTTCCAGCCCGCGGTCAGCGCGAGCCGGGCCGGGGCGGGCAAGTGGAGGTCGCCGGGCGCCGGCCGCCCGAGGCCGTCGGCCGCGGGCTGGAGCGCGTCATCGGTCACCGGGACGTCAGCGGGAGGATCCGGCCGGACGCGCATTCGCAACCTCATCGTGCTCCCTGTTCACCCTGGTAGACCTCCTCTGCTGCCCGCGTTCCCGCGAGCCATGCAGGAGGACCTGGTTTATTCGGCGTCGGCGGCCGGGTCGTCGCCGGGCCAGACGCCGAGGTACTTGCGGGTGCCCTCGGCCGCACTGCGGTCTACGGCCGCCTTGACCAGGCCGAAGATGGCACCCTGGACGGTGGCGGCGATGAGCACCTCGCGCCACCCGCGCTGGGCGTCGGTGGCCTCGGGCGCTTCGTCTTCTCCGGCGGCCAGCTGCCAGACCTTCTTGAAGATCGCCCCGGCCAGGATCCCGCTGAGCACGCTGACGAGCAGGCTCAGCGGCTTGAACAACAGTTTGATCATCGCCGGGTTTCCTTCTTCCGGTTCCGCTGGTTCCTCGACCTGTCTTTTCCGCGGTTCATGATCTGCTCTCGGGTGCGCTCGGCTTTCTCGACGCGGCGTTTTTCCGGGGCGTCGAGCTTGCGGGTGTCGCGTAGCTCGGCGAAGGGCTCGAGGTCATCAGGCAGCCCGCCGAGGATGGCGCGTTCGCGCTGGGTTTCGGCGTTGAACTCGGCGCCGAGCAGGATCGCGATGTTGGTGATCCACAGCCAGACCAGGAAGACGATGACGGTGGCGAGCGAGCCGTAGGTCTTGTTGTAGGAGCCGGAGAAGCTGACGTACAAGGCGAACGCCCCGGAGGCGATCAGCCAGATGATGACGGCGACGATGCCGCCGGCCGAGATCCACCGGAAGGCGGGCTGCTGGACGTTCGGGCTGGCTTTGTAGAGCAGCGTGAGCATCATGCTGACGATGATCGCCAGCACCGGCCATTTGGCGATGTCCCAGATCAGCACGGTGGCGTGGCCGATGCCGAAGGCCGAGCCGACCTGGTTCGCGACCGGGCCGGTCAGCACCACGATCGCGGCGGCGATCAAGAGCATGATGACCAGCGCGAGTGTGGTGAGGATCCGGACCGGGATGGTCTTCCAGATCGGGCGGCCCTCGTCGACGTCGTAGATGGCGTTCGAGGCGCGCATGAAGGCCGCGACGTAGCCCGAGGCGGACCACAGGGCGACCAGGAGGCCGATGATCCCGGCGATGCCGGCCGCGCCCGCCTTGCCCTGGACCTGGGTGACGACGCCGTTCAGGAAGGTGTGCACCCCGCCGGGGGCGATCTGGCCGATGTTGTTGAGCACTTTCTGGGTGGTGGACTTGCCGAGCAGCCCGAGGATGGAAACCAGCACCAGCATGGCCGGGAACAGGGCGAGGATCCCGAAGTAGGTCAGCGCGGCGGCGCGGTCGGTAATGTCGTCGTGCTTGAACTCACGGACCGAGCGCTTCAGGACGGCGAACCATCCTGACTTGGGCATGGCGGTGACCTTCTTCGGCCTGGGGCCTGACGGTTCGGCCGGCGGACCGGCCGGTCCGGTCTCTGACTGCCCGTTCGGCGGGCTTGCTTGTTCGGTCGGCGGATTGGCGGTGTCGTGCTTGCCGTCGGAGTCGGTGTGGCGTGCCATCATCGCCCCCTCCCTTTTGCGAATGGGCTGCTGCGGGCCAAGGCCCTACCCCTGGTCACCACCTCAAACGTGTCGGGCGGAATTCGCGGTCAGCGGGCTCCGGCGGCCAGCAGCAGGGCGACGGTGCCGGAGAACCCCGCGCCAGTCGCGATCGACAGCGCCGTCCGTCCCCGCGCGTTCGGCGCGTTCGGGTCGGCGCCGAGCTCGAGCAGGGCCCGGACGGTTTCCGGATGCTCGCCCTTGTCCGCCCGGCAGGCCCTGGTCAGCGGCGTTTCCTGAGCACGGATGGGAACGTTCAGGTCGAAGCCGTGCGCGACGAGGAGTTCGCCGATGGTCCGGTCGGTGCCGAGGGGGCCCAGGCTCTCCGCGTCGCGGGCCCGGGCGCCGTGGTCGAGGAGCAGGCGTACCAGCTCAGCCGAGCCCTGGCTCGCGGCCGAGGTCAGCAGCCGTCCGCCCGACGTGCGGACCTCGGCGCCGTTCTCGAGCAGCAGCGTCGCGGCGGCGGCGGATCCTCCGTCCACCGCATGGTGTAGCGGAGTGACGGGATGGAAGTCCTCCCACGGCGACTGCGCGTTCGCGAGTCCCGCGGCGATGTGACCGCGCAGCGCGTCCAGGTCCCCCAGGAACGCGGCGCCGAACACGTCGACCTGCGCGCCCTGATCATGCAGGTACTGCGCGACCGGCCGGTGCCGCGATCGCACCGCGATGCAATACGGCGAGACCGTCACCTGGGTCACGTGGACGGCCGAGCCCGGGATCTCGATGTCCGCGCCGTGGCCGGTGAGCCAGCGGACCAGCGGCAGCCGGCCCCGCCGGGCCGCGGTCCACAGCATCGTGGCCCCGTCGCCGCCCCGCTGGTCGATCAGGCGGGGATGGTCCGCGACGAGCGCGGCGACGGTATCCACGTCGCCCTTGGCCGCCGCCGCCATCGCCTGCCTCAGCACTGCCAGCGGCGCGCCGTCGTTCTCCAGGCGAGCCGCGGCCTCCCGCAGCAGCTGCAGCACGGCTGCCTGCGGCCCGGCGGCGACGCCGGCCTGGTCCATGGCCGCACCGAAGTGCGCGAGCCACCGTGCGGACTCCTCCGCGCTGATCAGCCGGTGGAGGTGACGGCGCTGCGTGCCGACGTCCCGGATGCCGCGCACCTCGCCCCCGAAGAGTCCCTCGAAGAACTCCTTGAGACGATCCCGTTCCCCCGGCCGGCGGCTCCGGAACAGCCGGGTGAGCTCCTGGTCGCGCTCGAGGCGGTCGTAGAGGCCGTCGACGATCAGGCCGACCGCGGCCCGGCCCCCGAGCGCCTCGAACAGCCCGGGATCGGCGGTCACCGGCAGCGGCTCGCGCGGGGATCGCATCGTCACCCGATCGGCCCGATGTCGGGATCGCACAGGCGGCAGCCGAGTTCGCCCTGGTAAAGATCATGAGCCGGGCACCGGGCGAGCAGTTCCGGCGGCGGTGCGGTCCGCCAGTCTCCCCAGCCGGGGGAGGGGGCCGGGACGGGAGTGAACGGCGCGACCATGGCCCGGTAGGTGGCCAGGCTGGCGGCGGCAAACGGCGGGTCGTACCGGAGCCGCTCCCAGCCCTGGCGGCCGAGCGCGGCGTCGTCGGGCGCTGCGCCGCCGGCGGTGAACCTGTTCGTCACGCGGCCATTGTGGCACGAGGCAGCGGTTGCGGCCCCGTGCCTGGCTGGCGCCCGGGACGGGTCAGGCGGGGTCAGGCGGGGCCGGGGTGGCGCTTGCGGGGGGCGGCGGACCGGGGCGGCTGGGCGCGCATGTGGTCCCGGACGCGGCTCATGATGTCGCGCAGCTGATCCAGGTCCTGGTCGGACAGGGGATCGAGCAGCAGCCGGGTGACCTCGATGTGGCCGGGGAAGACGCGGCCGAGGAGGGCCCGTCCGCCGTCGGTGATGGTGACCAGCGTGGCCCGCTCGTCCTCGGGGCTGGGGCCGCGGGTGATGAGGCCGGCCCTCTCCAGCAGGCCGGCCTGGTAGGTCAGGCCGCTGCGGCTGTAGACGACGCCGTCGGCCAGGTCGGTCATGGTCAGCGGCCCGCGGGCGTTGAGCCGGGCCAGCAGCTGGAACTGCACGTAACTGATGCCGCCCTCGGCCCGTAGCTGCTGTTCAAGGCGGTGCTGGAGCAGGCTGACGGCTTCCATGAGCGCGAAGTACGTGTTCAGCTGGGCGGCGTCGAGCGCCGGGGCGTCAGCGGCGTTACCGAGCGCCGGGGCGTCGTCGGCGTCTGGGCCGGCGCCCGGGCCGGGCCGGGGATCGGTCATCGCACTTCCGTATCTGCTTCGAATTCCAAGCATGTGACGGGCATCACAGCCTAGAAGGGTTTTGCTTCGAAGTTGAAGCAGTTATTGTTCTGTGCATGCTTCAAGTTCGAAGTATACCGATCCGAGGAGAGATCATGAAGGCAGTGCGTTACCACTCCTACGGCGACAGCGGCGTGCTGGCCTACGAGGAGGCCGACCGTCCGGTGGCGGCGGCGGGGCAGGTGGTGGTCAAGGTGGCCGGCTCGGCGTTCAACCCGGTGGACGTCGCGATCCGCTCCGGCTTCCTGCGGCAGGTGTTCCCGGTGGTCTTCCCGCACATCCCTGACTTTGACCTGGCCGGCGTCATCGCCGAGGTCGGCGCGGGCGTGAGCGGCTGGCGCGCCGGGGACGCGGTGGTGGCGTTCCTGCCGATGGCCGGGCCCGGCGCGGCCGCCGAGTACGCCGCCGCGCCGGCCGAGTTGCTGGCCGCCGCGCCCCGTACCGTGGAGCTGGCCGACACCGCCGCGCTGCCCTCGTCCGGCCTGACCGCCTGGCAGGCGCTGTTCGAGGTGGCGGACCTCCAGGCGGGACAGAGCGTGCTGATCAACGGGGCCGGCGGCGCGGTCGGCGGCTACGCCGTCCAGCTGGCCCGGCAGGCCGGCGCCACCGTGACCGCGACCGCCAGCGCGGGCAGCGCCGGCCGGGTCCGCTCCCACGGCGCGGACCGGATCGTCGACTACACCGCGACTCCGGTGCTGACGGCGCTGGCCGGGGAGCGGTTCGACGTGGTGCTCAACCTGGTGCCCACCAGCCCGGAAGAGGCCGCCGCCCTGGCTGGCCTGACCGCCGACGGCGGCGCCTTCGTCAGCACCACCACCCCCGGCCCCGACGATGCCGGGCGCGGGGTGCGGACGGCGCGGGTCTACGTCCGCAGCGACGCCGCCCAGCTCGGTGAGCTCGTCGCCCGCGTCGACGCCGGTGACCTGAAGATCGACGTCGGCCAGCGGCGGCCGCTGGCCGACCTGCCCGCCGTCCACGACGAGTCCGCCGCCGGGCCGCTGCCCGGCAAGACCATCCTGATCCCCTGACCTCCCCCGGCTCCCACCTCCCCATCTCCCAACCTCCCGAGGAGCGAAGAGACATGAGCAAGCAGCAGCGCGATGCCATCGACGCGGCCCTGCGGGCCGAGCCGTTCGACCTGGGCCAGAGCCCGGCCGAGCACCGGAAGTCGTTCGACACGTGGGCGATCCGCCCGTACCCGGCCGACGTGACCGCGGCCGGCGTGACCCTCGGCGGGGTCCCGGCCATCGAGCTGATCGTGGCCGGAAACGAGGCGGACCCCGCCATCGTGTACTTCCACGGCGGCGGTTACGTCGCCGGGTCGGCCCGGGCCGGCGCCCACCTGGCGGCCGAGCTGGCCCGGCGCTCCGGCGGCCGGGCGCTGTCGGTGGATTACCGGCTCGCCCCGGAGTACCCCTACCCGGCCGCGGTGCAAGATGGCCTGGCCGCCTACGCCGGGCTGCTCGAATCCGGCGCCCGCCCGTCCCGGGTCCTGCTCGCGGGCGACTCGGCCGGCGGCGGGCTGGCCGTGGCCACCCTGCTCGCCGCGCGCGAGCAGGGCCTGCCGCAGCCTGCCGCCGTCGCGGTCTTCTCCCCGTGGGCCGACCTCACGCGCTCGGGTACCAGCATGCGCACCAAGGACGGCGCCGACCCCCTGTTCAGCTACGACGCCATGGGCTGGTACGCCGGCCGCTACCTGCCCGCCGGGGACCGGTCCGCGCCGCTGGCCAGCCCGGTCTTCGCCCCGCTGACGGGCCTGCCCCCGCTGCTGATCCAGGCCGGCTCCCACGAGGTGCTGCTGGACGACGCCGTCCGGCTGGCCGCGAACGCCGCCCGGGACGACGTCGAGGTGACCCTCCAGGTGGCCGCCGAGGGCACCCACGTCTTCCAGCTTCACTTCGGCGCCCTGGACGAGGCCGACCAGGCCATCGACGACACCGCCCGGTTCTTCCGCCGGCACCTCGGTGAGGTGCGGTAACGACATCAATGGAGCATCAATGTCGCTATTACGACATTGATGGAGCATCGATGTCGTTTGCTGAATATGTCTGCGGCAGATGGTCGGATATCATCCGGGGATGACGACATTTGCCTGATATGACCGGGCTTAGCAATTGAATGACGGCAGGGCCGGTAAGTCATATTGATTCCGTGTGAACAGGCCTATCTGCTGCGCTATAGTCCCTACTGCGGACGCCTCAGGCTGGAGGGGCGTGCACTTCCCAAACGGTGACGAGCTTTAGGTAGTGCACATGACACGTATTAATGGTATTGGTCAGCATCGTGCCGAACGGCGTGGCCCGGCCATGATTAAGATCCGCTACCGCAATGCATACGGGTTTTCTCCGGGGTTACACGCGACGGCCGAGCGCCATGGCCGTACCGTCACCATTGTCCTGATGCCCGGCCTGACCGCGGCGGAACGCAACGCCACGCTGCGCCGGCTCCGGCAGTCCGGGCGGATCGGTCACGGACCGCGGCTTCCCGCCGTCCCGCTGGCGTTCGCGGTGCTCGCCGACCGGATCAGGACCGCCACCGCCCGGGGCCGCGCGGTCTTCCGCCTGCATCCGGCCGGGACCTCTGGCCCGGTCATGCTGATATCGGCCGGGGCCATCGCCTTCCTGGTGCTGGCCGGGCTCTCGATCCGCATCCTGCGCGAGCCGCGCGGGCCGGCCGGACCCTCGGACTCCGGCCCGGTAGCAGCCGCGCCGGCCGCGGCCGGGGGCATGCCCGGATCGTCGCAGCGCCTGGCCGACGCTCCGGCCGGCCCCGAGGGCCGGGTGCTGACAGCGGCTCTGACCGTAGCGGACCCACTCCCGGTGCCAGTCTCGCCCAGCCTGATCGGCAGTGGCCCGGGCGCCAACCCCGGTAGCGGAAGCGGCATCGGCACTGGCGGCGGCCCGGGCACCGACGGCGGCGCGGGCACTGGCAACAGCGGCAGCGCGGCGGGCGCAGGTACGGGTTCCGGGCCGGACTCGGGCACCTCCGTGGCCGTACCTGGTGCGCCGCCGGTCACCGGGCCCGTCTCGTCCGCTGCCCCGGCTCCGTCCGCGCCGGGTTCCGCTCCAGATCCGGCTCCCGTCTCCGACCCGGCCCCCGCGCCCGGTCCCGTTTCCGACCCGGCCCCCGCGCCCGGTCCCGTTTCCGACCCGGCCCCCGCGCCCGGTCCCGTTTCCGACCCGGCCCCGCCGCCATCGTCCCCGCCGGCCACGGTGTCGGTCCCGGTCACGGCGTCCGCGTGGGCGGGGTCGTCGGTGGCGGCGACCGTGTCGGCGGCGCCGTCGGTCGGGGTCTCAGACGCGGGCCTGCCGTCCGCGTCCGCGGCGGTCCCGGCTTCGGTGTCGGCCGAGGTGGGATCGTCGGTGGCGGTGGCCGCTTCGGCGGCGCCGTCCGTCGCGGTGTCGGCATCAGGCTTGCCGTCGGCGTCCGTGGCGGTCCCGGTCACGGTGTCGGCCGCGGCTCCGGCATCGGGTCCGGTGGATGCCGCCTCGGCGGGGGTGTCCGCGTCGGCCGGAGAGGCCGCGTCGGTCGGGGTGTCCGTCTCGGTCGGGAAGATCGCGTCGGTCTCGATCGGCGCCTCGGTATCCCTCCCGACGTCGTCCGGTAAGTAAGGGGCGCCGGTCAGCCGCCGGGGGCGGCGGCTGACCGGTGGGTGCTCGGCGGTTGGGATCGGCCCATTCGTTCGGCTGGAAAAGGGCGGTCGGGGGGGCGGCGGGACAGGTGACCGCGGGACCGGCCGGGCGCGGTCCTCGGGTCAGTCGAACGGGCCGGCGTGACGCAGGAAGGTCAGGAACCTGGCGGCGGCCGGGGGCAGGCGGCGGTCGGTGCGCCAGGTGAGGCCGATCACGCGCTCAGCCCCGGCCGCCGCCAGCGGTACCCCGGTGGTGCCGGACACGCCGACGAGCTGCTCGGGCAGGATGGCCAGCCCCAGGCCCGCGCCCACCAGCCCTTCGATGGTGATCAGGTCGGCGCTTTCGAAGGAGATGCGCGGCGTCATGCCCTCGGCCTGCAGCAGCTCGTCGAGCAGGACCCGGAAGCCCAGGCCGCGGGGGACGGTCACGAAATCCTCGTCGGCGACCTCGTCCAGGCGGAGCCGGCCCCGTGACGCAAGCTGGTGCCGCGCCGCGAGCCGGTGCCCGGCCGGGACCGCGAGCACCAGCCGCTGCCGCTGCAGCGGCAGCCAGTCATGCGGGCCGGACGGACGCGGCGCGATCAGCGCCAGCTCGGACAGGCCCGAGGCGAGGTCCCGCAGCATCTCGTGCCCCGGCTCCTGGCGCAGGACGACCCGGACCCGCGGCGCGTCAGCCCGGAAGTCGTGCAGGATGCGCGGCACCAGCGAGGTGGCGATCGAGTCCAGGAAGGCCAGCCGGACGGTGCCGGTGCCCGGGTCGAGCAGTTCGGCCAGGTCGGCGCGGAGCTGATCGTACCGGCGGGTGATGTCGCGCGCCGCCGCCAGGACCACCTCGCCGCGGGGGTTGGGGCGCACGCCCTCAGCGTCCCTTTCGAACAAACGGGTGCCGAGCTCGCCCTCGGCCCGTGCGAGCAGCCGTGACAGGGTCGGCT
>JAICWX010000376.1 GCA_025934635.1 Streptosporangiaceae bacterium | reverse complement strand
GCATGAGTTGCCCTGTGTCAACCCCTTCGGGGTCAGGCGGTGGTTGGCTCCTGCTGTTTGAGGATTGCCTGGAGGCTGTTGTGGGTGGCGGGGTTGTAGGGGGCGTGGTCTTGCCAGCAGCGCCAGATGACGTGTGCCCAGGCGCGGGCGAGGATGCGGACGGCGTGGGGGTGGTCGCAGCCGCGGGCGATGGCCTTGTCGTAGAGGCTGGCGGCCCAGGGGCTGGCGCGGCGGGAGTCTCCGGCGAAGTCGCAGAGGGCGTCGCGGAGCTGCTTGTCGGCTTCCCAGCGGAACGCGACGGTTTTGACCTTGCCCGACTGGCTGGTGTAGGGGGCGACCCCGGCCAGGCCGGTCAGGGAGTCGCGGGTGGGGAAGCGGCCGCGGGCGTCGCCGATCTCGGCGAGCAGCCGGGCGGCGCGGACGGTGCCGGAGCGGGGCAGCGACGTGAAGACCGGAGCGTCGGGGTGAGCGTCCAGCTGGGCGCCGATGCTGGCGGCCAGGGCCTGGATCTGGGTGTTCAGGGCCCGCAGGACGGCGACCAGGGCGAGGGTGGTCCCGGCGTGGAGGCGGGCGTGCGGGCCGGCCTTGCCGCGGGGCGCGGCCAGCAGCCGGGCGTGCAGCACCCCGGGGTCGGTCCTGCCGCTGTAGGCGACGGACTTCAGCCAGGCGGCCAGCCTTTTCGGCGACAGCCAGTCGGCTTGCTCCTGGGTGGTGAAGCGGCTCAGGAACGCCAGGGTGATCTCGGAGTCGACGTGAGCGAACAGCTCCGCGGCGGCCGGGAACACGTTCTGCAGGTGGGCGCGCAGCTGGTTGGCGGCGGCGACCCGGTGGCCGACGAGGTCGCGGCGGGCGCGCACCGTCGAGCGCAGGGCGGCGGTCTGCTCGCTGTCGCGCTCCATCGGCCGCAGCCTGCGGATGTCGGTGCGGACCACGTCGGCCAGGACGTAGGCGTCGAACCGGTCGTCCTTGCTGCCGACCGACCTGTACCGGCCGCGCAGGTTCTTGACCTGGCCCGGCGGGATGACGAACACCGCCAGCCCGGCCGCCAGCAGTGCATCGACGGCCGGGCCGTCGCTGCGCTCGATGCCGGCCTGCAGCGCCCCGGCGCGCAGCAGGCGGGCGGCCATCTGCCGCAGCCCGGCCGCGTCATGGCGGACGGTGAACCGCTCCAGGGCCTCGCCCTGGCCGCCGACGACGCAAACGGCGTGGTCGTCCTTGGCCCAGTCAACTCCGGCGGTGACGCGCGCGGCGTCATCGTGGCCGATACTCATGGTTGTCCTCTCGCTGTTGCATCAGCTGGAAGACACCCGGTGGTCCCGGGACACCGCAGCCGGTCGCTCACTGATCGGCGCTCATTGGCGCATAGCCCTGTTGCCAGTCGGGGTGTCCTGGGCCGCCGGGCCTCGCAGAACTCATGCTGGACCTCGAGGGTCAAGCGACGATGGCGATGGCCCGGCGGGGACCAGGGGTGCACCCGAACCCTCTCACTCAACGAGCAAGCAAGTGACTCGGTTAGAAGGATGGTGCACCAGTGAGCGGCAACGGCGAGTCCTTCTCCAACTTCAGCGTCTATGCCGGTAACGACACGTGGGTGACCTGTTACCGCTACCCGGAAAAGACGCCGATCCTGCACGTCAGCGCCGGGCAGTCCGCCCTCTCGGTCTCGGTCGTGGGCCGGGAGGCCACCGACGCGGCGCTTGAGTTCGCGCGGGCGCTGCTCCGTGAGGCTCAGGCGTTCGCCGCTGAGGTCGAGCGGCTCCACGCGGCGAACGCCGTGCCCGGCGAGTCCGCCGACCGGGCCGCGTAGGGAATGGTCACGATGCGAGAGATCCTCATTCTCGCGGGCGTTGCCCTGGCCGCCTCGGCGGCCGGGGCCTTCGCCTGGCGGCACTACTTCCCGCGCTCGTTCTGGCTCGTCGCGGTATTCCCGCTGCGGGCCATCCACCTCTACCTCACCTGGGCACACGTCGCCTCCGGGTGCAGGCTCACCACCAGGCGACGCCGCTGGCGGTGGACCCTCGACGCCGTCCCCGTCGCCGGGCCGCTCGCCTACGCTGCACGCGGCACGGTCCTGACCGCGCAGAAGCGGCGGCTGCGCCGGGTCGACGTCGAGCGCTCCCCCCGCCTCGGCATCCCCCGGCCGGGCGCGCTCGGCTGGCGGGTCCGCGTCAAGCTCCTCGACGGCCAGGTACCCGCCGACTACGCCAGGGCCTGCGAAGCGCTGGCCCACGCGTGGCGAGTGCACTCGGTGCGGGTCACTGGCTCGGCCCCGGGCCGGGTGTGGCTGTCGGCGCTGCGCTCCGATCCCCTGGTCCGCGTCACCACGACACCGGAAACCGGCGAGCTGCTCAAGGTCACTCCGGGCCTGCTCGAAACCGGGCAGCGCTGGGTGATCGACTTCCGCACGGTCCCGCACTGGCTCAACGCCGGTGCCACGCAATCGGGCAAGTCCAACCTCGCCAACGCCATCATCAAGGGCCTGGCCCCGCAACCGGTCGCGCTGGTCGGCTTCGACCTCAAGGGCGGGGTCGAGTTCACGCCGTACGCGGCGCGGATGTCGGCGCTGGCCACCACCCGCGCCGAGTGCGGCGATCTGCTCGATGACCTGGTGCGGGTCCTGGCTGACCGGATGCGGCTGTGCCGCCAGTTCGGGGCGCGCAACATCTGGCGGCTTCCCGCCGAGCTGCGGCCGACCCCGGTCGTGGTCCTGGTGGATGAGGTCGCCGAGCTGTTCCTGATGGCCGACAAGTCCGAGAAAGACCAGATCGCCCGCAACGGCACCGCACTGCTGCGGGTTGCCCAGCTCGGCCGCGCGTTCGGGGTGTACCTGATCGTCTGCGGCCAGCGGATCGGCTCCGACCTTGGCCCGGGGGTCACCGCGCTCCGGTCGCAGCTGTCCGGGCGGGTCTGCCACCGCGTCAACGATCCCGAGACCGCCAGCATGACCCTCGGCGACATGGACCCCGCCGCGCTCGTCGCCGCCCGCGCGATCCCCGCCGACATGCCGGGCGTCGCCATCGTCGCCGGGCAAGACGGGTCCTGGTACCGGGTCCGCTCGGTGGAGGTCACCGAGGAGGCGGCCGAGTCCGCCGCCCGCCAGCACGCCTACCTCACCCCCTCCTGGTCCGCGCTGACCGCAACCGGCCCGGTCGCGCTCGACGACCTGGACGCCGCCGAGTTCGGCGAAGCCGCATAACCCCCTGATTCCCCTGGCGGGCGTGCACCACCACACGCGCCAGGTCCCTGCCCGGCCCATGCCCGAAACCGGCCAGAAGGGAGGCAACACCGTGAACCCTCAACGCATCGCCGCCGCAATCGCCGACACCGCCCCCATAGGCGTGCTGGCGGCGATCGCCGGAGCTGGGTCGTTCACCCACATCCGCGACACCGCCGAGCAGCACGGCCAGCACGGGCCGATGGCCTGGGCCGTCGCGGTCTGCATCGACTTCTCTGAACTAGCAATTCGTTATGATTTGCGTCTTTATTGATTCGTTTGTCCGGTTGCATGCCGGATGGCGTTGATTAGGAGGCGGGCGTTGCGCTGGTCGAGGCCGGGCAGGTTGTCGTAGAGGTTGACCGGGATTCCGCCGGCGATGCTGGCGGCGAGGCGGAGCACGCGGCGTTCCCCGCCGCTGCATGGCAGCTTGCCGGCGTCGAGGGCGGTGATGGCGGCTTCCCAGTCGATGGTGGCCAGCAGGGTGGTGCCGTCGCTGATGCTGGTCGCAGTGGTGACCAGCTGGCCGGTGAAGTCCTCGCGGTGCAGCCAGCAGCCGCATTCGATGAGCAGGCTGGTGCCTGCTTCAAGCGGGTGGATGCCGCTGGCCGCGGCGCGCAGGGCGGCGGGAAGCCGGGCAGGGGCTGCGGGGCTGAGGGCGGTTTCGCGGTCGGTGCGTTTCACGGGGCGAGGCCGACTTGTCCTTGATCGGGCGTGGCCCGGGGCGGCGCGGCTGCTGTGCGGCCGGCGATGTCGCGGAAGGCGGGGATGCCGAGGCTGATGGTCGTGGCGCGGCGTGCCCGGTCGTCGAGCTGGGCGAGCTTGGCGTCGGCGGCGGCGAGGCTGACGCGCAGGCCCTCGGCTTCCCCGGTCCAGCCTTCGCGTTCGGCTTCGGCGACGCGGTCGGCGAGGTTGCCGCGGATCTGCTCAAGCCGAGGGCGCTGGGCCGGGTCAGGGCGCAGGAGCGGGCACCTGACGCAGCTGTGTTCATGCTGGCAGCTTGTTCCCCAGGCGCGCCCGCAGTCGCCCAGGGCAACCCTGCGGCGCTCGAAGTGGCCGAGGAATTCTTCCCATTCGGAGTCGGTCGGGGTGCGGTATTCTTCGGCGGGGCGAAGCGCGCGGCGGCGGGCGATGAACGCCCGGTGCCCGTTGATCGCTTCCTCGGGGTAGACGGCCTTGTATCCCATGGTGGTGTTGATGTCCCGGTGGCCGAGTATGAGCTGGGCGATGTGGGGCGGCATCCCGTTGAGGATGGCCTCGGTGGCGAAGACCCTGCGGAAGTCGTGGGGCTGGTAGCGCAGCGGCTGCCCGGTGGCGTCGGTGAGCCCGGAGGCGTGCACCAGCTCGGTGAGGGCCTTGCTGATGGTGGTGGAGGAGACGGCCCGGTTCTGGCCGCCGGCCTGCCACTGGAACAGCAGCGGCAGCGGCGGGTTCCAGAGTCGTTCGCCGGGGTCGTAGGAAGAGACCAGGGGGATCGCCCCGGTGCGGTCGCGGACCCGGCTGACGATGGCGCTGAGCACGTCGGCCAGTTCGGGGCTGACGACCAGGAGGCGTTCCTCGTCGGTCTTGGACGGGGCGATCTGCAGCAGGGGGATGATCTCGCCCGAGCCTGGCGGCGTGTACTGGGTGATGCTGTGGTGGCTGGCCTCGAGCATCTCCTCGATGCGGCAGCCTGTGTGGCGGAGGAATTCCACGGCGGCCCACGCCCAGAATGCCCGGTGCTCGGCTCGGGCGAGGTCGGTGCGGTGCCCGGCGGCGTCGTGGGCGTGCGCGCCGCCGTCTATGGCGCGGGCCTGCCCGGCGGGCCTGGTGAAGGTGGTTCCCGTGACCGTGAACGATCCGCCTGCTGGCGCGGCGCGCAGCGCCTCCAGCCGGAGGCGGGCGTCGCTGAGCTGCTTCTCGGCGGCTGCGGCTAGCGCTGGCAGCACCGGCAGGCGCTCGCGGGTCCGCTGGTCCATGCGGGCCTTGCGCCGGGTGGTGAACTTGCGGGAGGACACGTCTGCCTCGGTGACCGGGCAGGGCGCGGCCCACGGCCCCCAGCGGGCCGGGTCCTCGGTGGCCCACTGCGCGATGTCGAGGTAGAACCCGCGGACCGCTGACAGCAGCCCGATCACGTTGGTCCGGGGGCTGGTGACCTCGGCCAGGGTGCCGTCCGGCTGCCGGCGGGCGGTGACCTTGACGCGGACGCGCTCTTTCCACGCTGCGGCGGCCCCGGCGGGCAGGTGCAGGGAGCCGATGCCGGGGTGGGAGTCCTCGATGTTCTTCCAGAAGTGCAGGGCCAGGTTCCTTGATGCCTGTTCCAGGCTGTTGTAGTCCAGGGCCGGCTGCCGCTCGGCCAGGTAGTCCACGATGAGGTCGCGGACAGGGCGGCTGGCCAGCTCGTAGCGGTCCACGAGCTGGGCGACGCTGACCTGCCCGGACATGCGGCTGACGAACCGCAGCGTCACCGGGGCGCCGGGCGGGAAGGTCCCGGCCTGACGCAGCCAGGCGTAGAACAGCGTCCGGCCCCGTCCTTGCTGGCTGCGGGTGCGGGCCTCGGCCTCGCGCAGTTCCAGGCAGTCCCCGACGGTGATGTCGCTGACGCCGCCGCCCTTGGCGATGAGCAGGAGCGCGACCTGGGTCCGCGCGTGGCAGCCGAGCCGGGACGACCACGCCGCCGGGTCCGCCGTGGCCTCCAGGCGGGCGAACCCGCCCGGGTCGCGGTGGGCGGCCACCGCCAGCCGCCAGTTACCCGATACCGGGAAGCCCGACAGCCACCCCAGGTCCGGGCGGACCACGTCGGCGCAGAGCAGCCCCAGCAGCCCGGACTGAAGCTCGGCCGGGCAGGCGGCGATGCCGCGGCCGGCGAGCCATGCGGCGGGCTCGGCGTGCCAGCCCGCGCCGAGGGCGTGCATCGGGCTGGCGGACCAGCGCTGCTGCCAGTTCTGCCCGGGAAAGCTCTCCAGCCAGCGCAGCAGCTTGCCGGCGCCGCGCCGCCTGGCCTCCCCGGTGGCGGCCCTGGCGGTCTGCCACGGCGGCTGGCTGAGCATGGCGGTGATCTCGGCTCGGCTGGCGGCGGTGACCGGCCACGTGCCGGGCACCTGCCGGGCGGGGAACTGGCGGCGCAGCGCCTGGGCCGCCTGTCCCGCAAGCGCGCCGGGCGGGCGCTTCCCGCCGGGCGCGGCCCTGGCGGGAGCCTGCACCAGGGCGGTCACGGGCGCCCGCCGAACAGGTTGGCCAGCGAATCGGGGTTATAGCCCGCCGCCGGCGGTGCCGCCAGGGCCGCGCTGCGCCTGGACCGCCGCTCATGGTGGGCCAGCGCGCTGGCGATCACCTCGTCCTGGCCCGGGATGGTGTAAATCTGGGTGGTGCTCAGGTGCCGGTGCCCGAGGACCCACTGCACGTCCGTGAGCGGCATCTGCGGGTCTTTCGCCATGCGCCAGGCCGCCGTGTGGCGCAGGTCGTGCAGCGTCCAGTTCGAGCCCAGGTGCTCGTTGGCCCGGCCGAACATAGCGCGGGCCGCGTGGTAGCTGAGCTGGCGCCACGGCCGCCGCAGCGTCTGCCACAGCGGCTCGCGCCGTCCCCGGGGAGCACCGTTGCGCCACAGGCTTTCCTGGTAGAGCCGCAGCCACACGAACGCGTCCGGGGACGCCGGCAGCGGCTGCACCGCGCGGCTGCCCTTCCGCGTCACCGTGATCAGCTGCTGGCCCGGGTCGGCATGCTGCTGCAGTGCGGTGAGCAGTTCCTCGGCCCGCGCGCCCGTCGACACCCAGAACGCCAGCAGCGCCCGGTCCCGGTCCGACCCCAGGGCGGCGAACAGCCCGCTGAACAGCTCATCGGGGATCCGCCGCGGGATGCGCCGGGGCACCACGGGCCGGTACCGGCCCGCCCGCTCGTTCCGGAACGGGTCCATAGGGTTGTGGTGCGCATTGGGCCGCCCGGCCCGCCGCGAGCGGTCCAGCGGGAACGGGTTGATCACCGGCCCCCGCCCGGCCGCGAGCTGGAACTCGTAGAACGACCGGATCACCGTCTCGGCATGCGCCCTGGTCGACGGCGCGAGCTTTCGTCCCGGCGCCGGCTTGCCCGTCACCGCGTTCACGCTCCCCGGAGCCAGGCCCGCTGCGGGCTTGTCCCGGCCGGCGCCCGCTGCCGGGCCGCCGCCGTCGCGGTGCCGCCAGTGCACGCGAGCCGGCTTGTCCGCAACCTGCATCCACCTGGCGAAGTCCCGGGCCTCGGCAGTCGTCGCCTTGTCCCACGCCACACCGGCAGCGGCAAGGAACCGCCACCACCGCAGCAAGTCCAGGCCGTAGGACCGGATCGTCGCCACCGAGCATCCCGCCGCCTGAAGCTCCGCAAAGTACGCCGCCACCGGGACGACCACCGCCCCGCCGGCATCCAGCAGCCGGTACGGCTCCCACTGGTTCCCGGTCTCGGCCAGCCGCCCCGCCTCGGGCACCACGAGCGCAGCCAGGTCCCGCATCTCATCATCGCGATCAGTCACGGGCCGCGACGCTAGCACCAGCACCGAAAAACCGTCTCTGAAGTGCAGAAACACGGAAGCTAGTTCAGTTAACGGGACCT
>JAICWX010000103.1 GCA_025934635.1 Streptosporangiaceae bacterium | reverse complement strand
CGAGGCACGGCTGGCCGAGCGCGAGGGCCGGCTTGACGACGAACTGCGCAAGCTGGAGCAGCGCGCGTCGGTCCTGGAAGCCGCCAAGGCCGACCTGGAAGCCCAGCGCGCCGAACTGGCCCACCTGGAGGAACAGCGCCGCGAGGTGCTCGAACGGGCGGCCGGGCTGACCGCCGACCAGGCCAAGGCGGAGCTTGTCGCCACGATCGAGAACCAGGCCAAGCGCGAGGCCGCGCTGATCGTCCGGGAGACCGAGAACCAGGCCCGCCGCGACGGGGACACCCGGGCCAGGCGCATCGTCACGCTCGCCATCCAGCGGATCGCCAGCGAGCAGACCAGCGAGTCCGTGGTGTCCGTGCTGCACCTGCCCGGCGAGGAGATGAAGGGCCGGATCATCGGCCGCGAGGGCCGCAACATCCGCGCCTTCGAGTCGGTGACCGGGGTCAACCTCATCATCGACGACACCCCGGAAGCGGTGCTGCTGTCCTGCTTCGACCCGGTGCGGCGCGAGATCGGCCGGCTCACCTTGGAACGTCTCATCGCCGACGGCCGTATCCACCCGCAGCGGATCGAGGACGCCTACGAGCGCGGCAAGGCGGAGATCGAGCAGCTGTGCAAGCGGGCCGGTGAGGATGCCCTGGTCGAACTGGGCCTCACCGACATGCACGAGGAGCTCGTCGGCCTCCTCGGCCGGCTGCGGTACCGCACCTCCTACGGGCAGAACGTGCTCCGGCACCTCGTCGAGTCGGCCCACATCGCCGGCATGATGGCCAGCGAGCTGCGGATCGACCCGGTGCTGCTCAAGCGCTGCACGGTCCTGCACGACATCGGCAAGGCGCTCACCCACGAGGTCGAGGGCAGCCACGCGCTGATCGGCGCGGAGATCGCCCGCCGCTACGGGGAGTCGGAGGACGTGGTACACGCCATCGAGGCGCACCACAACGAGGTCGAGGTCCGCACCGTCGAGGCCGTGCTCACCCAGGCCGCGGACGGGATCAGCGGCGGACGGCCGGGCGCCCGCCGGGAGTCGCTGGAAATGTACGTGAAGCGGCTTGAGCGGCTGGAGCAGATCGCCGGCGGCCACGAGGGCGTCGAGAAGGTCTTCGCCATGCAGGCCGGCCGCGAGATCCGGGTCATGGTCAAGCCCGACCGGATCGACGACATCCAGGCCCAGGTCGTCGCCCGCGACATCGCCAAGCAGGTCGAGGAGGAGCTCACCTACCCCGGCCAGATCCGCATCACCGTCGTCCGCGAGTCCCGGGCCACCGAGTTCGCCCGCTAACGCAGCTCCACCGGCGGGATGCCCGGCGGGATGAAGCCCATGATCTGGCCGTAGAAGGAAAGCTCGGCCTCCAGGCTGGCCACGATGTTCTCCGCCTTGCGGAACCCGTGCGACTCGCCCGCGAAGGTGATGTAGGCGTACGGGATGCCGTGCGCGGCCAGGTCGGCCGCGATCGACTCGGCCTGCGCGGGGGGCACGACCGGGTCGTCGAGCCCCTGCAGCAGCAGCACCGGGCAGGTGGCGTCGTTCACGTGCCCGACCGGCGCCCGCTCGGCATAGAGGGCCTCGCTCTCCGGCAGCGGGCCGATCAGGCCGTCCAGGTAGCGCGACTCGAAGTCGTGCGTATGCTGCGCGAACGCCCGCAGGTCGGCTACCCCGAAGTAGGACGCCACCGCGGCGAAGACCCGGTCCCTGGACCCGTTCGGCGTGTCCGGGCCGCTGAGCACCCCGGCGCCGGACGTGACGGCGGCCAGCGCGGTCCAGCCGCCGGCTGAGCCGCCCCGGATCCCGAGCCGTTTCCCGTCCGCCTCGCCCGCCTCGGCCAGGGCCAGCGCGGCCGTCATGGCATCGGCCACGTCCACGACGCCCCACTGGCCGCGGAGCCGCTCGCGGTAGGCCCGGCCGTATCCGCTCGACCCGCCGTAGTTCACGTCGATGATGCCGATGCCGCGGCTGGTGAAGAAGGCCTTCTCCAGGTCGAGCCGGGGCAGTGACTGCGCGGTGGGCCCGCCGTGCACCCAGACGATGTACGGCGGGTGCTCGCCTTCGGGGCCCCGTACCGCCGGGTTGGCCGGCGGGTAGATGAGGGCGTGCACGACCGAGCCCGACGGGCCGGTCAGCTCGGCCGCCCGCGGCACGGGCAGGTAGGCCGGATCCGGCAGCGAGTCGGTGCTGCGGCTCAGCTCGCGGGCCACCGGGGCCACGGGATCCCCGGCGGCCGGGATGTCTACGCTGATCACGGTGGTGGGGATCGCGGGACCGCCCGCAATGGTGGCAACGGTCTGGCCGGCCGCCGACAGGCCGAAGGCGTATACCTGGTAGGGCAGGTCCAGGTCGTCCAGGCGGCCGGTGTCCGGGTCGAGCACCGCCAGCCGGGCTTCCCCGGTGCCGTAGGTCACCACGAGGCGGCCGTCACCGAGCATCGCGTACGGGCTCATGCCGAGCTGCCACAGCGGGCCGGCGAATTCCTCCGGCCGCGGGCACAGCTCCCTGGCCGTCCCGTCCAGGGACGCCAGGTACAGGTTCCACCACCCCGAACGATCCGAGATCACGTACAGGCTCCGGTCGTCCCGCCACACCGGGGCGAGCACCGACTCGGCGCTGCCGCCCATGACCACCTGCTGCGCGTCGCCGGCCGACGCCGTTCCGTCGGCGGCCGCGACCCGCAGTTCGGTGCCGTCCCACGGCATCAGCGGGTGATCCCAGCAGATCCAGGCCAGCCGGGTACCGTCCGGGGACGGAGCCGGGAACGCATAGAAATCCGAGCCGCTGACCAGTACCCGCATCGCGCCGTCGTCCGCTGCGGCCGAGCCGTCCAGCGGGACGGCCGTGATCGCGCGGGTGATCCGGCCGCCCTCATGCCGTTCGCGCACGCACCAGATCTCGTCCCCTCCCGGGGACATCACGAAATCGGCGAACCGGTACGAGACATCCCCCGGTTCCGGCGTCAGGGGCTGGGGAGCGCCTTCTTCCGCGCAGCGGTACAGCCGCTGGTCGCTGAAGTCCGCGAAGACGAACCCGCCCGGCACCGGCAGGTACGACTTCCCGCCGTACTCATGCACCCGGGTCCTGGCGTTGTACGGCATCGGGAGCAGGTCACGGCTGACCCCGTCCGGGCCCTGGCGGACGATGGCCATCCGGCCGCCTTCCTCGGGCCGCGACTCCTGCCACCACACCCCGGCGGCGTCGATGACGGGGAACGCCAGGCCGACCTGCTTGCGCGCCACGTCGGCCCCCGCGATCGGGGAGGGCCATTCGCCATAGGATGTCGTTTCTGTAGCCATTCGCATACGGATATCATGCCGGATTCGGGCCTGGATATCATCAGGCACACTGCTACCAGATCTGAGTCATCTGATCCACGACCGCGCCTATCCTGGTCGTGTGACAGCAGGCGGCCGGACGTACCAGATCCGCACCTACGGGTGCCAGATGAACGCGCACGATTCCGAGCGCCTGGCCGGCCTGCTCGATGAGGCGGGCTACCAGGCCGCCGGCGACGGCGAGGCCCCCGACGTCGTGGTGTTCAACACCTGCGCGGTCCGGGAGAACGCGGCCGACCGGCTCTACGGCAACCTCGGTCACCTGCTGCCGCAGAAGAAGAACGGCATGCAGATCGCGGTGGGCGGCTGCCTGGCCCAGATGGAGCGCACCCGGATCACCGAGCGCGCGCCGTGGGTCGACGTGGTCTACGGCACCCACAACATGGCCTCGCTGCCGGCGCTGCTCGAGCGGGCCCGGGTCAGGAACGAGGCCCAGGCCGAGTTCGCCGAGACACTGGAGGCCTTTCCGTCGCTGCTGCCGGCCCGGCGCCGGTCGGTCTACGCGGCCTGGGTCGCGATCTCCGTGGGCTGCAACAACACCTGTACCTTCTGCATCGTGCCCAGCCTGCGCGGCAAGGAGAAGGACCGCCGCCCGGGTGACATCCTCGGCGAGATCAGTGCCCTGGCCGCCGACGGAGTGATCGAGGTCACCCTGCTCGGCCAGAATGTCAACTCGTACGGTGCCGAGTTCGGGGACCGCGGCGCGTTCGGCAAATTGCTGCGCGGATGCGGTGAGATCGAGGGCCTGGAGCGCGTCCGCTTCACCTCCCCCCACCCCCGGGACTTCACCGACGACGTGATCGAGGCCATGGCCGAGACGCCGAACGTCATGCCCAGCCTGCACATGCCGCTGCAGTCGGGTTCCGACCGGATCCTGAAGGCCATGCGCCGCGCCTACCGCCGGGACCGTTACCTGGCCATCCTGGACCGGGTGCGGGCTTCCATCGGTGACGCCGCCATCACCACCGACATCATCGTCGGCTTCCCGGGCGAGACCGAGCAGGACTTCTCCGACACCGTGGACCTGGTCCGCCAGGCCAGGTTCGCCGGCGCGTTCACCTTCCGCTACTCCATCCGCGCGGGCACCCCGGCGGCCACCATGGACGACCAGGTGCCTGCCGAGGTCGTGCAGGAGCGCTACGAGCGGCTGGCCGCCCTGGTCGAGGAGACCACCTACGCGGAAAACCAGAAGCTGGCCGGGGCGGTGGTGGAGGTCCTGGTGGCCGAGGGCGAGGGCCGCAAGGATGCCGCCACCCACCGGATGTCCGGTCGCGCCCGGGACAACCGCCTGGTGCACTTCACCCCCGACCAGACGGTGCCGCGCCCCGGTGACGTCGTCACCGTGACCGTCACCCGCGGGGCCCCGCACTACCTGCTGTCCGACGCCGCCCCGCTGTCCGTCCGCCGCACCCGGGCCGGCGACGCCTGGCAGGCCGCCGCGGATGCCCCGCCCGCCGCCGCGGCCCCTCCTGCTACGGCCGAGGTCCCCGTCCTCCTCGGCATGCCGGCCCTCCCGGCGCGCGGCTGAGGGCACCCCTCCGGAGCCCGATGGCCAGCCCCGGTAAGCAGCTCATCTGCCCGGAATGCGGGCAGCTGATGGCGACGGCGTCGTGGGGGCTTTTCCGGGGACTGCGGATCACCGCGCCGGAGGGCTTCCTCGTGACCCCGGTGAGCAATGACCTGATGCTCCGCAGCACCGAGCAGCGCCTGGCCTCGGCGTCGGCCGCGGACCCGGAAGCCCAGCGGCGGCGGGCTTTCGTCCTGAGTCATCCAGGCGACCGGTTCTACGACATCAAGTGCCCGAACGGTCATTACGTGCTCAGGACGGCGCCCCAGATATCCAGCGCGATCCGCCGGGCCCCAGGTGACCAGGTGATACTGGCCTGAGTAGCATTGACTGAAGTATAGTTTACTGAACCATACTTCACTGAAGCACAGAACACATTCCGGAGACAGGGTCATGGCGCACGCTCTCGGCAAGCCCGCTCACGTCTTCGGGCGGGACCGGGAATGGCAGGCGCTGGCCGACTTCGCCGCCGACCCGCGCCCGGAGGCGACCCTCGGCATCGTCAGCGGGCGCCGCCGCCAGGGCAAGACCTACCTGCTCCGGTCGCTCGCCGCGGCCACCGGCGGCTTCTTCTTCGAGGCGGCCGAGGCCACCGAGGCCGAGTCACTGCGGATGTTCGGCGCGGCCCTGGCCCGGCACGCCGGCTCCGCCGCCGACTTCTCGTTCCCGGACTGGGAGAACGCGCTGCGGTACTTCGCCGATCTGGCCGGGCCGGACCCGGTTCCGCTGATCATCGACGAGTTCTCCTACCTGGTGAAGGCCACTCCCGCGCGTCCTTCCCTGCTGCGCCGGGAGATCGACGGCCGCGGGCCTTCGCAGGGCGGCGGCAGCCGTGCCCGCGTCCTGCTCTGCGGTTCGGCGATGTCCGTGATGGGCGGCCTGCTGGCGGGTAACGCCCCGCTGCGGGGACGGGCCGGCCTGGAGATGGTCATCAAGCCGTTCGGCTACCGGGACGCGGCGCGGTTCTGGGGGGTCAGCGATCCCGGGCTCGCCGTGCGGCTGCACGCGATCGTCGGCGGCACCCCGGCGTACCGCCGCCAGTTCGTCCGCGACGACGCTCCGGCGGGCCCGGATGATTTCGACGGCTGGGTGGTGCGCTCGGTCCTCAACCCGGACCGCCCGCTGCTCCGCGAGGCACGGTACCTGCTAGCCGAGGAGACCGACATCCGCGACCCGGCGCTCTACCACTCGGTGCTGGCGGCGATCGCCGCGCGGAACGAGACCTGGGGCGGCATCGCGAACTACATCGGCCGCCGGGCATCCGATATCGCGCACCCGCTCAACGTGCTCGAGGACGCCGGCCTGGTGGTGAAGGAGACCGACGTGTTCCGGGCCGGCCGGACGCGGTACCGCATCACCGAGCCGCTGGTCACGTTCTACGAGACGGTCATGCGGCCCCGGTGGGCCGACCTGGAAATCGGGCTGGGAGCCGAAGTCTGGGCCGACAGCGGCCCGGCGTTCGGCTCGCAGGTGGCCGGCCCGCATTTCGAGGCACTGTGCCGGGAGTTCGCCCGGGCGCAGGGCCGGCGCGTCTTCGGCGTCCCGGTGGGAGAGGTGGCCTCGGGGACCGTCGCCGATCCGCGGAACAAGGTGCAGATCGAGATCGACGTGGCCGTTTTCGGCCCGGTCCGGCCCGGTGAGCCGCGGCCGCTGATCTCGCTCGGCGAGGCGAAATGGGGCAAGGTCATGGGCCTGCGCCACGTCGAGCGCCTGCGCCGGGCCCGCGCGCTGCTGGCCGTCAAGGGGTACGACACCACCGCCACCACCCTGGCCTGCTACTCGGGGGCGGGCTTCGACGCTGCCCTGGCCGCTGCGGCCGAAGGCGGCGACGTTCTCCTGGTCGGAGCGGACCGGCTCTACCCCGGGGGCGACTAGCTCGTCACCATCGTGAGCAGGTCGCGGACGGCCTGGACGACCGCGTCCGGGCGGTCAGTGGTCATGCTGCTGTGCCGGGCGCCTTCCAGCGGCCGGTAATCGCCGCGGGTGACCGAACCGGCCAGGCCGGTGTACAGGCGCCGGCGTCGTCACAGCAGAGACAGATGCCTGACACCGGCCACTATGAATGACCCGCCCCTGCTCGTGGGGCGGATGAGGTCCGTGGTACGCCTGACGCCAGGCGGCAGCGTCCCGGGTGGCGCGGCTAACGGCATCGGTGGAGCATCAATGCCGCTCCCGCGACATCGATGGAGCATCGATGTCATTATCGAGAGCCGGGACCAGTGGCAGATGGGGCCCGTGGTGCAGATGCGGCAGCTGAGGTCACGCTACCTGCCCTCAAGACCGTGCAGGAAGTCGATCAGGCCGGCGAAGTACACCGCCTGATCGTCGTACATGGCCATGTGACTGCCGTCCGGGCAGAACAGGTAACGCCCCCGCGGCAGGCGGCCGGCCATCATCTCCATGTGGCCCGGGTCCATGGTGTCGTGCCGCGCTCCGATGACCAGGGCGGGCACGTCGATCGAGGCCAGGTCCGCGCTCCGGTCCCAGTGGGCCAGGCTGGCGTCCGCGCTGATGCCCAGCTCGCTGGGTCCCTGCATGGACACGTAGATGGCCGGGTTGATGTGGGCGAAGCCGCGCACCGCCGGGTCGGGCCAGTCCTCGACCGGCATCCGCAGCACGTGGTGGACGTAGTGCTGCTCGTTCAGCAGCTCCATGTACCGGGGGTTCTCGATGTCCCCGCTGGCCTCGAGCGCCTTGATCTCCGCCAGCGCGGCGGAGTCCATGGCCGGCATCAGCACCTGCTCGGCGTAGGCGTTGTAGGCCGGGACGCTCGACATCATGTTGGAGATGACGATCGCCCGCAGCTGCTCCTGGTGGCGCAGCGCGTACTCGGTCGCCAGGATCCCGCCCCAGGAGTGGCCGTACAGGACGAAGTTATCCGACCCGAGCCCCAGCGCCTGCCGGACCTGCTCCACCTCGTCGACGAACCGGTCCAGGTCCCACAGCGACGGATCGGTGGGCTGATCGCTGTAGCCCGAGCCGAGCTGGTCGTAGTAGTAGTACTCGATGCCCGCGCCGGGCAGGTAGCTGTCGCAGGCCTCCAGGTACTCGTGGGTCGCGCCCGGCCCGCCGTGCAGCAGCAGCACCCGCAGGCCCGGGTTGTTGCCCGTCCGCTTCACCCACACCTGGTGCCGCCCGGCTGGCGTGTCGATCCCGATCATCTGGGATCCCCCGCTCAGCACGTCATCTCGCCCGGAGTTGTCCAGGTACCCGCTCACGCTGCGCCTCCCATGATCGGCTCGCCCGACAGGTGAGGATTATGCCAGCACATGAGCCAATCCCGGCCGGAGCCACCCGTGCTGACTCCGGCCGGAGCCACCCGTGCTGACTCCGGCCGCAGCCGGCACCGGACCGCCACGCGAGCCGGTGTACTCCCGGGGGAGTAGCCAGGCCGCCTACCTGCGGAGGGCGACGCCGGCCGCGTACATGCCTACGCTTGCGTCATGGACGGAGCGGCAGTGGCGAGACGCCAAGCGTTCGTCCCGCCGCTGCGGGACGCGGCCGCGGCGCTGGCCCTGACCGGCGCGCTGGTCTACGGCGCGTACGGCGAGGCCCATCCGAGCACCGGCGCCTATTTCCATGACGGGCATCGCCTGCCGCACACCCCGTCCGCCGCGCTGGTCCTGGTCGGGCTGGCCTGCCTGGTGCTTGCCTGGCGGCGCCGCTGGCCGGTCACGGTGCTCGGCACTTCCATCGCGGCCGTGACCGTCTTCACCTTGCTCGGCTACCTGAATGGCGCGGCGCTGGTGGCCCCGATGGTCGCCGTGTACACGGTGGCCAGCCTGACCGACCTCCGGCGGGCGGTGACATACGGGCTGGGGACGCTGATCGTGCTCGGCTCGGCCAGCATCGCGGTCAACCCGCTCGGGCCGTTCGGCGGCGGCGTGGTCATCCTCCCGTTCATGACCGCTGCGGTGGTGGTCGCCGGGATCGCGGTGGCGAACCGGCGTGCCTACGTCGAATCCATCCGCGACCGGGCCGAACAGGACGCCCGCCGCCGCGTCGACGAGGAACGGCTGCGCATCGCCCGCGAACTGCACGACGTCGTGGCCCACACCATGGCCACCATCAACGTGCAGGCCGGGGTAGCCGCCCACGTCCTGTCCACCCGCCCGGAGACGGTGGCCGAATCGCTGCAGGCGATCAAGGCCGCGAGCAAGGAGGGGCTCCGGGAGCTCCGCGCCATCCTGAACGTGCTGCGCCAGGCCGACGACGCCGATCCGACCCAGCCGGTGCCGGGCACCGCCCAGCTCGAGACCCTGATCACCGGGGCCCGCCGGGCCGGCCTGGACACCACGCTCACCGTGACCGGGGAGCCGGTCCCGTTGCCGGCCGCGGTGGACCTGGCCGCCTACCGCATCGTCCAGGAGTCGCTCACTAACGCCATCCGGCACGCCGGCCCGGCCATCGCGGCGGTCTCGCTCGGCTACGACCACGACGAGCTGCGCATCGAGATCACCGATACCGGCCGCGGCCCGGCCTCCGGCCACGGCCACAACGGCGATGGCGGCCACGGCCTGGCCGGCATGCGCGAACGCGCCGCCACCGTAGGCGGATCACTGGAGACCGGCCGCGGGCCGGCCGGCGGCTTCCGGGTCGCGGCCCGGCTCCCCTTCAGCGGTAACCCCATCGACGCCAGGGAAGGGACGCGACCGTGATCCGGGTCCTGCTCGCCGACGACCAGGCGCTGATCCGCGCCGGGTTCCACGTCCTGATCGACGCCGCCGCCGACCTCCAGGTGGTGGGCGAGGCCATCGACGGCGCGCAGGCCGTCGACCTGGCCCGGAGCGAGCGGGCCGACGTGGTGCTGATGGACATCCGGATGCCCGGGGTGGACGGCCTGGAAGCCACCCGGCGGATCAGTGCCGACGAGGACCTGGCCGGGGTCAAGGTCATCATCTTGACCACCTTCGAGTCCGACGAGTACGTCTACCAGGCGATCCGCGCCGGGGCCAGCGGCTTCCTGGTCAAGGACACCGAGCCCGCCGACCTGCTCCAGGCGGTCCGGGTGGTGGCCAGGGGTGACGCGCTGCTGTCGCCGAGCGTGACCCGGCGGCTCATCACCGATCTGGCCACCCGGCCGGAGCGCCCGCCTCCCAGCGACCGGCACCGGGGCCCCCTCAACGGGCTGACCGAACGGGAACGCGAGGTACTGGGCCTGGTCGCCGAGGGCCTGTCCAACGACGAGATCGCGGCCCGCCTGTTCCTGTCCCCGCTGACCTCCAAGACCCACGTCAGCCGCATCATGACCAAGGTGAACGCGCGCGACCGCGCCCAGCTCGTCGTCCTGGCCTACGAGACCGGCCTGGTCACCCCGGGCGGCCGCCGCCGCGGAGCCTGACCGGCCCGCACCGGAAACCTCAGCGCAGCGGCCGGAAGAACTCGCGCACGTCGCCGACCAGCAGGTCCGGCGCCTCCATGGCGGCGAAGTGCCCGCCCCGGCCGAACTCCGACCAGTGCGCGATGTTGTTATCCGGCTCGGCGAACCGCCGGATGGCCGGCGCGATCTCCCCCGGGAAGACCGCTACCCCGGTCGGCACGTCCGAGCGGGCCACCGGGTTCCAGGCCCGCGCCTGCCGGGTCTCGTAGTACAGCCGCGCCGACGACCCGGCCGTCCCGGTCAGCCAGTACAGCGTGACGTTGGTGAGCAGCTGGTCCCGGTCGACCGCCTCGTGCGGCAGCCCGCCGTCGGTCCACTCGTAGAACTTCTCGGTGATCCAGGCCAGCTGCCCGGCCGGCGAGTCGGTCAGCCCGTAGGCCAGCGTCTGCGGCCGCGTCGCCTGGATCATGTTGTAGCCGGATCCGGTGTTGCGGAACTGCCGCGACCGGCCCAGGCGCCGGGTCTCCTCCTCGGTCAGCTCGCCCAGATCCTCCGGCGGCCGGGTGATGAGCATGTTCAGGTGCACGCCGGCCACGTGCTCCGGGTCGGCCAGGCCGAGCTCCCGCGAGATGATCGCGCCCCAGTCGCCGCCCTGCGCCCCGTACCGCCCATACCCCAGGCGCGCCATCAGCGCAGCCCATGCCCGCGCGACCCGCCGCACGTCCCAGCCCCGCTCATGCGTCGGTCCGGAGAACCCGTAGCCGGGAATAGACGGGATGACCAGGTCAAACGCATCCTCCGGAGCGGCGCCGAAGGCCGCCGGGTCGGTCAGCGGCCCGATGATCTCCATGAACTCCACCACCGAGCCCGGCCAGCCGTGCGTCACGATCAAGGGCAAAGCACCAGAAGCGGCCGAACGGATGTGCAGAAAATGGATTCGCTGCCCGTCGATCGTGGTCGTGAACTGGCCGAACCCGTTCAGCCGGGCCTCGTGCACCCGCCAGTCGTAGCCGGTGCGCCAGTACTCGGCCAGCTCCTTCGTGTACGGCAGCGGGATGCCGTAGTCCCAGCCGGCCCCTGGCAGCTCGTCCGGCCACCGGGTCCGGGCCAGCCGGTCCCGCAGGTCGTCCAGTTCCGCCTGCGGCACATCGATGCGGAACGGCGTTATCTCGGCGTTCGTTTCCATAAACACCAATCTTCCCTCCAGCCGGCGCCGGTTTCACGCCTCCTCCAGGCACCGGGCGATGCCGTCCAGCAGGAAGCCGAGCCCCAGCCCGAACTGCTCCTCCGGAGAGGGGCCCGACGGGTGCGCCAGCCAGCCGGCCAGCAGCGGGAAGCGGCCGGAGGCGGCGGCCAGGTCGTGCACGACGGCCATCGCGCTCCGCAGCACTGCCTCGTCGTCGAGGCCGTGCTCCCGGCTCATCCGCGCTTCCTCGGCCTCCTGCAGGCCGCTGCCGAAGATGTACCGGTCGATGAGCGCGGCGTAGGTCATGGCATCGGCCGTGGTCGCGCCCTGGCCGGCCAGCACGGCGAGCATGAACTCCAGTCGCTGCATCATGTGCGGCCCGGCCGGCGGCCGGGTGTGGAAGAGCGCGGCGTACCAGGGGTGCCGGGTGGTCATCCGCCGGGTCTGCGCGGCCAGCTCCTCCAGGTCGGCCCGCCAGTCGGGACCCGGGCGGCCGGGGACCGGGACCTCAGCCGTGGCGGCGTCGAGCATCAGGTCGACCAGGCCGTCCTTGCTGTGCACGTACCGGTAGAGCGCCATCGCCGAGTAGGGGCCCAGCCGGGCCGCGACTGCCTTCATCGTCAGGGCGCCGGCCCCGGTCTGGTCGGCCAGTGCGATCGCGGCGGCCACGATCTCCTCCCGGCCCAGCGAACGCTGCCGCGGCGGCGGCGGGGGCTGGGTCCAGATGAGCGGGGCCGGCCCGGCGGCAGGTTTGCGCATGAGCGGAGTTTACTATATAAACTTAGAGTTTATGAGTGAAACTTTGACTCGTGAACCCTTCGAACCCCAGGACATCCGGCTGGGTGTGGTCCGCGGCATCAGCTACGGCCTGTTCGGCCCGCCCGGCGAGTTCGGTCCGCAGGCCCGGACGCTCGGAGCCGGGCTGGTCCGCGCCTACCTGTACTGGTCGCAGGTGGAACCGGAGCCCGGCCAGTACCGCTGGGATACCGTCGACGCCCTGCTCGGGCAGCTGGACGGCGACACCGAGCTCTGGATCACGCTGTGCTCGAGCTCGCGGTGGGGGACCCGCCAGCCGACCGACTTCCTGCCGCCGTCACCCGCCCTCGACCAGGACGCGTACGCCGAGTTCGTCCGCCAGGTGGTCCGCCATTGCGGGGGCCGGGTCAGCTACTGGCAGTGCGACAACGAGCCGAGCAACACCGGCCTGCTCTGGGCGGGCACCGCGGAAGAGTACGCCGGGCAGCTGGCCACCATGTACAGCGCGGTCAAGGAGGCCGACCCGGCCGCGGCGGTCGTGCTCGGCGGCTGCGGCTACGACGTGTTCAGCAGCGAGCCGGGCAGCGCGCCGCGGCAGTTCTTCGATCACGTCGCCAAGGCTGGCCGGGACGCCTTCGACCTGTTCAGCGTGCACCTCTACGGCGATCTCGACCGCATCCCCGAGTACCTGGCCACCGCCCGGGGCTTCATGCGGGCGCACGGCTACCTCAAGCCGGTCGTCGTCGGCGAGCACGCCGGGCCGCAGCCATTTGAGTTCCCCGACGCCATGGCGGTCATGCAGCAGACCTTCGCCGCCGCCTTCGCCGAGGCCGCACGCTCAGGGGACCCCGCGCCCGCGCAGAGCACCGGTGAACTTGCCGCCCGGGCCGGGCAGGACACTCCGGAACGCCGGGTGATGGCCGCCCTGTACGACCAGCTGGACACCCTCCCGCCCCGGCTGCAGCTGTTCATGGCGGGCTGCCCGGCCGAGCTGGAATCCAGGCGCGAGCGCATCAACTGCCGCCAGGTGGTCATGCGCACCGTGCTGGCGCTGGCCGAGGGCGTGCGCCGGACCGCGTACTGGAATCTCGCGCCCGAATACCCCGGGCCCGTCGACCACCTCCAGCTGATGCACCTGCTCATCGGCAAGCTCCCGCTGCTCGGCTACCGCGATGGCGAGCTCAGCGTCCGCCACCCCGCCGCGGACACCTTCGCCCTGCTCGCCCGGTCGCTGGCGGGCGCGCAGACCGTATCGCGCATCACGCCGGACCGCCAGCCCGGGACCCTGCGCGCATTCGAGGCGACCAGGACCGGACGCAGCCCGCTGCTCGTGCTCTGGGACCACCGCGACCCCTTCGACGGCGAGGACCAGCCGCCGGTCGCCGTGACCTGGCCCTGGCCCGCCGAAGCAGCCGTCATCACCGACGCCTTCGGCCACTCCCGGATCGTCCGGTCCCAGGACGCCCAGCTGAACCTCCCCGTCACCGACACCCCGCTGCTGATCGAGTCCGCGGGCGGAGCCGCCCATACCACCATCTTGGCAAAAGCCCGCTGAATACCGGCCGGATCGGGAGTCATGTAGATCACACGTATTTTCGTCGGCCCGCCGCGCTCCGGAAGGTAGGAAGGCCGCCGACGGGGGAAGAAGGCCATCATGCATCCGATGTTCGTGCAGCTCTACCTGGAGACTGACGCCAGCGAGGACGAGCGGGACGAGCGCCGCCGGGCCGCCAGGACCCGGCGCCAGCGCTCCGCTCGCACCCTCACGCGCGCCACCGTCGCCCGGGCCCCGGGTAGCAGCGACCCGCGCGGCGCGGCCCGCTAGCACCCGGGCACGCCCGGACCGCGGGCACACTGGGGGGCATGGGGACGCACGTCATCGCGGTGGTCGGCGCGACCGCCACCGGGAAATCGGGCCTGGCCATCGAGCTGGCCCGCGCCCTCGGCGGCGAGATCGTGAACGCCGACTCGATGCAGCTCTACCAGGGCATGGACATCGGCACCGCCAAGGAGCCCGAGTCGGCCTGGCGCGGCGTCCCGCACCACCTGCTCGACATCTGGCCGGTGACCCAGGCCGCCAACGTCGCCGACTACCAGAAGCTGGCCCGCGCCGCGATCGGCGAGATCACCGCCCGGGGCCGGGTGCCCATCTTGGCCGGGGGTTCTGGCCTGTACGTCCGGGCGGCCCTCGATGACCTGGATTTCCCCGGAACGGACCCGGCTGCCCGCGACCGTCTCGAGCGCGAGCTCACCGGTCAGGGCGCCCCGGCCCTGCACGCCCGGCTGGCCCGGCTCGACCCGGCCGCGGCCGCGGCCATCCTGCCGAGCAACGGCCGCCGGATCGTGCGCGCCCTGGAGGTGATCGAGATCTCCGGCCGCCCGTTCACCGCCACCATGCCGTCCTACGGGCAGAACCGCCCGGCCGTCCAGCTCGGGCTCGTCCTGCCCCGGCCCGAGCTCGACCAGCGGATCGCGGCCCGGGTCGGCCGGATGTGGCAGGCCGGCCTGGCGGCCGAGGTCGCCGGCCTGGCCGCCCGGGGCCTGCGCGACGGCCGGACCGCCAGCCGCGCCCTGGGCTACCAGCAGGTCCTGCGCTACCTGGACGGCGAGTGGACGCTAGAGGAGGCCCGGCTGGAGACGATCAAGGCCACCAAGCGGTTCGCCCGGCGCCAGGAATCCTGGTTCCGCCGCGATCCCCGCGTCCGCTGGCTCGATGCCAGCCAGCCCGCCGAAGCCCTCCTGGCCGAGGCACTCGCGCAGTACGGCGCTGCGCCAGAGCGGCGCTAGCCTCCCCGGGCGGTCTCGTCTCGCGCGGCGGTCAGCGGGGGAGCGGGATCCTCGTCGCCCGGCGCCACGATGCCCTCCCGGGCGGCCAGCGCCGCGCCGAGCTTGCGCGCCGTGCCCGGCGCGAAGAGCACCGCGATGACCGCCACCACCAGCCAGATGCCCGACACCACCGGGAACCACGCGGGCGTCCCGCTGGGGTAGGGGATCACATTGCGGTACAGCGTGTAGCCCAGCACCACCAGGCTCGCGACCGGCACGATGACCTGCCACATCGGCACCGGCAGCTTGCGCCGCACGAACACCAGCATGATGCAGCCCACCGTGGCCAGCACGTACACCACCAGCAGGATCAGCGTGCCGATGGTGCCGGACCACAGGAAGGTGTTGAACGCGTCCGCGTGGGCGGACACCGCGGTCTCCACGATGACGATGACGGCGGCCATCGCGGTGACCGCGAAGGTGGCCCAGACCGGGGTGCCCCAGCGCGCGTGGCTCTGGCCGAGCCCGCGCGCCCCGGCGGTGTCCCGGGACAGCGCGTAGAGCAGCCGGGCCGCCCCGACCACGCAGGCCAGGCAGCAGCCGAAGGCGCTGATGGCGGTGCCGAGGGTGATGATGTCGCCGACCCAGCTGCCGACGAAGGAGGAACCCAGGTCGCCCAGCAGCGACGGCGCGCTGGCGAACGCCTTGACCCCGGCCGCGGAGGTGCCGAAGGCCATCATCTCCACCGCGGTGACGATCACGAAGTACAGCCCGCCGAAGACCGCCGTGCCGAGGATGGCCCGCGGGATGTCCCGGGTCGGCCGCTTGGCCTCCTCGCCCAGGGTGGCCGCCGCCTCGAACCCGGCGAACGACAGGAAGCCGAACACCACGCCCAGGAACAGGTCGTTGGTTTTCGTCCCCGGCGCCACCGAGAACACGCTCAGGGTGAAGTGCTGGTGGGTCGGCGCGTTCCCGGCCAGCAGCCGGACCAGCACCACCGCGGTGACGATGAGGATCAGCGCGACCGTGGTGCCCTCCACGCTCAGCAGCACGTACCCGCCGCGCCGGGCCGGCATGACCGCCAGCAGCAGCGACACCACCAGGGCCACCGCCAGCAGCACGAAGGGCGCCCAGTTGGGCGGGTTGTGCCAGATGCCGGCCTCTTGCAGGAACGCGGTCCCGAAGATGCCCGCCGCGGCCGAGGTGACCGCCGCGTAGAAGGTGTAGGTGCCGAGCAGGCCCCAGCCCGCGACCACCCCGGCGCGCGGCCCGAGGGTGGCGCCGACGAACGCGTACACCGAACCCGCGTGGTGGAAGTACTGGCACAGCCGGACGAAGGAGTAGGCCACGAGCAGGACGCCCACGGCCGCGATCAGGAAGGTCAGCGGCACCGCCCGGCCCGCGTAGTTCGCGCTGCCCTGCGGGTTGATGTTCGCGGCCATGCTCGGCGCCATCAGCGCGACCGAGATGCCCACCGCCGCCCACACCGACAGCGAACGCTTAAGCCCAGGTCCGCCGGACGGGCTCACATCCATCGGCTCCTCCTCACTGTGCCTCCGATCCCCATAGTGTCCCTCCGGAAGGTGCCCCCACGGAAGAGCCAAAAAGCCCCACAACCAGCAATTTCCCGAACGGGCACCGTCCCCGCCCCGCCCCCGCCCCTCCGCCGCCCTAGCCCCGCCGCCCCGCCTTCGCCCCCGCCTTCGCCCCCGGCTCCGCCGCCCAGCGCGCTCGGTGTGCCCCCGGGTACCTTCTTAGGTATCCGGGGGCACACCGACATCCTGCTAGCGAGCGCCGGAAATCACCTTTGAACCATTTCGTACCCTCGCGCGTCACTTACTGTAGAGCCTAGTTTGTCAGGGGGTGACCTACAGTGACAGGTGCCTACCCGGTGCTCCACTTGGGTCCAGTCCAGCCGACGCGCCCGTGCGCCCGCACCTACCGGGGCACGCCCGCCTCGGTACCGGAAGCGCGCCGGTTCGTCGGGGAACTGCTGGCCGGCTGCCCGGCCCGGGAGACGCTGATGACCTGCGTGTCGGAGCTGTGCGCCAACGCGATCGCGCACACCGCCTCGGGGCGCGGCGGCGTGTTCACGGTCGAAGTCGACTGCACGCGTAACGGGGTGGCCCGGGTGGCGGTCACCGACGACGGCGGCCCGTCGGTCCCGGCGGCCGGATCGCGCGGCCTGCTGGCCGAGGGCGGCCGGGGCCTGGCCCTGGTGGCCGCCTGCACCAGCCGCTGGGGTTTCGCCGAGGCCTACCCCGGCCGGATCGTCTGGGCCGAAGCCAGCTGGCCGGTCCTGGTCCCGTCTCCGCATAGCCCGGCCAGGTCCGCCCGCCCGGTCCCGCCGTCCGGCTGGGCTCCCCGGGATCCCGTCGCCTGACCGGTTCCGGTGCCCGCGGCGGCTCCGGAAACGTCAGGTGAACTAAACCGTTCCGTCTAGTAAATAAAACTGAACGGTTTAGTACGATATTAGGTATGCCCCGTGGCCTGGCACCGGAGTCCCGCTCGGATGAGCAGGGCGTTCCCGGAACTGATGACGATTATCTGGTGTCCGGCTGGCAGCGCAAGCATGACGCGATCGCCGCCGCCGCCCTGGTCCTGTTCGCGCGCGACGGCTACGAACGCACCAGCGTCGACGCGATCGCGGCGGAGGCCGGAGTGTCGAAGCGGACGGTCTACAGCCACTTCAGTGACAAGGAGAACTTGTTCCTGCTGGTGCTCCGCGAGACCTACGACACGATGCGGGCGCGCATCGGCGACATCGTGGACCGCAACCTGCGCGACGTCGGCGAGGTCCGGCCGGCCCTGACCGCGTGCATCCGCGAGATCGTCCGGACCATCACCCGCGCCCCCGAACGCGCCACCCTGGTCCGCCTGCTCATCTCCGAGGCGCCGCACTTCCCGGTGATCCTCGATCTGTGGCACAGCCGGGGCATCGTGCCCCTGATCGCCGAACCCCTGGCCAAGATGGCCGCGGCTGGCCTGCTCGACACCGACGACCCCGCCCAGGCCGCCGAGCACCTGAATGCCCTGACGATCGGCCAGGTCAGCAGCAAGTCCGTGATGGGCACCATCCAGCTCACCGATTCCGAGACCGACCGCATCATCACCAGCGGCATCGCCGTCTTCCTCCGCGCCTACCTACCTCCCTCCCGCCCCCTGACCTCCCCGGTCCCCGGTCCCTGACCTCCCAGTCCCTGACCTCCCCGGCCCCCGGCCCCCGACCTTCCGGTCCCCGACCTTCCGGTCCCTGACCTCCCCGGTCCCCGGTCCCCGGCTCCCGACCTTCCGGTCCCTGACCTCCCCGGTCCCCGGCCCCGACCTTCCGGTCCCTGACCTCCCCGGCCCCCGGCCCCCCAGTCCCTGACCTTTCCGGCTCCGGCCCCCTGACGTCCCGGTCGTCCCGCCCCTAGCGCCCCTAGTCTCCTGGCCCTCACCCTCTGGGCTCGAGCGTCCGCCGGGGCGGATGATGCCCGCGGTGCGCCTGATGCCGGGAGCGCCGGCTCCGGATGCCGTCGCTGACAGCATGGATGGAGCATCAATGCTGCTGGGACGGCATGGATGGAGCATCAATGTCGTTGCGGGGAGCCGGGACGAGTGACGGGCGGGGCCTGTGGTAGCGGATGTCCGAGTCGGATCGCCGATCCATGAGCGTGCATGGGCTCGCTTGGAAATTATATCTAATTTGAGATAACTTTTAAGGTATGGACAGGGATGATCTCACGCCGGGGGCCGCCGGGAAACCGGAACCTGCTGCCGTCGATCGCGACGCGCCGCTGCCGGTCATGCCCGGCTTCCGGGAGATGGCGCTGTGCCGCTCCGCGGACGAGGAGGCCGCCCGGATGGCCGAAGATCGCGGCCGGCTCGTCCGCGAACTGGCCGGACGGCGCCAGGCGGCCGGCCTATCGCAGACCGAGATCGCGGCGCGGATGGGAACCTCCCAGTCCGCGGTGGCCAGGCTCGAGTCCGGTATGGCAGACGTTCGCGCCTCCACGCTGGAGCGCTACGCAGCCGCGGTCGGTGGCCAGATCACCTGGAAGCTCAGCCGCCCCGAGGAAGGAACCAGCGAATGACATCACGGAGCGCACCGCACTCAGCGGCGCTGAACTCAGCTGCGTCGCATTGGGCCGGACCGCGCTCAGCGGCACAACACGCAGCGGCACCGTACTCAACGACGCGGCGTCTTACGGCCCGCGCCCACATACCCGGGATCCCGCCACGGCCAGGCGACCCGGGCTGGCCGTCCCCGCCGCCCGGTCCGGGCGTCCCGCCCACCTCGCCTGTCCCGGGCGTACCCGGCTGGCCATCTCCGCCGCCGTCGGATCCCGGACCGGTCCCGCCGACCCGGGTCTGGCTTGACCCGCACGCCGACTGGCAGGGAGCGTTGTATGAGCGCCTCCTGGCCAAGCGGATCGTGCTGGCCTCGGGCATGCTCGATGACGAAGCGGCGGCCCGGCTCTCGGCCCAGCTCCTCACCCTGGACGCCGAACGAGCTGAGCCGATCCGCCTGGAACTGCAGAACCTGCGGGCCGAGCTGTCCGCCACGCTCACCCTGATGGGCATCCTCGACGTGCTGCGGGTGCCGGTGCACGCCTGCGTGAGCGGCGAGATCAACGGACCCGCGCTCGGCGTGCTCGCCTCGTGCCCGCGCCGCTCGGGCTATCCGAACGCTACCTTCGTGCTCACCGAGCCCAGACTGCATTTCGGCGGCACGGTGACCGCGGTCACCGCCCGCGAGCAGCAGCTGACCCGCATGCTCGACACGCTGTACTTCAGGCTGGCCGAGGTCACCGGCCGTGAGGTGGACGACATCCGCGACGATGCGCGCCGCGGCCGGGTGCTGACGACCGGCCAGGCCATCGGATACGGCCTGATCCAGAGCCAGGAGACCGCCAGCCGACCGCCCTTCCCGGGTGGCCAGCCCGGTTAAGAACGGGTCGCCGCAATAGTCTGACATGACCCGGGAATTGCCCTCTGTACACGCTCGCTCTCAATCGGTAACATCTAACTGCGGGATATCCCGTATGGACGAGTAAGTGTGAGGATCGGCGCACTACGGTTTATGCCGGATATGTGCCTGGACTGGGGTCTGCTATGGATACAGAGAGTAACCAGTCAAGTGATAGTAGTGACCAAGACTTCTCCCTGGAAGAGGACCGGCAGCGTACCGGCCTGTTCTCCTGGGAGGAGCCCGACAATCTGATGCCACCCTGGTCCGTTCCGCCGGGCCTTTTGGTCCCGGGCCCGCGCCAGCCCGAATCCGGCATCGGGCCGTCCGGCCCCTCAGCCCCGCAGCCAGCCGCGTCGGCGCCGCCCGTAGAGCCGGCCGCGGATGACGGCTCCTGGCCCGGCGCGGCCCCGCCGGCCGGATGGTTCCTCCACGCGCACAAGCCGTCCCCGGCCGCCCGCGCGGGAAACGGCCCGGCCGTACCGGACGCCACGAACGGGGCCGACGCTGAGCTAGAACGCATCACATCGGAACCCCTCGCACCGGAACTACTCGACCCGGAAAGCCGCGACCCAGAAAGTCTCGAACCGGAAGGCCCCGAACCGGAGCTTTACGAGCCGGAACTCCACGAGCCGGAACGGTCAGTACCAGAAACTGACCCGCCCCCCGAGGCTCCCCGGGCCGCTTTCCCGCCGGATAGCACTTCACGCCCCGGCCCCAGCTTCAATCCCGGCCCCAGCTTCAATCCCGGCCCCGGATCGGTCGCCTGGCTCTGGCCGAGCGCCGCCACCGCTATGGTGCAATCCCCGCGCCGTGAACCGGATGGTTCCTGGTCCTCACCCCTGACGCCGAAACCGGCTCCCAAGGCCCTGGGCCCGACCCAGGCTCGGCACGGCCGCCCCGGCGGCCCCGGATTCCAGCCCGCCCGCTCCAATGCGCCGGGTGTTTCCCAGTGGCAACGGTCCCACGAGGTCTGGACCGGCGCCGGCATCCTGTGGGAGCAAGAAGCGCCCGCCGCGCAGGTCCCAGCACCCCCAGCGGGCCCGCATCCAGCCAGCCCGCGCTCAGCCAGCCCACGTCCACCCGGGCTAGGTTCAGCCGGTCCCGCGTTGCCGCGCCGCAGCCCGGTGCCCGCCCCGCGCCAGGCCCCGGGTCAGCCACCAGGTCAGGCGCCGCGTCACCCGTCGGGCCAGCCTCTGCCGCTGCGCCAGCCCGCGCCGCCACCTCCGCCGCGCCAGGCCGCCGCATCGCGGCAGGTCCCTGGCCGCCATACCAGGCCGGACCTCCGGGCCAGCGAGAGGCCGCAAGCCTACGCCGCAGAAGAGCCCTACATCCCGGAACAGCTCTACATCCCGGAACAGCTCTACGCCCCGAATGAGCCCTACACCCTGGATGAGCCCTACACCCCCGAAGAGGTCCGCGCTCCGGAAGGGTTCTACACCCGCGATGAGGCCTACGCTCAGCAGGGCTTCTACGCCCCGGACGAGGCCTACGTCCCAGAACCCGCAGCCGGCTGGCCCGGACGCCAGACCGGTCCGCTCGGCGCGCCGGTGTACTCAGATCCCGACCTGGACGCCGATGACGGCCAGGCCAGGGGAGACCGGTGGGACGACGACCACCTGCCCATCAGGGAACGCCCCTCGAACCTGGTCCCCCTACGTGCCCCCGGCCGGACGGCCGGCCCCGGCCAGCCCGGCCAGCCCGGCCAGCCCGGCCAGCCGGGCCAGCGACCCCCAGGCCAGCCCGGTCAACGATCCTCCGGCCAGCCCGGTCGACGACCCCCGGCCCCATCCGGGCGACGCGCTCCCGACCAGTCCACGCGACGGTCCCCAGGCCGCCCCGGAGCCACCCCGGCAGGGCGCCCCCCGCGCCGCCCTTCAAGCGGCCCCGCGTCCGGGGACACCCTCCTGCTCGACCACCGGATGCCCGGCCAGCAGCGGTCAGGTTCCGGCCGCCGCGGCCGCCGCGCCACGACGATCGTGGTGCCCGCTCTCGTGCTGGTGGCCGTGGCCGTCCTGGCCGTGGCGCTGCTGACCGGCCACGTGCTGAAGTTCGGCCCGCTCAGCGGGGACAAGCACAAGGCCGCTACCCCCGGCATCAGCTCCGTCGCGCCGCAGCTGTCGCTAGCCGCGGTTAACCTCGACACCTATCCCGGGCAAGACCAGCGCGGCGTCTTCCAGACCATCAACCGCGTCGTGGCGGCGGGCAACACGATCGTGACGATGGGCTCGCAGACCAGCGACGACATAGTTCGCCAGCAGTTCCTGGTCTCGACCAACGCCGGCGCCAGCTGGCGCCTCGCCCCGGTCAGCGCCCCCGGCGGCGATCAGGGCGCCCAGGCCGCGCTCGGCCACCCGGCCACGCTGCTGGCGGGCGGCGCGGGCGGCTGGGTGGCGATCGGCCCGCACGCCATCTGGACCAGTCCGACCGGCCAGGCCTGGACTCTCGCGTCGTCCCGCGGGATCAGCCCGCAGCTGCCCGGGGACTCGGTGTGGGTGATCACGAAGACCGCGCAGGGTTTCCTGGCCGGCGGCTCCAATAACGGCGGCGCCGTGCTGTGGACCTCGAAGGACGGCCTGACCTGGCAGCGGCTGACCGCCGGGCAGGCCGGGCTGGCCGGCCCGGGCGAGACCGTGCTGAACATCGCGTACGAGACCTACCAGGGGAACGCCACGCTGATCTCGGGTGAGGTATCCAAGGGCAAGACAAGTTACAGCGCCGCCTGGCTGAGCACCAACGGCGGCACCGCGTGGACCCGCCTGGCGATCCCGGCCGACCACGGCGCCAGCGCCGAGATCAGCGGGGTGGCCTTCGACGGCTCCGGTCTCATCGCGATCAGGCCGGGCCGGACGGCGACCGGCGCCGCCGACGGCATCGCCTACTTCTCGCCGAACGGCCGGACCTGGCAGTACGCCGCCGCGATCGACCCTCAAGGCGGGTGGACGCCCGGCGTGGTCAAGGGCAGCGCCTACGGCTTCGCCGTCACCGGGACCACCACCCAGGGCCAGATCGTGGGCTACACGAGCACCGGCACCGGGACCTCCTGGCTGCCGACCGCCTCGCTCGGCAGCGCCGCCGCCGAGTCGGTGGTCGGCGCGACCGTCGCCCCGGCCGGCACCATCGTCGCGATCGGGTACACCACCCCCACCAAGGCCGGCCAGCAGCCGGTCCTGGTCGAGGCGAGCACCAGCGGCACCGTGCACCCGGTCTCGCTGGCCGGAATCGCCGGGGCCGCGATTCCCGAGATGAAGATCAACAGCACCGCCACCTCCGGCGGCGTGCAGATCGCGGTGGGCAGCGCCAACGGCTACCCGGCGGTGTGGCGGAAGACCGCGGGCAGCGCCTGGACGCTGGTCTCCTCGCTGGGCCTGGTCTCGGCCGACCCGAAGCTGCGCACGCTGACCAGCGTGACGCACGGCCCGGCCGGCTGGCTGGCCGTGGGGGCGCCCGGGCCGGCCGTCCTGACCTCGGCCGACGGCGTGACCTGGGGCGTGGCCGGCGGGAACATCACCCAGGACCTGGCCGGCGTGTCCGCCGTGTCGGCGGCCTCGGGCCCGGCCGGCTACGTCATCGTCGGCAAGCTGCCCGCGCCCGCCGGCGCGAGCATCGCCGACGTCTGGTGGTCAGCCAACCTGACCAGCTGGACCCGGGCCCGCGACACGAACGACGCGGCCGGCTCGAGCCAGGTGCTCTCGGTCGCCGCGAGCCCGCACGGGTTCGTCTCGGTCGGCGCGCACGACGGCCAGCCGGCCGTCTGGAAGACCAACGACGGGCGCGCCTGGGAGACGATCGTGCTGCCGCTGCCGGCCGGCGCGACCGCCGGATCGCTCCAGCAGGTCGCCATCAGCGGCGCCAACGTGGTCGCCCTGGGGCAGGCCACGACGGGCCACGGCCCGACGATCGGCTCCGCCACCGGCACCGTGCCGGGCGCCATCCCGTTCGCCGAGCTGTCGGCCGACAACGGCCAGACCTGGCAGCAGGTGCCGTTCAGCACCCCGGGCCCCGACACCTCCTTCACCGCGCTGACCGCGGACCGAGACGGCTTCACCGCGGCCGGGCTGTTCGGCCCGGCCGGCCAGCGAGATGTCGCCCTGTGGACCTCGGCCAACGGCGTCACCTGGAAGCCGTCGCAGTCCAGCGGCCTCAACGGATCGGAAGCCTGGCAGATCGACGCGCTGGCCCCGTCCGCTTCCGGGGTGGCCGGCGTCGGCACCATCGTCACCCAGCAGAGCCAGCAGACCGTCACCTTCACCCTCCCACCCGCCAAGTAAGGAAGCTGCCATGTGCGTCACCGACCTGGACGTCACCGAGCACGAGCACCAGACAGAAGGCAAGCACCCGGGCGTCGCCTGGGGCCGACTGACCGAACACCGCGACGGCCAGGACGACCTGGACGGCCAGGACGTAGCCAAGCCCCGGGCGTAGCAGAAACCCGTTAGTCCATCCGGTCGAGGATCTCGCGTACCAGGTCCATCGTGGTGTGCGGGTGCAGGAACGCGAACCTCGCCACCGTCTCGCCCTCCCACGCTGACGGCGGTATGAACGCCACCTGGTCCTCGAGCAGCTTGTCGGCCCAGGCGGTGTACTGCGCGGCGTCCCAGCCGTGACGGCGGAACAAGACCACCCCGAGCGACGGCTCCCTGATCAGCTCGAGCCCGGGCCGGGAACGAATCTCCGCCGCGGCCTCCTGGGCCAGTGCGATCGCCGTCTCGATAGCCTCGCTGTAGGCGTCGGTCCCGTACACCGACAGCGAGAACCACAGCGGCAGGCCCCGGGCCCGCCGGGTCAGGTGGTAGGCGTAGTCGGTCGGGTTCCACTCGCCCGGCCGGTCGTGGATGACGTCCAGGTACGAGGCGTCCTGCGTGTGCACGGACTTCGCGATCGACGGATTCCGGTACAGCAGCGCGGCGCAGTCGAACGGCGCGAACAGCCACTTGTGCGGGTCCACGATGAACGAGTCGGCGTGCTCGATCCCGTCGTAGCGGGCCCGGACGCTGGGCGCGAACAGGCCGGCCCCGCCGTAGGCGCCGTCCACGTGGAACCACAGCTGATGCTCACGGGCCACCGCGGCCACGCCCGCCAGGTCGTCGATGATGCCCGCGTTGGTCGTGCCCGACGTGGCCACCACCGCCGCCACCGACCCCGGATCCCCATCGGCCGCCAAAGAAGCCCGCAGCCCGTCCCCGGTCAGCCGGTGATCCTCGGACCGCACCACCAGCGGGTCCATCTCGCAGATCCGCAGCGTGTTGGTGATCGACGAGTGCGCGTCCTCGCTCACCGCCACCCGCCAGCGCCGGCCAGCACCAGCAGGACCAGCCTTCCGCTTGGCCACCTCACGCGCCACCACCAGCGCCGACAGGTTCCCGGCCGAACCTCCGGACACGAAGCACCCGCCCGCCGTCTCCGGCATCCCGGCCCGGTCGGCGATCAGCCGGAGCACCACGTTCTCGGCGTGGATCGCCCCCGCCGCCTCCAGCCACGAGATGCCCTGGATCGACGCGCATGAGATGAGCATGTCGAACAGCAGCGAGGCCTTGGTCGGCGCGGCCGGGATGAAGCCCAGGAAGCGCGGGCTGTCGGCCGAGATCACGGCGGGCGCCATGACCGACGCCCAGACCCCGAGCACCTGGTCGGGCGTATGCGGCCCCGGGCCGGGCAAACCAGCAAGAGCCGCGTCGAGCATGGCCGGGTCGGTCGAGCCCCGGTCCAGCGGGACCGGATCCAGCCGCAGCCGGTTCTCCGCGTAGGCGAGTACTGACCTGATCATCGACTCCGTCGTCGGATCCACACTGTGCATGCCCCGAAACGTAGAGCCTGCGCCACGCGCACCGCAAGGATCTTGGCAGGCCCCAGGCCGTCCGCCAAGATGACCTAGTGACCAACTCGCACCCGCTCGACCCGCTCTCCGCGGACGAAATCCGCCAGGCCGCCGCCATCGTGCGGCGG
>JAICWX010000235.1 GCA_025934635.1 Streptosporangiaceae bacterium | reverse complement strand
CGCCCAGAATGGGGCGGGCTGTTACCAGGCACCCCACGGGCATCACCCGCCCCGCAAGCTGGGCGCGGGAGGCCGGCAGCCGCAGGCGGGAGGCGAGGTGCGAGACCGGTGGGAGCAGGCGGGACCGGGGATGCGGGGCCGGCGGCGGGCGGGAGGGGCGCGGCCGGCGGCGGGCGGGAGGGGCGCGGCCGGCGGCGGGCGGGGGGCGGGACCGGTGGCCGTGCTCGGGCGAGCGGGCTGGTTAGGTGCGGTGCCGGCCGCGGCGTCGGAACCGGGTCACGATGGTCTTCAGGTCACCGCGGTCCAGCAGGTAGGCGACGACGGCGAAGGCGATGACCGCGACGGCGACCGCGATCAGGGCGATGGCGCCCGACGCGAGCTTGCCGTCGACCGGCGCGGCCAGGCAGACGCCCAGGCCCGCCGCGGCGCCGATGGCCCCGGCCGCCAGCCCGGCCAGCATGGCGTGCCCGGCACCCTGGACGGCGGGCCGGCCGCAGATCCGGCGGGTGATGAAGACCAGCGGGATGGCCACGGCGGTCTGGCCGACCGTGTTCCCGATCGCCAGCGCGGCCGCCACCCAGTGCGGCGGCACCAGCTCGGCCAGCACGACGTCGAGGACGATGGTGACCAGCCAGCCGCCGGCCAGGCCGGCCGCGGCGACCTTCAGCCGGCCGATGACGAACATCACGCGGGTCAGGTTCGCGATCACCGCCGCGCCGGCCACCCCGGGCGCGAACAGCAGGAACGACTCCAGCAGCTCGGGCACCTGATCCGGCTCCGAGGCCAGCACCCGGGAGGCGGGCAGGGCGATGGCCACGATGGCGGCGGTACCGAGCCAGGACAGCAGCAGGACCGCCCGGGTCGATCCGGCGCAGGTCCGGTCGAACTCCGGCCCGCTGCGGGCGGACAGGACCGGGAACGCGCTGATCACCACCGAGATTGCCAGCACCGCGGACACCGAGCTGAACACCTGGGTGGCGTAGTTGAAGATGACGATCGTGCCGGTGGTCCCCCGCCCGTTGGCCAGGGCGATGGCGACCACCGAGGACAAGTCCACGACGATGATCTCGGCCAGGCCGCACAGCGCCAGGCCGCCCGCCCGGCGCGCCACCCCCGGCGGGAACCGGAAGACCGGCCGGAACTTCAGGTGCAGCCGCCAGGTCGGCACGATGCCCACCAGAACCAGGGCGCCGATGCCCGCCGTGGTCCCGACGGCCAGGACGAGTTCGGCCGTCAGCGGCAGCCGTCCCAGCGGCTGCCCGTGGCTCAGCGGGACGAAGGCCAGGCAGGCGCCGATGACCACCAGGCTGGAGATGGCGGGCCCCAGGGTCGGCCCGGCGAACCGGCGGTAGGCCTGCAGCAGCCCGTACAGGACGACCGAGAGCCCGTACAGGATGACCTGGGGGGCGAACACCGCCAGCAGGTGGCTGGTGGCGTTGATCATGTCGGCCCGGTTGCAGTGCGCGCTCGTATTGGCCGGGTTGAGCAGGATCGCGATCGGCGTGGCCGTCGCCACGATGATCAGGGTCAGCGGCACCAGGATGACCACGGACCAGGTCAGCATGGCCGAGGAGATCTGGCTGACGTAGGCCCGCTCGCCCGGGTCGGAATCGGCCTTTTCCGCCGCCTTGGCCAGGATCGGGACCATGGCGCTGGTCATCGCGCCGCCCAGGACCAGCTCGTAGATCAGGTTGGGGACCTGGTTCGCGGTCACGTAGGCGGTACCCAGGCAGCCCGCCCCGACCGTCTGCGAGAACACCAGCGTGCGGACCAGCCCGAACAGGCGGGCCACGATGGTCAGGGCAGCGATAACGGCGGCGCCGCGGGCGATCCCCCCGCCGAGCCGCCTCGTCGTCTTCAGCTCCGGGGTCGCCGAACTTGCCAGGTCCCCACCCGCGCTGGTCTGCACATCCAGCTCCTGTGATCCCCACTGACCGGACGGCTGCCGTGACGAACCGCCCATAATCAGGGATTAGCCACAGTACCGCACGTAACCATGACGCGCGATGCCCTCGGTCGGAGTACGCGAGCCGGACCAGTCACCCGCCGCGACCAGCCGCGACCCGTACTAGCGGGAGCACGCGGTACGGAACCTGAGTGGCCAGTGAGATCAGGGTGGCGGAGCGGACCACGCCCTCGGCCGAGACGATCGCGTCGATCACGCGCTGCAGGTCGGCATTGGACCTGGCCACCACCCGGCAGAGCATGTCACCCGCCCCGGTGATGGTGTGGACCTCGAGCACCTCGGGGATGGCGGCCAGCCGTTCGGCCACCGGGTCATGGCCGCCGGCCTGGCGGATCTCCAGCGTGACGAACGCCGTCACCTCGTAGCCCAGCGCGGCCGGATCGACCTCGGGGCCGTACCCGGTGATCACGCCGCGCTCCTGCAGTCGTTCGAGCCGCGCCTGCACCGTGCCGCGGGCGACCCGCAGCCGCTTCGAGGCCTCGAGCACGCCCACCCGGGGCTCGGCGGCGAGCAGCTCGATCAGCGCGGCGTCGAGCGAGTCGACCGACCCACGGCCACTGATGGTCATGCTGTACAGAGATACCATCCCCCGTTCGGTATTAATAGGCAGAATGGCCAGTGGAATTTCAGTTGGTTGCACATATTGAAACTCCATGCGCATGCTGTCGTCATGACGACGCCATCGCCCGACAGCTTTCCCGTCATCGGCATGGACGCCGTGGTTTTCGCGGTCGGAAACGCGAAGCAGGCGGCGCACTACTACTCAACCGCGTTCGGCATGCGGCGGGTCGCGTACCGCGGTCCCGAGACCGGTTACCCGGACGAGGCCGTGCACGTCCTGGAGTCGGGCCGTGCCCGGTTCGTCTTCCGGGGACCGGCCCGGGCCGGGACCCGGCTGGGCCAGCGGATCGCGGCGCACGGCGACGGGGTCACCGACCTGGCCCTCGAGGTCGGCTCGGCCGAGGATGCCTACAGCTACGCGGTCGCGCACGGCGCCCGCGGGCTCGAGGCCCCGCACCTGCTCGAGGACGACTACGGCAAGGTCGTGACGGCCGCCATCGCCACCTACGGCGACACCCGGCACACGCTGGTGGAGCGGTCCGGCTATTCGGGTCCTTACCTGCCCGGGTTCGGCCCGGCGGATCCGGTGGGCGCCCCCGGCGAGCGCCCCTTCTTCACCGAGATCGACCACTGCGTCGGCAACGTCGAGCTCGGCCGGATGGATGAGTGGGTGGACTTCTACCACCGGGTCATGGGCTTCACCAACATGAAGGAGTTCGTCGGCGACGACATCGCCACCGAGTACTCCGCGCTGATGAGCAAGGTCGTCGCGGACGGCACCCGGAAGGTGAAGTTCCCGCTGAACGAGCCGGCCGCGGGTAAGCGCAAGTCGCAGATCGACGAGTACCTGGAGTTCTACGGCGGTCCCGGCGTGCAGCACATCGCGCTGGCCACCGACGACATCGTGGCCAGCGTGCGGGCCATGTCGGCGGCCGGGGTGGAGTTCCTGGCCACCCCGGACAGCTATTACGACGAGCTCGGCTCGTGGGTCGGCGAGACGCACGTGCCCACCGGCGAACTGCGCGAGCTCGGCATCCTGGCCGACCGGGACGAGGACGGGTACCTGCTGCAGATCTTCACCCAGCCGGTCCAGGACCGGCCGACCGTGTTCTTCGAGCTGATCGAGCGGCACGGATCGCAGGGGTTCGGCAAGGGGAACTTCAAGGCGCTGTTCGAGGCGATCGAGCGGGAGCAGGCCAGGCGCGGGAACCTGTGATCAGTCGCTGGTGAGCAGGCCGAGCGGGCTCGGCCGGTCAAGCTCGACGCGTACCTCGGGCTGGCCGCCCGGCTGGATCACGGCGACGCTGCCGGCGAAGCGATCCAGCTGCGCCCGCACGAAGGAGGTCAGCCAGCGAGTGTAGTCGGCGTCGGCCATGCCCGCGGCCCGGCCCGAGCCGGACAGGTCAGCCCGGCACCGGGGGGCATCCGGATCAGCCCCGGGGGCGGAATCGCTGAACGCCAGGATCTGGATCGGGTGCGTCGCCGCCAGCGCCGGCAACATGATCAGCAGCCGGGAATCGACCGCGCCCGCCGCGAGCTGCGCGCGCGCCCGGTCCGTCAGCCCGATCTGCCGGTTGGCGAGCAGCTGGACGCCGGCGACCTTCCTGGCCACCCGGTCCGCGCGCAGCGCCGCGCGGTACGCCGCGGCCCCGTCCGGCGCGACCACCCGCACGTCCACCTGACCCGCTCCGGAGCCGAAGCCGGCGATGACCGACGGAGCGTACTCGCTGGCCAGGCGGCCGCCGAACTGGCTCCTGACCACAGCGGTGGCCACTACCACCCCGGCCCCGCGCGGGCTCGCCGTGCCCGTTCGCAGGACCAGCAACTTCGCCGCGGGCACCCCGCGTGCCTCCAGGGCGGCGCACATCAGCGGGTCACAGCCGACGGTCACGCTCCGGCTGACCTGCTGAGAGACCCAGTCGGCGGCCCGCTGGGCAGCATCCGCGGGCGGCGCCGGGCTGGCCCCGGCTCCGCCCGTGGAGTGGCCGCCGGGGTGCAGCCTGGTCAGGGCGCCGACCACACCGCTCGCCACGACGAGGAGGACGACCGCCCCGGCCACCCAGGGCAGCCGCATTCCCCCGCGGACGGCGGCGGGCTGACCGGATCCTGTTTCCGCTTCCCCCGTCGGCCCTGCTTCGCTCGCTGACTCCGCGGCGGCGGCCGGCTCCGGGTCCTCCGCTGCCGGCGGTTCCCAGGCTGCGGGTCCCTCGACAACGGCCTGCCCGGGCTCATGTTCCTCAGCAGGCTCCCCGGGCTCAGGCTCCCCGGGCTCCGGCTCCCCGGACGTGAGCTCCTGGGGCTCAGGCTCCGCGGCCGCCGCCTCCTCCTGAGCGGGTTCCCCGGCGGCGATTCCCGCGGTCGCGGTCTGTTCCATGACGGGCGGCTCGGCCGGGAACTGGATCGCCGCAAGCTGGCCGGCCGGCGGGAACGCGCCGGGCGGCTGGTCGGCTTCCCAGCGAGCCTGGTCCAGGTTCTCTCGTGCGGCCTGGGTATCGGGATGGCCGGAGCCGAGAACCCGTTCCCGTCCGGCCAGGGTCTGTTCCAGCAGCGGGACCGCCTCGGCCGCCCGGCCGGCCGCCCGGTAGGCGGCAGCCAGGTTGCCGCGTGAGTTCAGCGTGTCCGGGTGGTCGACGCCGAGCCGCCGCTCCCGGGCGGCCAGGGTCAGCCGGAACAGCAGGATCGACGGGGAGACCCGGCCGGCGTCCTGGTACGCGACCGCGAGGTTGTTCTGTGAGTTCAGGGTGTCCAGATGGTCAGGCCCCAGCGTTCGCTGGCGGCCGACCAGGGTGCGCTCGGACAGCGGGACCGCATCGGCGGCCCGGCCCGCCGCCAGGTAGGCAGCGGCGAGGCTGTTCCGTGCGTTCAGGGTGTCCGGGTGGTCAGGACCCAGCATCCGCTCAAGATCCGCCGTCAGCGGCTCGCCTATCGCGATGGCCTGCGGCGCGCTGTCGCCCAGCTCGACCAGGTGGTACAGCGTCAGGAACCTGAGCGGCAGCAGCCCTTTGGCCAGGACCTCGCCCGCCGGCCCGGCCACCTGGCCGAGCAGTGCGGTCACCTGCTCGGCCAGGTCCCGGGCGGCCGGACGGTTCCGCGTCATGCCGAGGGTCCGCGCCCGGGCTTCCAGCGCGGCGCCGGCGGCTTGACCCGCCGCCGCTAGCTGGCCGTTCCCGGCCAGCCAGGTCCGGGTCATCGCGGCTACCAGGCGGTGCATGACGACGGTCCGGCCGTCCAGGGTAGGGCTCAGCAGGGATCGTCCGGCCAGCCGGTCCAGCACGTCATCCACGGCGGCGGCCGCCACCCGGCGGCCTCCCGGGGCCAGGACGCCCGCCTGCCCGGCGGCATGCAGCAGCTCGCGGCGGACCCCGGCCGCCGCGAGGACCGCCACGACGGCCATCACCCGGGTACTCATCCCGGTGCGGTCAGCGGCCCGGGCCGCGTCCAGGGCCAGCGATATCGCCCGCGCGGCGCCGGGCGGACAGGACAGCGGTTCTTCCTGGCCCGTCCGCGCCGGGGCCTCCCCGGCCGGGGCGTTCCGCAGGTGCTCCAGGTAAGCCGGGTATTTCAGGCGGAGCGCGGCCATGACCGCCGCGGCCAGGGTCAGCGCCAGCGGCAGGTGGCCCAGCTCGGCGGCCACCGCCGCGGCCCCCTCGCTATCCGTCAGGCCGGTCCGGCCGGCCAGGAACGCCGCCGCCTCCTCCGGCGGCGCCACGTCCACCGGGAAGGGGGTCCCCAAGCTCGCCAGCACCGGGCGGCCGGCGGTGATCAGCACCCGGGCCGCGCCGTAGGCGGGCAGGAACGGCTGCAGTGCGGCCAGGTCTTCCGCGTCGTCGAACACCAGGAGGCAGCGGTCACCGTCGGATTCCAGCCAGTGCCGTACGGCCCAGCCCGCGTCGGCCGTATCCCGGCTGAGGCCGCCGTCCGGCAGCCCGGCGGCATCGGCCACCGCGGCCAGGCCGGCCAGCAAGGTCCCGCGGGTCCCGGCATTGACCCAGGCGACCAGGGGCCACTGCGCGGCCACCTTGTCCCGTGCGTACGCCGCCGCCAGCTGCGTCTTGCCCGTACCCGGCGCCCCCGTCAGCACGTGCACCGCCGGTGAGGTGGCGCCGGTCTCGTCCAGGCTGGCCAGCAGGCTGGCTCTCGGCTGGAAGGCAGGCGGCTCCCGGGGGATGTCTCCTACCGCTACCTGATCACCGGACACCGGCCCCCACCGCTCCCTCCATCAAGACCCGTACCTCACGGTCAGCAACTGAGGTGACGTAAACGGTTACAGATCTCACACATTACCAACGCCATCCTGGCCAAATTCGGTCATTCGCGGCGATCAGGCACAACCCCGGATACGGGGAGAACAGGCTCAGGCGAAGGCGAGAGAGTAGCCCGCGTCGCGCAGCGCGCCGATGACCTCGCCGCAGTGCTCAGGACCGCGGGTCTCGACCTGCAGGACCACCTCGACCTCGTCGACGTGCAGCCGCGGCGCCAGTCGCTCGTGCCCGACCTCGAGCACGTTCGCGCCCAGGTCGGCCAGGTCGCCGAGAAGCTTGGCCAGCGACCCGGGACGATCGGGCAGCCGGCAGCGGAAAGCCAGGTAGCGGCCGGCCGCGCTGAGGCCGTGGCGGAGCAGCTTGGCCAGCAGCAGCGGGTCGATGTTGCCGCCGGAGAGCACCACCACGACCGGCGGGGCGAAGTCGCGGGCATGCTCGAGAACGGCGGCCACCCCGGCCGCCCCGGCCGGCTCGACCACCTGCTTGGCCCGCTCCAGGCACAGCAGCAGCCCGCGGGACAGGCTCTCCTCCGAGACCGTCACCACCCGTCCCGCGTGGGTAGCCAGGATGGCGAACGGGACATCCCCGGGGCAGCTGACCGCGATGCCGTCCGCCATGGTCGAGGTAGCCTGCACCGCCAGCGGGCGCCCGGCCGCCAGTGAGCCCGGGTACGGGGCGACCGCCTCCGCCTGCACGCCCACGACGCTGATCTCCGGGTCGAGGCCCTTCACCGCCACCGTGACGCCGGCCACCAGGCCGCCACCGCCGGCCGGCACCACGACCGTGCGGACCGGCGGGCACTGCTCGACGATCTCGAGGCCGACCGTGCCCTGCCCGGCCACGATGTCCGGGTGATCGTACGGGTGGATGAACACCGCGCCGGTCCGCTCGGCGAAGGCCAGCGCCTCGGCGACGGCGTCCTCCACGCGGCTGCCGTGCAGGATGACCTCGGCGCCGTAACCCCGCGTGGCCTGCACCTTGGGCAGCGGCGCGCCGGCCGGCATGAACACGGTGGCGGCGCAGCCGAGCCGCCCGGCCGCGAACGCGACCCCCTGGGAGTGGTTGCCGGCGCTGGCCGCCACGACACCCCGGGCTCGTTCGGCCTCGTCCAGGCGAGCGATCCGGTTGTAGGCTCCGCGGACCTTGAATGATCCCGTCCGCTGCAGGTTCTCGCACTTGAGGAACACCGGCCCGCCTACGGCCTCGGACAGCACACGGGAGTGGATCAGGGGCGTGTCCGAGATCACATCGGTGATCAGCTTGCGGGCCGCGGTCACGTCCTCGGGACCGACCGCGCCTGGTGTTATCGCCACGAGATAGAAGTGTGCCATCCCGCGCCGGCCCGCCGCGGCCACAGCGCAGCCGACCCGGCCGGCGCACCCGCAGATGCGAAGACCGGCGATCTCGACATACTGTCGAATGGTGGAGCAACACAGCCAGCATCACCACGCAAGCACACCAGCCCCTGTCACCCTCGGCGAACTGCGCGCCAGCGGCCACGAGTACCGCGGTGTCAAGGAGGAGATACGCACTAACCTGCTCGCCATGCTGCGGGCGGGGCAAGATCCCTTTCCCGGCATCATCGGGTTCGGGCAGACTGTCGTGCCGCACCTCGAGCGATCCCTGATCGCCGGGCACGACATCATCCTGCTCGGTGAGCGCGGCCAGGGTAAGACCCGGCTGATCCGGACCCTGGGCGGGCTGCTCGACGAGTGGACGCCCGTGGTCGAGGGCTGCGAGATCAACGACCACCCGTACTACCCCGCCTGCGCGCGGTGCCGCCGCCTCGCCGCCGAACTCGGTGACGACCTGCCGGTCAGCTGGCGGCACCGGGACGAGCGGTACGGCGAGAAGCTCGCCACCCCGGACACCAGCGTCGGCGACCTGATCGGTGACATCGACCCGGTCAAGGTGGCCGAGGGGCGGACCCTGGGCGACCCGGAGACCATCCACTACGGCCTGGTGCCCCGGACCAACCGCGGCATCTTCTCCCTGAACGAACTGCCCGACCTGGCCGAGCGGATCCAGGTGTCGCTGCTGAACGTGCTGGAGGAGCGCGACATCGGCATCCGCGGCTACGCGCTGCGGCTGCCGCTCGACCTGCTGCTCGTGGCCAGCGCCAACCCCGAGGACTACACCAACCGGGGACGCATCATCACGCCGCTCAAGGACCGGTTCGGCGCGGAGATCCGCACCCATTACCCGCTGTCCCTGGCCGACGAGCTCACCCTGATCAGGCAGGAAGCCAACGTCTGGACCGGGGCCGAGCTCCCCGAGCACCTGGTGGAAGTGATCGCCAGGTTCACCCGCGGGGTCCGCGAGTCGCCCGCCGTGGACGCGCGCTCCGGGGTCTCCGCCCGGTTCGCCATCGCCGCAGCCGAGAGCGCGGTGGCGTCCGCCGTGCGCCGGTCCGCGCTGACCGAACTGGCGGACGAGACGCCGGTCGCCCGGGTGTGCGACCTGCCGGCCGTGGTGAGCACGCTGCGCGGCAAGGTCGAGTTCGAGGTCAGCGAGGAAGGCCGCGAGGAAGAGGTGCTCGCCGCGATGCTGCGCCGGGCCACGGCCGACACCTTCCGGTCCCGGCTGGGCAGCGTGGACCTGTCCGGCCTGCTGACCAAGTTCGAAGAGGGCGGCACGGTCGAAACGGGCGAGCTGGTGCCCGCCACCGAGCTGCTCAAGCGGATCGGCGACGTCCCCGGTCTGGCCCGGATCATGTCCCGGCTGGGCATGGAGGGCGGCGAATCCTTCGGGCACGCGGCCGCGGCACTGGAATTCGCGCTCGAAGGGCTGTACCTGATGCGCCGGCTGTCCAAGGACACCGACGGCGACACCATCGTGTACGGGACCTAGGCACCTGGCCTTTAGAAGGCACGGCAAAAGAGGCACAGCATGGCGAAATACCGGTACGGGCGCTACGTCTACGGGCCGGATCCGCTCGCGCTCCCGTTCGACGTGCGCGGCGCCGTCGACGAGATGGGCGATTCGATCCTGGCCGGGGCCAACCCGGCCGACGCGCTGCGGGAGCTGCTCCGCCGCGGTCTCGGTGACCAGGCCGGCCGCCGCGGCCTGGACGACCTGCTGCGCCGGGTCCGCGACCGGCAGCGGGAGATCCGCGGCAGCGGGCGCCTCGACGGCATCCTCGAGCAGGCCCGGGCCCTGCTCGACACGGCCGTCGGGCAGGAGCGGGCCGAGCTGTTCCCGGACCCGGGCGACGAGGCCCGGATGCGCGAGGCCGACCTGGACGCGCTGCCCGCCGACACGGCGCAGGCGATCCGGCAGCTGGCCGACTACGACTGGCGGTCGGACGCCGCCCGCCAGACCTTCGAGCAGCTCAAGGACATGCTCCGCAGCGACGTGCTGGACAGCCAGTTCCGCGGCATGAAGCAGGCTATGCAGAACCCCGACCCGCAGGCGATGCAGCGGGTCAAGGACATGCTCGGCGACCTGAACCAGATGATGGCCGCTGACGCCCGCGGCGAGCACACCCAGGCGGACTTCGAGGATTTCATGGAGCGCTACGGCGACATGTTCCCCGACCAGCCGCAGAACCTCGAGGAGCTGATCGACTCGCTGGTCAGCCGGATGGCCGCGGCGGAACGGCTGCTTCGCTCGCTCAGCGACGAGCAGCGCGAGGAACTCGCCCAGCTGATGGCGAACGCGCTGGAGGACGCGGGCCTGGCCGCCGAGATGGCCCGGCTGGCCGACGCGCTCCGGTCCCGGCGCCCGGAGCTCGACCGGGCCGGCGTGTCCGGCAGCGTCCAGATGTCCGGCGATCAGCCGCTCGGCCTCGGCGACGCCACCACGGCCCTGGCGGAGCTGGCCGACCTGGGCGAGCTCGAGACGGCGCTCGGCCAGGACTACCCCGGTGCCAGCCTGGACGACGTCGACGAGGAAGCGGTCCGGCGCGCCTTCGGGCGGCAGGCCGTGGACGACATCGAGGCGCTGCGCCGGATCGAGCGCGAGCTCGAACGGCAGGGCTACCTGACCCGCAACGCCGGGCAGCTCGAGCTCACCCCCAAGGCGGTGCGCCGCCTCGGTGACACGGCGCTGCGCAAGATCTTCGGCGATCTCAACTTCGGCCGTCAGTCCGGCGACCATGACCAGCGCGACGCCGGCCAGGCCGGGGAGTTCACCGGGACCACGCGCTCCTGGGAATTCGGTGACGAGCAGCCCCTGGACGTCCCCGCGACGGTCCGCAACGCGGTCCTGCGGGGCGGCCCGCCCGCCCGGGGTACGGCGGTCAAGCTTTCGGCCCGCGACTTCGAGGTGGCGGAGACCGAGCGGCGCAGCGCGGCGGTGGTATCGCTGCTCGTCGACTTGTCCTACTCGATGCAGCTGCGCGGCACCTGGGCGGCGGCCAAGCAGACGGCGCTGGCGCTGCACGCTTTGCTGCGCAGCCGGTTCCCGCAGGACGCGGTTCAGGTCGTCGGCTTTTCCAACTACGCGCGCGAGCTGCGCGAGACCGAACTCGCCGGCCTCGGCTGGGACATGGTGCAAGGCACCAACCTGCACCATGCGCTGATGCTGGCCGGGCGCCATATCGACCGGCACCCGGAGCACGAGCCGGTCGTCCTGGTCGTGACCGACGGCGAACCCACGGCCCACCTGCAGCGTGACGGGCGCTCCTGGTTCGACTGGCCGCCGTCCCCCGAGACCGTCGAGCTCACGCTGGCCGAGGTGGACAAGATGACCCGCCGGCACGCCGCGCTGAATATATTCATGCTGGCTGACGACGCGAGGCTCAGCGCGTTCGTTGACAACGTAGCGAGGAGGAACGGCGGGCGTGTGCTGCAGGCGGCACCCGAACGTCTCGGTGAGTATGTCATCCGTGACTTCCTCCGCACCCGGGGCTCCGGCCGGCGGTAGATTTTCCTCGTCGGCTGAGGACCCTCGGCGCGCGGTCCAGCCGCGTGCCCGCACAAGGAGGAATCGTGAGTTCTAGCAGCGGATCGGTCGAGAGGTCGTCCGGCCGGACAATTCTCGCGGTGATTCTCGGCATCATCGCCTTGGTGTTCATCGTCGTCGGCATCATCTACATCGCCGAGCCGGCCAGTTCGCTGCCGAGCTTCATCCCCGGGCACATCGCCAGCTCCAGCGGGCACCACCCGCTGAAGGCCGTCGGTTCGCTGGTCGTCGGCATCGTCTTTGCCGTCGGCGCCTGGTTCGCCCTGGCCTACAAGCCCCGCCCCGTAGCCGCCACGCCGAACAGCCAGGAGAACTCCCCGGCTACCCGCAGCTGAGCTATCCCGCTCGCCTCCGGGCGCCCTTGAGTCGCTGCCTTCCCTCGTCGCTCGTCGCAAGCTCCTCGCTCCTCAGTCCAGGACAGCGACGGCGCCCTTTGGCTCGCGGGGGATTTAACCCATCTCGGGCCGGGACTAGTCGACGAGCGCTTGGCGGAGGTCGTCGAGGAGGTCGTCGCAGTCTTCGATGCCGACTGAGAGCCTGATCAGGTCGCCGGGGACTTCCAGTTCCGAGCCGGTGACCGAGGCGTGGGTCATCCGCTTGGGATGCTCGATCAGCGACTCCACCCCGCCGAGCGACTCGCCCAGCGTGAACAGGCGGGTCCGGCCGCAGGTCCGAACGGCCGCCTCCTCGCCCGCCAGCAGCCGGAACGACACCATGCCGCCGAACGCGCGCATCTGCTCCTGGGCGGTCTTGTGGCCGGGGTGCGAAGGCAGGCCCGGGTAGAGGACCTCGGCTACGGCCGGATGCTCGGACAGCATCTGCGCGACCCGCATCGCGTTCCGGCAGTGCCGGTCCATCCGGGCGGCCAGGGTCTTGACGCCGCGCAGCGTCAGCCACGCGTCGAACGGGGCCGCCACCGCCCCGGTGGCGTTCTGGGTGAAGGCGAGCCGCTCGGCGAGCTCGTGGTCGGCCACCACCAGGGCTCCTCCGACCACGTCCGAGTGGCCGCCCAGGTACTTGGTGGTGGAGTGGACCACCACGTCGGCTCCCAGCGCGAGCGGCTGCTGCAGGTACGGCGAGGCGAAGGTGTTGTCCACCACGAGCAGCGCGCCGGCCTCGTGCGCCGCCTGCGCCAGCGCCCGGATGTCGGCGATGCCGAGCAGCGGGTTGGTCGGCGTCTCGATCCAGACCAGGGCGGCCTTGCGGGCGGCGAGCTGCTCGCGCACGGCCGCTACGTCCGTGATCGGGACCACGCCGTGGCTCAGTCCCCAACCGGTGAACACCCGGGCGAACAGCCGGTACGTGCCGCCGTAGGCGTCGTCCGGGATGAGCACGTGGTCACCCGGCGAGCAGGCCGTCCTGATCAGGCAGTCCTCGGCGGCCAGGCCGGAGGCGAAGGCGAGCGCCGCCGCGCCGCCCTCCAGTGCGGTCAGGCACTGCTCGAGCGCGGTCCTGGTCGGATTGCCCGACCGGGAGTACTCGTAGCCGCCGCGCAGGCCGCCCACCCCGTCCTGCTTGTAGGTGGACACCTGGTAGATCGGCGGCACGACTGCCCCGGTGACCGGGTCGGGCTCCTGGCCGGCGTGAATGGCCAGGGTCTCGAAGCCGTCGTGGCTGGTCATCAGCGATTCCTCCGTTGTCTCAGCTGTTCCGGGTCAGCTGTTCGAAGCTAGGAAGGTGAGCATGTCCTGCCGGGTGAGCAGCCCGGTCGGCTTGCCGTTCACGTGCACGAGCGCCGCGCCCGCCTTCTCCAGCGCCAGGACCGCCTGGGAAACCGGCTCGCCCAGGCCGACGGTCGGCAGCGGCGCCGACATGTGCCCGCCGACCGGATCGGACGGCCGGGCCCGGCCGGCTATCAGGGCGTCGAGCAGGTCGCGCTCCACGACCGAGCCGACCACCTCGGCCGCCATCACCGGCGGCTCCTCCTTGACCACGGGCAGCTGGGACACGTCGTACTCGCGCAGCAGCGCGATGGCCGCGCCGACGTTCTCCTCCGGGTGGACGTGGACGAACTCG
>JAICWX010000036.1 GCA_025934635.1 Streptosporangiaceae bacterium | reverse complement strand
GCCAGGACGCGCTGTACTACCAGTCCGAGAGCACGCCGCTCGCCGGCCTGCCGTGGCCGGAGCTCGCGAACAGCGTCCGGGTGCTCGCCACCCGGCTGCGCGCCATGGGCGTCCGCCCCGGCGACCGGGTCGCCTCCTGCCTGCCGAACGCCCCGCAGACCGTGATCGCGATGCTCGCCACGACCAGCATCGGCGCGGTGTGGACCAGCTGCTCGCCCGATTTCGGCTGGCGCGGGATCAGCGACCGGTTCGGGCAGCTGTCGCCGAAGGTGCTGTTCTGCGTGGACAGCTACCGCTACGGCGGCCGGGACTTCGACCGCAGCGCCGAGCTGGAGCAGGTGATCGCGCTGCTGCCGGGCCTGGAGCAGGTCATCGGCGTACCGGGGCCGGCCGGGGGCGCGATCGCCGGGGCGCGGTCCTGGGAGGAGGTCATGGACCACCCGCCGGTGCCGGCCGCGGAGTTCGAGTTCGAGCAGGTGCCGTTCGGTCATCCGCTGTGGATCTTGTTCTCTTCGGGCACCACCGGGCTGCCGAAGGCGATCACGCACAGCCATGGCGGCGTCCTCATCGAGCAGCTGAAGCTGCAGACGCTCAACATGGACCTGCACCCGGGCGACCGGCTGTTCTTCTACACCACCAGCGGCTGGATGATGTGGAATTTCCTGGTCAGCTCGCTGCTGCTCGGGGTCAGGCCGCTGCTGTACGACGGGAACCCGGCGTACCCCGGACCGGGCGTGCTGTGGCAGCTGGCCCAGGACGCGGCGGTGACCATGTTCGGGGCGAGCCCCGCCTACGTCGCCCTGCTGTCCCAGGCCGGCGTGGTGCCGGCGGCCACGTACGACCTGTCCGCGCTGGCCTCCGTCATGCTGGCCGGGTCACCGGTGTCGGCCGAGGTGAGCGCCTGGTTCTACCGCAACGTCAAGGCCGACCTGTGGCTGCACGTGGGCAGCGGCGGGACCGATGTCTGCAGCGGGTTCACCGGCGGGGCGCCCGTGCTGCCGGTCTACGCGGGCGAGCACCAGGCGCGCAACCTGGGCGTGGCCGCGTACGCGTTCAGCGAGCGGGGCGAGCCGGTCACCGGGGAGGTCGGCGAGCTGGTGATCACCCAGCCGATGCCGTCGATGCCGGTCCGGCTGTGGAACGACGACGACGGCGAGCTCTACCGGCGGACGTATTTCGGCGACTTCCCCGGCGTGTGGCGCCAGGGCGACTTCTTCATGGTCAACGAGCGCGGCGGCTGCTTCGTGCTCGGCCGCAGCGACGCGACCCTGAACCGGCACGGCATCCGGATCGGCACGGCGGAGATCTATGCCGCGCTGGAGTCCGTCGAGGAGGTCACGGACGCGCTCATCGTCAACCTCGACCTGCCGGGCGGCGGCTTCTTCATGCCGCTGTTCGTCACGCTGGCCGAGGGCGCCGTCCTCGACGACGCGCTCCGCGGCACGATCGCCGGGCGGCTCCGTGCCCTGTACACGGCCCGGCACGTGCCCGACAAGATCATCGCGGTGCCGGCCATCCCGGTCACCCTTACCGGCAAGAAGATGGAGGTGCCGGTCCGGAGGGTCCTGCTGGGCGCCCGGCCGGACGACGCCGCCAACCGCAACGCGATGGCCAACCCCGAGGCCCTGGACGCCTTCGCCCGCTACGCGAGCACCCAGCGGGACTACCGTCTCGGCCCGGCCGGCTCCGAGGGGGTCAGTCCCGGGCGTCAGGCCTGACGTAGCTGAAGAAGCCGCGGCGCTTGATCAGGCCGGCCACCTCCTCGGGCACCATCTCCTCCCACGAGTCGTCGTTGGCGGAGATCCGCCGCAGCACGTCACGGCTGAAGATATGCAGGCAGTCCGGGCGGTAGTTGTCCAGGTTGACGAAGCTGCCCCGGCCGGCCAGGTAGTCGTACAGCGGCTGGAGCTCCGCCTGGACCTTGATGTCGTCCACGGTCTTGAGCTCTTCGTCGGGTGACGGCCGGTACGGGTAGACGTAGAGCTTGAGGCCGTTCTTGAACAGCCGGCCGAAGCTCTCCAGGATCCCGCCCGGCAGCTGCGCGTGGTTCCGCTCGTCGAACAGGTCGATCAGGCTCGGCACGCCCATCACGATGCCGATCCGCTCGGTGGTCCGCTCGGCGATGTAGGCGGCCAGCCGGTAATAGTCGAAGTAGTCCGTGATCAGGACCGTCTCGCCGCACGCGGCGAGCAGGTCGGCCCGGGCCAGGAAGTCCCGCCGGTCGATCTCGGACCGCTCGGCCAGCAGGTTCCGCATGGTGATCTCGGTCAGCTGCAGGATCGGCTTGCCCTCCACGGCCGGGTCCTGCGCGAACTTGTCCTTGGCGGTGGCGAGCATGTCCAGGTTCACGTGGGTCGGCGGCCGGAAGCTGCCCCGCTCGACCAGGACCGCCTGCTTGCGCAGCACCTCACTCGGCTGCAGCACCTCGCGGTCCGGGCCGAACATGGCCACGCCGCTCAGCCCCAGCTGGACCAGCTTCAGCGCCATCAGCCGGTTGTCCACGCCGCGGAACTCGATGCCGCGGAACTCGATCATGTCGATCTCGACGCGGCCGGTCGTCAGCTGGTCGAGCAGGCTCTCGATCAGCTTCTCCGGCTCATGGTGATGGAAGAACGCCCCGTACAGCAGGTTCACCCCGACGATGCCGAGCGCCTCCTGCTGCAGGTAGGCCTCTTCGTCAAGCATCCGCACGTGCATGACGATCTGGCTGGGCTCGTCGTGGGTCTGGGACTGGAACTTCACCCCCATCCAGCCGTGGCACTCGTTGCCGCCCCGGTAGCTGCGCGCCACCACCGTGTCGGCGAACGCGAAGAAGCAGTTCGAGTCGCCGCGCTCCTCGTCCAGGCGCTCGACGTTGAGGTCGAATTCATGATCGAGCATGCCCTGCAGCCGGCCGGCCGAGACGTACCGGTCGGCCTTGCCGTAGACAGCGTCGCTGACCGCCATGTCGTAGGCCGACATCGACTTGGCCACGGTGCCCGCGGCGCCGCCGACCCGGAAGAACCAGCGCACGACCTCCTGGCCGGCCCCGATTTCCGCGATCGTCCCGTACCAGCGCGGGTCGAGGTTGATGCGCAGTGCCTTCTGGTGCGTGTCGGACTGCTGCGCGATGAGCTCGGTCATGCTTCTCCCAGACCCTGCTCCGATGCTGCCGCCATGGCAGGCCCGCGGCGGCGGCCGGGCACTACCCTCAACGCTCGGATTGTACTAATTCCGCCGGGCGGGCCGCCAGGGCCGCACCCGCCGCGAGCAGGCCGATCTCAATGTTCACCCGGATTTCCGTCCGCAGGCGGGCCCGCCTCGAGGTACTCGCCGAGCCGGTCCAGGCGGCGTTCCCACAGCGCCCGCCGGGCCGATATCCACTGCTCGGCCGAGCGCAGCGCCGCCGGGTTGATGCTGCAGGTCCGGGTGCGCCCGGCCTTCTGCGACCGGACCAGGCCGCTGGCCTCCAGGACCTGGACGTGCTGCAGCACGGCGGCCAGCGACATGGCCAGCGGCCGGGCCAGTTCGCTGACTGAGGCCGGGCCCTGGCTGAGCCGCTCCATCATGACCCGCCGGCCCGGGTCGGCCAGCGCCTGGAACACCCGGTCCAGGTCCGCCGTTTGGTCAAGCATGTACTTGAGTATTGCCGCCGTGCGGGCAACGGTCAACGACGGGCGCCAGGATCAGGAACGGCCGGCGTGCCCCTGGTCCCCCGGCGGCCCCGTAGTGGCAGCATTGGATCGTGAGGGCATACACCGTCGAGGGCCGTAAGGCCGCCGTCGGCGACGGCACCGAGGTCCGCCGGCTGCTGCCGCAGCGGAAGCTGCGCACCATCGGCGCCTGGTGCTTCCTCGACCATTACGGCCCGGACGTGGTCAGCCGCGGCCCGGGGATGCGGGTGCCACCCCACCCGCACATCGGCCTGCAGACCGTGACCTGGCTGTTCCACGGCCTGGTGCTGCACCGCGACACCCTCGGCAGCCGGCAGCTGGTCCGGCCGGGCGAGCTGAACCTGATGACCGCGGGCCGGGGCATCGCCCACTCCCAGGAGTCGGCCGCGGGCCGCCCGCCCGTACTGCACGGCCTGCAGCTGTGGATCGCGCTGCCCGCGGCGCAGCGGCACGGCGAGCCGCGCTTCGCCCATCACGACGGCCTGCCGGTCGTCCGCGACGGCGCCGCCAGCGTGACCGTGGCCATCGGCGAGTACCGCGGCGAGCGGTCCCCGGCGCAGGTGTTCAGCCCGCTGGCCGGGTATGAGGTGGCGGTGCCGGGCGGGGACGATTTCACGCTGCCGGTCCGGGCGGACTTCGAGCACGGCGTGGTCGCGGTGGACGGCTCCGCCGTGGTGGAGGGCGCGCTCATCGCGCCGGGGCTGCTCGCGCACCTGCCCGCCGGCCGGCCCGGGATCCGGCTGTCGCCCGCCAGCGGGCGCCGGCTGGCCCGGTTCTTCGTGATCGGCGGCGTGCCGTTCGGCGAGCCCCTGCTGATGTGGTGGAGCTTCGCGGCGCGGTCCGGGGAGGAGATCACGCAGGCTCGCGAGGACTGGGCGGCCGGGAGGTTCGGCCGGGTCCCGGGTTACTTCGGTGACCCGCTGACCGCGCCGTCGCTGCCGGGCGTCCCGCTCAGGCCCCGCTGACCGGCTTATTGCGGGCGGGGACCGCCGGGGCGGGGTTGGCGAAGACCTGCCGCTGGGCGGTGAGCAGGCCGGCCTCGGCCGCGGCCAGCGTGATGGCCGCCGGTGACCGCGGGTAGCCGGACGGCGGGCCGGAGAAGCGCAGCGCGGTGGTGAAATCGCCGCAGGCCTGGCGGCGGAAGGCGCTGATGTTGGGCTCGCGGACGCCGAACCGCTTCTCGATGACGCGGATCAGCGAGGTGTGGTCGAGCAGGTCGGAGCAGACCCGGCCGCCGGCCGACCACGGTGACACGACGACGGCCGGCACCCGGAAGCCGAGCCCGATCGGCTCGCCGCCCACGTACTCTCCCGCCGTCCCGCGCGGCGCGACCGGCGGCGGCACGTGGTCGAACAGGCCGTCGTTCTCGTCGTAGGTCACGATGAACAAGGTCTTGCGCCACAGGTCCTCGCTGGACGCGATCGCGTCCAGCTTGGCGGCGGTGTACTCGGCGCCCGCGGCCGGGAAGTAGTCCGGGTGCTCGGACTGCGCGGTGGGCGCGACCAGCCAGGACACCTGCGGCAGGCGGCCCGCCCGGGCGTCGGCCTCGAACGCCCCGGCCGGGCGCCTGCGCATCCCCCGCTGCCACAGGTCCGAGTCCGGCCGCGCCCCGGCGATCTGCCTGAACCAGGCCAGCGCGTTATCGTCGTAGTTGTCCTCCTCCTGGTACACCTGCCAGCTGACGCCGGCCCGCTGGAGGCGCTCGGGGTAGGTGGTCCAGGACAAGGTGACGTTGTTGTGCGCGGGGCTGTTGTCGGTGACCGGGCCGCCGGCCGTGCCGTGCGGGTCGATCATCCCGGTCCACATGTACAGCCGGTTCGGGTTGGTCGGGCCGAGGACCGAGCAGTGGTAACGGTCGCAGATCGTGAAGGCCTGGGCCAGCGCCCACTGGAACGGGATGTCGGCCTGGGTGAAGTACCCCATCGTGAACGGCCCCTTGGCCCGCACCCACTGGTCCATCTTGCCGTCGTTCCAGGCCAGGTGCTGGGTCGGCCAGGAGTGGTCGGTGCCGGGCGTCGCCTGCGCACTGGTGGCCTTGGTGTCCAGGTGGAACGGGGTCAGGTAGCCCTGGGCGTGACCCGGGTACGGCTGGCGGAACACCGGGCCGCCGTCCGGCAGCCTGAGCGCGGCCGGGTCGGCGAAGCCGCGGACTCCCGGCATCGTGCCGAAGTAGTGGTCGAAGCTGCGGTTCTCCTGCATCAGGATCACGATGTGCTCGATGTCCCGGAGCGAGCCGCGCGGCGGGCTCTCGAGGGTGGCGGCCAGCGCCCGGCTCAGGCTGGACGGCAGCACCGCCGGGCCGGCCGCTATCCCGGACAGCGCGGTGGCGGTGGCCAGCAGCCGGCGGCGGGTGAGCTCGGGCCGGGAGGAGGGCGAGGTGGTCGGCAGGGGGGCGGGCAGGGCGGCGGCCGGGGCAGGCGACGGGCCGGCGGAATCGGCCTGGCCGGGATCCGCCGGGGCGGAGCGCGCCCGGCGGGCCAGGTACCAGCCGAGGCCCGCGATGATCAGGGCCACCAGGCACTCGATGATGATCACCGTCCGCGACGGGCCGCCCGGGGCGGCCGGGGCGCCGGTGGCGGGAAGGCCGGGCACCCGGCCGAACTGGACGATCCGGTCGTGCCCGCTGTCGGCCACCCAGACCTGCCCGGCCGCGGTGACCGCCACGCCCCGCGGGAACTCCAGGTCCCGGCCCGCCGGGGCGCCCTGCAGGCCGAACTCGGTGTAGAAGGTCCCGGCCGGGCTGAACACCGACACCAGGCCGTAGTCTGGCTGCGCCAGGTAGATCCGGCCGCCGGGCCCGACCGCGATGCCGGCCGGGTTGCTCAGGTCACCGTAGCCCGCCTGGGTGGTGCCGAACGACACCAGCTGCCGGCCGGAAGGGGAGAACTCGCGGACCGAGTTGCCCGGGGCGTAGGCGGGGCTGGACACCCAGATGTCACCCTGGGTGTCGAGCGCGACGCCGGCCGGCGTCGGCACCGTGAACGAGGTGCGGTAGGCGCCGGCCGCCGTGAACTCCTCGACCCGGCTGTTGCCCTGGTCGGCGACCCAGATGTCCCCGAAGGGGGTGACCGCGAGGCCGGCCGGTGAGTCCAGCTGGCCGTGGCCGCCGCCGGCCGAGCCGAAGCTGGCCAGCACGCGGCCGCCGGAGGAGAACTCGACGATCTTGTCGTGGCCGGTATCGGCGACCCAGACGTGCCCGGCCGCGTCGGTGGCGACGCCGGCCGGGTGGTCCAGGTCCTGGCCGATGGTCGTCATCAGTCGCCCGGACGGGGCGAACTCCGCCAGCCGGCCATGACCGGTGTCGGCCACCCAGATGCCGCCGCCCGGGTCGGCGGCCACCCCGCCGGGACTGGCCAGCACCTGCTGCCCGAACGCCTGCCTGAACCGCGGCGCGTGCGCCAGCGGGTCCGGCCGCTGGGCAGCCGACACCGGGGCAGCGACCGTGAACGGGGCAGCGGCGAGCACGGCGGCGAGCACACGGCCGCAGGCGAGGGCGATTGTCCGCGGCCGCTGGCCGCGACGCCGGGAATTCAGGCCCATCGACCAGCAAAGTAACTCATCGCGGTCACTGTCCGCAAAGCGCTCGGGCCGGCCCGCGCCGGGAGAGCCAGGCAGGACGCTACGCTCGGGTTCCATGGCAGCGGATCAGGAGGTGCCCCGGTCCCCGTCGCTGTACCGCAAGGTGGCCGATGACATCAAGGCGGCCATCGCGGCGGGCGGCTACGCGGCCGGCACCCGGCTGCCGTCGGAGCACGAGCTGGCCGAACGGTACTCGGTCTCCCGCGGCACCATCCGCCAGGCGTTCGCGGCGCTGCGCGCCGACGGGGTCATCGCGTCCCGGCGCGGCGCGCGCCGGGTGGTCGTGGGCGGGCCGCGGGTGCAGAGCTTCGGCGAGCTGCTGTCCTTCTCCCGGTGGGCGCGGGCCCTGGGCGAGGAGCCCGGCGGCCGCGTCGTCGCCATCCGCCGCCGGCCGGCCAGGCCGGCCGAGGCCGAGCGGCTGGCGCTGCCCGCCGGGGCGCAGGTCTACCACCTGACCCGGGTCCGGCTGCTCTCCGGCCACCCGGTGATGATCGAGCGCGGCGTCTACCCGGACCGGGTCGGCGTGCTGGTGGCCGGGATGGACCTGGCCACCGACTCGATCACCGAGCGGCTGGAGGAACTGGGCGTGGTCTTCGCGGACGCCGAGCACGTCATCGACGCGGTGCCGGCCAGCGCCGAGGACGCCCGGCTGCTCGAGGTCAGGCCGCGGGTGCCGATGCTGCGCGAGCGCCGCCTCACCACCGACCTGACCGGGACCGCGGTCGAGTGGTCCGACGACCGCTACCTGGGCCGCGCGGTCGCCTTCAGCGTCCGCAACTCCACCGCCGTCAACGCCCTGTCCCGCACCCCGGCCCGCCCGCGGCCCGGACGCTAGCGGCTGGCCAGGTCCTCCAGGAGCGGGGCGAAGTACGCGAACGCGGGCGGGGTGACGGCGGGGTCCTTGGCCTCGTCGTCCCAGCGCACCGTCCCGTGGTGCGCACAGGTAACGCTTGGCCGCGACGTGCAGCCGGGCCGGCTCAGTCACCTCCGCGCCGAACCACTGGGCCAGCCACCGTGCGCCGCCGCCGCCGTGCCGGGCGTCGGTCTCACTCCGCAGGTGCCCCACGTCGTGCAGCAGGGCCGCGGCCACCACCGGGGCGGGCGCCCCGGCGGCTTCGGCCAGCGCGCCCCGGGCGATGAGCCAGGACCGGGAGAAGGTGGACCGGTGCTGATCGGGGGCGAACGTCACCGCCACCGAGCCGCCGGCGTGCTCGGTGTGCGCGACGGCTACCCGTCCGGGTTGGCATCGTTGATCTTGATGCCGTACTTGGCGGTGAAGTCCTTCATGATCGTGCCGTAGTTGGCCCGGTTCGAAGGCAGGGTGATGACGTTGAGCGTGCCTTCGGACTTGGCCGCCGCGACGAGCGCGTTCATGCCGCCTCCGGCGGCGACGGAGGCGGCCGTGGCCCAGTTGGTCCCGCTGCCCGAGTTACCGCTCGCGCTGCCGCTGCTCGAGCTCGAAGAGCTGCGGCAGCGCGAGCAGCAGGCTGCCGGCCACCGCGGCGGCGGCCGCCATAGCGTGCCTTGCTCGCAATTTCCCTCCCAAGCCACAGTCCCCGCGATGCGGGGACCAAGATGCCAATCTTGGCTAGACAAGTCGGAATGATGGCTAGCCAAGACAAACGGGAGGTTGCCAGCTCGTGGCCGGCGGACATCGGTTAACGGACAGCTTGATAGCCGCATCCGGCCTCTGGCCGGCAGCGCGACCGGGTGGTTAGGATGTGCGCTCAGCGACGTACCTCCGCTCCTATCTGGGGGAAGCAGAGCGTCATAACCGTAGGCAAGGCCATGACGAGTCAGCAGGGCGGAGGGCGGCAGCCAGCGGGGATCCGGGACGTGGCCCGGCTGGCCGGCGTCTCGGTGGCATCGGTGAGCTTCGCCCTGAACGGCCAGCCCGGCGTGGCCGACGACACCCGCCGCCGGATCCTGGCGGCCGCGGATGAGCTCGGCTACCGGGCCAACCCGCAGGCGCAGGCACTGCGGCGGGGCCGCACCACCACCTACGGCCTCGTCATCCGCAATTTCAGCAATCCCTTCTTCCTCGAGGTGCTGACCGGGGCCGAGCGGGCGGCCAGCGAGGCCGGGGCCACCCTGGTCCTGCTCGACTCGCACTACTCGGCCGAGCGTGAGCAGCGGCTGGTCCGGGAGATGGCGGCCCAGCGCCTGGCCGGGCTGGCCATCGCCCCGGTGGGCCGGGGCGAGTCGCTGCGGCTGTGGCAGGAACTGCGGCCGGGCACCCCGCTGGTGGCGCTGAACGCGGCGGTGGAGGGCATGACCGGCGTATCGCGGGTGTACCCGGACAACGCCGCCGCGGTCGGGCTGGCCATGCGCCGCCTGGCCGGGCTCGGCCATTCCTGCGTGGCGTTCCTGTCCGCACCGCGCGGCCTGGTCGCCGACCCGGACCGGCTGCGCCACTTCCGGCGGCTGGCCCGTGAGCTGGTCATCGAGCCGGTCATCATGCGGTCGCCGCTGACGATCGCCGACGTGCGCAAGGCGGCCGGGGCCCTGCTGGCCCAGCCGCACGCCCCCACCGCGATCATCACCAACTCCGATTACACCGCGCTCGGCATCTACCAGACGGCCCGGGACCTGGTCCTGCGGATCGGGCCGGACGTCTCCGTCATCGGGCATGACGACCTGCCGACCTCGGAACTGCTCGACCCGCCGCTGGCGACCATTCGGCTGGACGGCCGGGAAATGGGCCGGGCGCTGATGGCGCGCCTTCTCGGCCAGGGCGGTTCCGGCGACCACGTCGCCCCGGTCGAACTGGTCGAGCGCGCGTCTCTTCAGAGCCCGTCCGCAGCCTGTTAACCAGGTGTTTACCCGGCTCAGTGCGGCAACTCGGTAACGAGTCTTGACACTCTCGCGACGGGTGTGTGAGCATGCGAACGCTAAACGTTTTAGGTGCGTTTTTCCTGCACAATTAGCTGGGGGAGAGGTGTCCGGGCAAACCGTTTAGGTAACGCCGCCATGTCTTTTGGGCAGAGCCTTTTCAGGACAGGGCCTTTTCGGGCAGCCATCGACCTCGGGTAGGGAAGCTTTTCAGGAGGCACTAGTGAGATCCTCACATCGACTCGCGCTGGCAGGCGTCGCCGTGGCGACGCTGTTCGCGGCCGGCTGCTCGTCCTCTGGTTCCTCCGGGAGCTCGGGCGGCACCAACTGGTCCACGCAGGCCTCGGTCTCGGCCGGCGGCGGCATGAGCGCCCTGGTGACCGCGGCCAAGAAGGAAGGCACGCTCAACGTCATCGCCCTGCCGCCGACGTGGGCGAACTACGGCGCCATCCTGAAGGCCTTCACGGACAAGTACGGCATCAAGATCAACTCCGCCCTGCCTGACGGCTCCAGCCAGCAGGAGGTCAACGCGATCAAGTCGGAGAACGGCACCGCCAAGGCGCCGGACGTGGTGGACGTGGGCCAGGCCGTCGCGCTGGCCAACACCAGCCTGTTCGCGCCGTACAAGGTCAGCACCTGGTCGGACATCCCCGACGCGCAGAAGGATGCCAACGGCACCTGGTACGAGGACTACGGCGGCTACATGGCGGTCGGGTACTCGAGCAGCTACGGCACGATCAGCTCGCTCAACGACCTTCTCAGCCCCAAGTTCAAGGGCGCGGTCGCCCTGAACGGCAACCCGACCTCGGCCAACGCCGCGCTGAACGGCGTGATGATGGCCAGCCTGGCCGAGGGCGGATCGGCCGGCAGCATCTCCCAGGGCGTCGACTTCTTCAAGAAGCTCAAGGCGGCCGGCAACTTCAACCCGGTGCAGGCGACCGGCGCCACGATCAAGGCCGGCACGACCAAGGTGGTCTTCAACTGGGACTACCTCAACCTGCCGAGCTACGTGGGCGTGTCGAACTGGAAGGTGTTCATCCCGCAGAACGCCATCCTGGGCGGGTACTACGCGCAGGCCATCAACAAGAACGCGCCGCACCCGGCCGCGGCCAGGCTGTGGGAGGAATTCCTGTACTCGCAGGCCGCCGACGGCGGGCAGAACCTCTGGCTCCAGGGCGGCGCCCGGCCGGTGGAGCAGCAGGCCATGCAGTCCAACGGCTCCATCGACAAGGCCGCGGCGAGCAAGCTGCCCGCGGTGACCGGCAGTCCCGTCTTCCTCAGTAATTCCCAGAACACCGACGCCGCCAACTTCCTGGCGTCGAACTGGGCGAAGGCCGTTAGCTAGCGAGGGAACGTGGCTGTCGCTGCGACAACTGAAACCGGCGCCCGGCCCGCGAGGGCCGGGCGCCGGCTGTCCGCCCCGTCCTGGGTCGGCACCGTCCCGTTCCTCGCCTACGTCGCGGTCTTCCTGCTGTGGCCGACCGGGATCGTGGTGGTCGACTCACTGAAGAACCCGGCCGGCGGCTGGGCGTTCGCCAACATCGCCAAGCTCGGCGATCCGCTGGTGCGCGGTTACTTCATCGGCTCGTTCAAGCTGTGCATCCTGTCCTCGGTGATCGGGGCCGTGTTCGGCGCGATCCTGGCCTACGCGATAGCATCCGGCAACCCGGACGGCGTGGTCCGGCGGCTGTACCTGGCCGGCTCGGGCGTGCTCGCCCAGACCGGCGGGGTCACGCTGGCGTTCGCCTTCCTGGTCCTGATCGGCCCGGTCGGGCTGCTGTTCCACGCCAGCTGGTTCTACAGCTTCCCGTGGGGCATCACGGTGATCTACGCCTACTTCCAGATCCCGCTGATGGTGCTGGTCTTCCTGCCCGCTATCGACGGGGTGAAGGTCCAGTGGCGGGAGGCCTCGGAGAACCTCGGCGCCTCCGCCTGGCAGTACTGGCGCTACGTCGGCGGCCCGCTGCTGATGCCGGCCTTCCTCGGCGGCCTGCTGCTGCTGTTCGCGAACGCGCTGTCCGCCTTCGCCACGATCGTGGCCTGGGAGAACCAGATCGCGTACATCGTGCCGCAGCAGATCAGCACCGCGCTGTCCAGCGAGGTAGGACTCAGCAACGTCAACGTGGCCGACCTGCTCGCCTTCGGCATGATCATCGGCGTGGCCATCGTCATGACCGGCTACGCGCTGCTGCAGCGAAGGGCGGTCCGATGGCTGCGGTAGCCTCCGTCGGCGAGACGCCGGCTTCGGCGGCGGCCTCCCGGCCGCGCGGGATGCACGCCGGCCGCAAGCGGCGGCTGAACGTCTTCCGCTACGTCGTCTTCACCATCTTCGGGCTGTTCTTCCTGCTGCCGATGCTGGCCATGCTGCGGTTCTCCCTGGAGGGAGCCAAGCTCGGCACCTGGTCGGGGGCGGCCTGGAAGCAGATCGCCTCCTACCAGGGCGAGGGCGTCCCGCCGCTGATCAGCTCGATCGAGATCACGCTGGAGCTGGCCGTCATCACCAGCGCGGTCACGCTGGTGCTGCTGGTGCCGACGATGATCTGGGTCCGGCTGCGGGTGCAGTGGCTGGCCCGCACCATGGAGTTCCTGTCCCTGCTCCCGCTGACCATCCCGGCGATCGTGCTGGTGGTGGGGCTCGGCCCGATCTACAACCGGATCCAGCACTACAGCCTGTCCTCGCTGATGCTGTTCTGGATTTACGTGATCCTGGCCCTGCCCTATGCCTACCGGTCGCTGGCGGCCGGCCTGAGCGCCATCGACGTGCCGACCCTGTCCGAGGCCGCGCGCAGCCTCGGGGCGAGCTGGTTCACGGTGATGGTCCGGGTCATCATGCCGAACATGCGGCAGGCCATCCTGAACGCGCTGCTGCTGACCTGCTCGCTGGTGCTGGGCGAGTTCACCATCGCCTTCCTGCTGCTGTACAACAACCTGTCAGTTGAGCTGTACTCCATCAGCCGGAACACGCCCAACGCCGGGGTCATCTTCTCCACCTCGACGGCGGCGCTGCTGTTCGCCTTCGTCCTGCTGCTGATCCTGTCCTACGCCGGCCGCGCCCGCCGCGGCCGCAGATGATGAGGTACAACTCGTGACCGCTGCATCGGAAACCAGGACGGCCCAGGATGCCGTGGAGGTACGGCTCGAAGGCCTGAGCCGGCACTACGGCCCCGTCGTCGCGCTCGACCACCTGGACCTGACGCTGCAGCCGGGCGAGCTGATCGCGCTGCTCGGCCCGTCGGGCTGCGGCAAGACCACCACGCTGCGCCTGCTGGCCGGCCTCGAGGACGCCGACACCGGGCGGATCACCGTCGGCGGCCGGGACATCACCCACCTCTCGGCGGCCAAGCGCGACATGGGCATGGTCTTCCAGGCCTACTCGCTGTTCCCGCACATGACAGTGCGGCAGAACGTGGCGTTCGGGCTGCGCCTGCGCAAGGTCGCCACGGCCCAGCGGGACAAGCGGGCGCTGCAGATGCTCGACCTGGTCGGGCTCTCCGTGCAGGCGGACCGGTATCCCCATCAGCTGTCCGGCGGCCAGCAGCAGCGGGTCGCCCTGGCCCGGGCGCTGGCCATCGAGCCGCAGGTGCTGCTGCTCGACGAGCCGCTGTCCGCCCTGGACGCCAAGGTCCGGGCCCAGCTGCGGGACGAGATCCGGCGGATCCAGCTCGAGGTGGGCATCACGACGCTGTTCGTCACCCACGACCAGGAGGAAGCGCTCGCCATCGCCGACCGCGTCGGCGTCATGAAGGACGGCCGCCTGGAGCAGCTCGCCCCGCCGACCGAGGTCTACTCGCGCCCGGCCACCTCGTTCGTGGCCGAGTTCGTCGGCCTCTCCAACCGGCTGAACGGCCAGGTCAAGGGCGGTGAGGTAACCGTCCGCGGCATCACCTTGCCGCTCGTGGAGAACGACGTGCCCGACGGCCAGGTGGTGGCGCTGATCCGGCCGGAAGCGGTCAGCCTGGCGTCGGATGCCGCGGCGGAATCGGGCCCGCTGACGGGCACCGTCATCGCCGTCACCTTCCTGGGCGCGACCAGCCGGGTCACGGTCGACCTGGGCGGCACCTCGGTCCTGGCCCAGCTCCCCACGTCGGACGCGACCACCCTGACCGCGGGCGGCCGGGTCACCCTGGCCATCCGGCGCGATCCCGTCCTGGTGTCCGCGGCCTCGGAGCCGGCCGTCGGGGAAGAGGCGTGAGCGGTCACCACCCTCTGCTGACCACGCAGCGCAGGCTCGGCCCCGGGGCGGTGCTCCGCAGCGGGCGGCTCGCCCCGTACCGGGCCGTCGAGGCCGGGGCGGGCGAGCCGCACCTCATCCGGGACGACTTCGGCGCGTCCGGCCCGGCCGGTCCCGAGCCCGGCCCCGGCCGGGCGCTGCTCTGCCTGGTCCACATCACCGATCTCCAGCTCGCGGACGTCCAGTCGCCGACCCGGTTCGAGTTCCTCAACGCGAACTTCGCCGACCGCCGGTACGCCGGGATCATCCCGGTGCAGCGGCCGCAGGAGGCGCTCACGGTACACGCCGTCGACGCCACCTTGCGCACCGTCGGCGCGGTGCACGGCCCGGCCACCGGCCTGCCCCCGCAGCTGGCGGTGACCACCGGCGACGCGATCGACAACGCCCAGTGGAACGAACTGCAGGCCTTCCTGGCCCTGTTCGACGGCGGCGTGGTCTCCGCCGACTCCGGCGGCCCGGACTACGAGGGCGTGCAGGGGACGGACTGGCCGGGTGACATCTTCTGGCGGCCGGACGGCCCGGGCGCCGGCGGGCCGGACTTCTTCCGGCGCGAGCTCGGCTTCCCGGACCACCCCGGCCTGCTGCAGCGCGCGCTGCGTGAGTTCGCGGCGGCCGGCCTGAGCATCCCCTGGCTGTCCTGCTTCGGTAACCACGAGGCCCTCAACCAGGGCGTCGGCACCCAGACACCGGGGCTCGCGGCCGCGCTGACCGGTGGCAAGAAGCCGTTCGGCCTGCCCGCGGGCTTCGACCATGACCAGGCGCTCAAGGAGTTCACCGAGCGTCCCGAGGCGTTCATGGCCGGCCCGTACCGGCCGGTCACGCCCGATCCCTTCCGCCGTCCGATCACCCGGCGGGACTTCGTCGACGCCCACCTGCGGGCCGGCTCACGGCCGTTCGGCCACGGATTCACCGAACGGAACCGGCTGGACGGCACGGCTTACTACGTCCACGACACGGCCGCGGTGCGGTTCATCGCGCTCGACACCAACTGCCTGGCCGGCGGGGCGTCCGGCTGCCTGGACGCCCAGCAGGCCCGCTGGCTGCAGACCCGGCTGGCCGAGGTGCACTCCGCCTACCGCGGGGCCGACGGCGCCGAGGTGCGGACCGGCCACGACGACCGCCTGGTCGTCGTGTTCTCGCACCACGGCACCGGCACCCTGGACAACACCCGCGGCGGCCACGCCGGCCCGGACGGCGAGCCGATGCTCGGTGCGGGGCTGGTAGCCCTGCTGCACCGGTTCCCCAACGTGGTGCTGTGGCTGAACGGTCACACCCACACCAACACGATCTGCCCGCGCCCCGACCCGGCCGGCCCGGCGCACGGGTTCTGGGAAGTGACCACGTGCGCGGTGGTGGACTGGCCGTGCCAGACCCGGGTGGTCGAGCTCGTCGACCACGGCGATTACCTGTCCATCGTGACCACGATGGTGGATCACGACACCCCGCTGGCCCCGGCGGTGCCGGCGGAGACCACCGATGACCTCGCCGCGCTGCACCGCGAGATCGCGGCCAACATCCCGCTGGACATCACCGCGATGGCCGGCACCGCCGCCGACCGTAACGTGGAACTGCGCGTCGCCCCGCCGTTCCCGCTCAAGCGCCTGCCCGGAGCTTGACCCGCAGCGTGTCCAGGTCCTCGGGGCTGAAGCCGTTACCGGTCAGCCACGACGCGACCCCGCCGTAGCGCGCGTCCATCTGCTCGAGGAAGGCGGTCATTGTCTCCTGCCGGGGGCGGTGCAGGTCAGCGGGCTTGCTGGTGATGTCGCGGACGTACAGGCGCGACCGGGCCAGCCGGGCCACGATGGCCTCGGTGCGCTCCGCGGTAGCCGCGTAGTCGGCCGCCACGGCCTGGGCGGGTACCCCGGCCACGGTGAGCGCGAGCGCCACCACCACGCCGGTCCGGTCCTTGCCCGCCGCGCAGTGGACCACGGCCGCGCCCTCGGCGTGCGCGATGGTGCGGATGGCCCCGACCACCTGATCGGGGCGGTCTTCCAGGTAGCCGAGATAGTGCCCGCAGACCGGGTCGTCGGGGTACCGGGTCCGGTCCATCTGGTCGCGCGCCAGCAGCGCGTCGGCAACCACGTCGGTGTTCGCGCCGACCTCGGGCAGCACCGGGTGGTGCGCGTGCCGTACGCCGGCCACGGCGTCCAGCGGAGCCGGTCCCTCGGCGGCTAGCTCGTTGGTGCTGCGCAGGTCCACGACGGTGGTCACGCCGTAGTCGCGCACCAGTTTGGTGATGTCGGCGGGCGACAGTTCCTGCAAGTTATCCGCGCGCAGCAAACTGGCCCGGGCGGTCTTGTGGCCGTCCTCGGTGGGCAGGTCACCCAGGTCGCGCACGTTGACCGCCCCGTCAAGCTCAATCCATGCCATAACAACACCATCGCAGACGCGCGTGAGCGGCTCGCGGCCCGGGCCAGGTGGGGCATACTTGAGGAAATCGTGATGCCGCCCAGAACCCTGCGGCCCGCCGCAAGGTCGATGCTGACCCCGCACCTTCCTGGCCAGCGGCCGGAAGAGGCCCCCTGACAGCAGCCGGCTGAAGCCTGCTGCTGGCGAGTGGGGAGTCGTCATGACGTGGCTCTGTTCCGCGGAGTGCGGCTGATGGGCGGCCGGGAGGATGACGGCCGGCGCCCCAGCCGGGTCACGGTCGAGGTGTCCGCGAGCCCGGCCGCCGTCACGATCGTCATCCGGGGCGAGCTCGACCTGGTGACGCTGCCCGTCCTCGCCGGGCAGCTGGCCCTCGTTTCCCGGGACAAGCCGGGACGGCTGGTCTTCGACCTGGCCGGAACGAGCTTCATGGACTGCGGATCGGCCCGGCTGATCGCGGGATCCGGGTCGTGGCTGCGCGACGGCGGCCGGCCGGTCATCCGGCACCCGGGTCCGGGGGTACGCCGTATCCTCGGGCTCACCGGCCTCGATGCCTACTGCGACATCGAAGTCTTAAGGGGGAGCGGAAAAAATGAGCGTCTCGGTACACGACGTGCGCCACGCGCTGAACGAACTCGGCAAGCTCCGCTTCGGCGAGATGCGGGTCGAGGACGCGATGCACCGCATCGTCCAGACCACGCACACGATCTTCTCCGTGGACGGCGCCGGCCTGATGCTCGCCGACGTCGACCACCACCTGCTGAACGCCGCGGTATCCGATGACCGGATGAGGCACCTCGAGGAACTGCAGATCCGCCACGGGGAAGGCCCGTGCATCGCCGCCTTCGAGGACAAGGAGCTGGTCGGGGCGGAGGACCTCGCCGAGGAGCAGCGGTGGCCGTCGTTCAGCCAGCACGCGGTGGCCCGCGGGGTCCGGGCCGTGCTGGCCAGCCCGATCCCCTACAACCAGGACGCGGTGGGCGTGGTGGCGGTGATATCCGAGGAACGCCGTCCCTGGGCGCCCGAGGCCGAGCTCGCCCTGCTGGCCTTCACCGACCTGGCCGCGCTGCTCATCGCCAGCATGCTGCTCGGCGAGCAGCAGACCGAGCTGGCCGCCCAGCTCCAGTCGGCCCTGAACTCCCGGGCCATCATCGAGCAGGCCAAGGGGGTCCTCATCGGCCAGCAGGGCATCACCGCCCACGCCGCCTATGTGCAGCTCAGGGCGCAGGCCCGGACGGAACGCCGCAAGCTCGCGATCGTCGCGGCCGACGTCGTGGGCGGCGCCGTCAGGGCGGATCCCTAGCGGCGCCTGACCCCGGCGGTCCCGACGCCGGCCTGGTGCAATGCCAGGCTGGCCAGGCCGATGAGCAGCAGGTCAGTGACGGAGAACCACGCGTTGGTGGCGGTGCCAGTGGCATTGAGAATCCAGGCGATGGCGAAGATGATCGCCGCGACGATGGCTAGCATGTCCCCTCTGCTTCCCTTGCCGGGCCGCGATAATCGAGCCGCCTACCGGTCGTACTGGGAGGCCTGCAGGGTGAACAGCTCGGCGTACTGGCCGCCCAGCGCGAGCAGGTCGGCATGCACGCCCTGCTCGATGACCTGGCCGTCGCGCAGCACGTAGATCCGGTCCGCGTGCCTGACGCTGGCCAGCCGGTGCGTGATGAGCAGCACGCTGCGGCCCGCGGCCTGCCCGCGGATGGAGCTGAACAGGGCATACTCGGCGCGGGCGTCGAGGGCGGCCGTCGGCTCGTCCATGATCAGCAGGGACGCTGACCGGTAGAAACCGCGGGCGGCCGCGATCCGCTGCCACTGGCCGCCGGATAGCTCGGCCCCGTCCTTGAAGCGGCGGTCGAGCAGCGTGTCGTAACCGTGCGGGAGCTTGGCGATCACCGTGTCCGCCCCGGACGCCACCGCCGCTGCGGCCAGCGCGTCCGGATCCGCGCCGCGGCCCATGCCGATGTTGTGGCGCACGGTCAGCGGCCAGTTCGCGTGATCCTGGGCGATGACGGCGATCTGTTCCCGCAGCGATTCGGGATCGACGCCGGCGATGTCAGCATCGTCCCAGCGCACCGTCCCGTGGTCCGGCCGGTAGAGGCCCGCCAAGATCTTGGCCAGGGTGGTCTTGCCCGATCCGTTCTCGCCCACCAGGGCGATGACCTCACCGCGGCGGATCTCGACGCTGACCTCACGCAGCGCCGCGGCGTCGGTATCAGGATAGGAGAAGGTGATGGCATCGGCGGTGATCCGGTCGAAGCCGGCGGGTGCGGGCCTGCGGCCCGGCGGCGGTATCCGCCGGGCCGCGTCGGCACAGAAGGCCAGGTAGTCCGAGAAGTACAGGCCCTCTTCGTAGCACTGGTTCACCGCGAACAGCAGCATGTTCAGCGACGCCTGCGCTGACCGGATGGCCAGCACCGCCGTCCCCGCGACGGCCAGCGGCAGCGCGCCGACGGCGAGCAGGACCCCCAGCGCGGCATAGACGGCCGCGGTGGCGACTCCCCCGGCCGCCTGGGCCGTGATCCGGGTCAGGGCCTGACGGCCGGCTGCTTTCAGCTGGGCATCCCGGGCGTAGGCGGCCAGCCTGGCCACCCGGGCCAGCATGAAGTGCCGCAGCGTGAAGGAGCGCATCTCGGCCGCGGTGCGGCGCTCGGCCATCAGGTCGGTCAGGATCCACTTCCGGCGGTGGCTGTCGGCCAGCGCGAAGTTGGTGATGTAGCCGATCCGGGCCGCGCGGACCGCGGCCCAGCCGCCGGGCAGCTCGGCGAGCAGCAGGAGCACGAGCAGGACCGGCTGGAGCACGGCCACCACGACCGCGGCCGACACGATCCCGGCCGCCCCGGTCACGCAGTCGAGCACGTTGGTCACGACCTGGGGAGCTGAGTACAGGCCCCGGTCGCGAGCGCGCTGCATGGCGTCGTAGAACTCGGCGTCATCGAAAGCGGACAGCTCGACCTGGGTCGTCAGGTCCAGCAGGCGGAGCTCCACTACCCGGTCTACCTGAGGGTGGAGCCTGGACTGGGCCCAGCCCGCGGCGGCCTGCAGGGCGGCCCGGCCGGCCACGGCCACGGCCACCACGATGAGCGAGGGCAGGGCCGCGCGGACCCGGTGCGGTGTCGGCCCGGCCGCGAACAGCGCCTCGAGCACGCCCGTGGTCGCCAGCAAGGCGAAGCCGGACAGCACCCCCGAGACCAGGTTCAGCCCGATGGCAGCCGCCGTGTCCCGCCGGTTCGCTTCCCAGCCCAGCCGGATCGCCTGGCCGATCAGGCCCGGCAGCTGCCGGGCGATGACGCCGAAGCCGGTCTCGGCCAGCCGCTGGTCATAGGCCCGCCAGTACGATGCGGCCAGCTCCGCCGTCAGCTCGTCGGCCTCACTCACCGGAAGCGGCGGTGACGGATCAGGCGGCCGTCTGGATCCGCTCCGGCGGCGTCCTCGCCGGCCTCGACTCCGAGCAAGGAGCGGGTCAGGGCCTGCCGTTCCCCGTTCATCTCGGCCAGCACCGCGGTGAAGTGGGCGTCGCGCAGCACCGGCGGCCGCTCGCCCGCCCGCAGCGACGCCAGGACGGTCCGCCTGATCATTTCCTTGACGAAGGAAGCGGTAACGCCGTCCGTGCCCGCCACCACCGGCCCCAGGTCGGCGTCCAGGGCCAGGTCGCGTACATAGAGGCGGAACAGGCGCTCGCGGCAGCCCGCGTCAGGCCGCGGGATCTCGATCGCCAGGTCAACCCGGCCCGGCCGGTCCGCCAGGGCGCTTTCCAGGATGTCCGCCCGGTTGGTGGTCAGCACGAAGGTGACGTCGGCGTCCGCGCCGATGCCGTCCATGGCATCGAGCAGGGAGAACAGCAGGGGGTTGCCGTCCGTCGTGTAGTCACGGTCGGTGGCCACGAGATCGACGTCCTCGAGAACGACCATGGACGGCTGCAGGCGGCGGGCCAGCGCGGCGGCCGCGTCGATGAACCGGATGGAGCGGCCGGTGAGCAAGATGACCGTGCTCTCGGCCAGCCGCGCCGTCAGGTACCGGACCGTGTGGGTTTTCCCGGTCCCGGGCGGTCCGTGCAGGAGCAGGCCGCGCTTGAGATGCTGACCCGCGCTGAGCAGGTCCTGTGACCATTCGGCGATGCCGATGATGTGCTGCTCGATGCTGTCGAGCACGCCGCCGGGCAGCACGATGTCCTGGGCCGTGACCGCGGGCCGGGGCAGGAAGGAGACGAGCTCGTTGCCGTGGTGCTCGCTCTCGGTGAAGCTGAGAACCTGGCCGCGGTACACGTCGTGGATCCGCATCAGCCGCCCGATCTCGTCGCGCGTGGCGGCGGCCGCCTCCCGGTCGGCCGCGAGTATCTCGAGATTGCACACGGGCGCCCCGAACTGGCTCTCGTCCCGGATGCCGATCACCACCGGGGCGCCGTCCGGCGCGGCCGCCGCGACCAGGCCGAAGGTCACGACCTCGGTGTTCTCCTCCGGCCCGATCGCGGTGGTGCCGTAGCTCGCGGCCCCGCCGCCGCTGACGGCGGCGTCCCCGCCCGGCATACCGCGCCGCCGGGGCCCCCGGAACGCCCCGAACTGCGAGGCCGGGGAGCTGATCAGCGCCAGGATGTCCTCGTGCGGGTGACGCCCGCTGCCGGGCAGGCCGAACCACTCCGGGTCATCTCGCTGGCTACCCAGATAGGCATCGACTCCCCGCTGGATGTTCACGTGCTCCCACTTGGGGAACCTCTCGGCGACCAGCACGATGGCGGTCAGCTCGCAGCCGAGGTGGCCGCTGATCCGCACGGCGAACTCGGAGGGCTCGGTGTCTTCCAGCAGCGCCTGGGTGCCGAACTCGAACAGCAGCCGCAGGCTGCGCGCCAGCCCGCGAAGGTCCTGCGTGTCCGGCGGCGGGTCGGGGGTACTCACCCAGTCCACAATGCCCGAGGATCATGAGAGTGCCAAGGGATTATCAGCGGATAAAGTAAGGGCCGATAGTCCGTATCGGCCCTTACGCAAATCCGGGAAAGCTCAGGTAAGCTCGTCGAAATCGCCGAGCTTAACACCTGCCAGGAACTGCTGCCATTCTTCTATCGAGAATTCGCTAACGGCCCCGCCGGGAACACTGGTGTTCCCGATCAAGATGGAGTCGCCACTGCGCGCAACGCCAACACACGCACCTGCGTCGCAGGTTCGCGAGACACGCCATTCAAGGCCCTCGGCGGCCGACGAATGCTTTGACACTAAAGTTCCCTTCAGTAACGGAAAGTGAAGAGAGACTATGCGGCAAGTTGATTACTTACTGGCATAATTGTCTCGTATTGCCATGATCAGCTCTGCCGATCTGCGCAGGTTCAGTGCGCGGTCACGCAGATACTCAACGGTCTCGCGGTAGCGAGCTATATCCGTCTTGCGCTCGAGGTACTGGTTCGCAGAAAGCCCCTCGACGAAGACCATCGGCCACAGGTCCGAGTTCTCACCGAACTCCAGGAGGGCGAAGTACCCGTCAACGGCCGCATAAGCGCCGGCCGAGAAGGGAATCACCTGGACTGCCGCCTTCCTCCGCCTCATGATCTCGAGAACCCTGTCGAGTTGCGCTGCCATCACTCCCGGCCCGCCAACGCCGCGGTGCATGACGGCTTCATCGAGCAGCACATCATATCGGGGCCGATTAGCCTTCTCCAGGACCTGCTGACGGCGCAACCGGGCCTCCACGCGCTGTCCGGCAATGCGCGAATCCATTTTCGGCGCTATTGCCCTGATGATGCTATCGGCATAGCCCGCCGTTTGCAGGAGCCCGGGAAAATAGCTCATCGAAAAACAGGTGATCGCCGCAGCTTCCTGTTCAAGTCCGATATAGGGGTCTAGGCTGAGATCCTCATACTTAGTCCACCAGCCCTGCTCACGTGCCCCCCGGGCCAGGCTCATGAGCTCGACCGAGGTCGGCTCGTCGAGTCCGTACAGCGCGCACAGGTCCCGCACATCGCGAAGGCTCGGACGACGCGCCCCGGTCTCCAGGCGGCTGATCTTGGTGGCCGAGCAGAGCAGCTCGCCGGCGACGTGCTCGACCGTCATGCCGCGTTCGGCACGGAACCCGCGTAGTCGCGCGCCCAGCTCACGCTGGCGCGCCGTGGGGCTAGTCCCGGTCACGCTCGCGGCCCTCCGGCCCGGGCTTCGGGGAACGCCGGCGGTCCGCGGCATGCCCCTCCCGGGCGCACAGCCTGCCAGAGCCCACGGTTCTGGCCATTGGCATGTGCCAACCATAGAGGTCGCCGGCCTGCCCTGCCAACACCAGGCAAGGCGGGATGACACCGATGCGGATGAGCAGGCTAAGCTGGGTTCCATGCAAGAACTCAGCCATGAGGCGATCCCCCCGGCCAGCGACGACGCGGTGCGCCGCCGCGAGGTCACCTGGCAGGACCCGCTGATCGGGGCGGCGCTCGCCCGTGACCTCAGCGGCCTGGAGTACCTGACCGCTATCGCGGAGGGCCGCATCCCGGGCGCGCCGATCGCCGCCCTGCTGGGCATGAGCGTGCACAGCGTCGAGCCGGGCCGGGTCGCGTTCGGCCTGGAGGTCGGCGAGCACCTGTACAACCCGATCGGCTCGGTGCACGGCGGGGTGTTCTGCACCCTGCTCGACTCGGCCATGGGCTGCGCCGTGCATTCCTCGCTCGGCCGCGGGCAGGCCTACACCACCCTCGAGCTGAAGGTGAACCTGGTCAAGGCGCTCACCGTGCGCACGCCGCACGTGATCGCGACCGGGCAGGTGGTGACGGCCGGCCGACGGGTGGCCACCGCGTCCGGCCAGATCACCGGCCCCGACGGGACCCTGTTCGCGCACGCCACCACGACCTGCCTGGTCTTCGAGGCCCGCGGGGCGAAGGAACCGGTACGGCCGCAGGACAACGGTCATGGGCACTGACGCCTCTGCCGCTGGCACCTACAGGGGAGCGCCGGGCGGAGACAGCCACGGGCCAGTGTGACCATAGAGTCATGAATGCTGAGCTGTTCCTTAGCCGGGCTTGTGAGCTTCTGGCCATCCCGTCGGTCAGCGATCGGCCCGGCGAGCTCCGCCGGGCCCTGGACTACGTCCTGGACTTCGTCGGGCCGGGGTTCACGGTGGAGCGGTTCGAGTCCGGCGGCAAGCCGAGTGCCCTGGTCTACCCCGGGCCCGGACGCCGGGACTTCCGCGTCATCCTCAACGCCCATCTCGACGTCGTGCCGGCTCCGCCCGGCCAGTTCCGGCCGCGCCGCGACGGTGACCGCCTGTTCGCCCGCGGCGCCCAGGACATGAAGCTGTCGGGCCTGCTGGCCGCCCAGGTATTCCGGGAGCACGCGGCCCGGCTGCCGTTCCCGGTCGCGCTGCAGCTGGTGACCGACGAGGAGGTCGGCGGCCGGGACGGCACCCAGCATCAGCTCGACCGCGGGGTCAGGGGGCGTTTCGTCGTCGTCGGCGAGACCAGCGGCCTGGACGTCGTCAGCGAGTGCAAGGGAATGCTGGTCGTGCGGCTGCTCGCGGCCGGCCGCAACGCGCACGCTGCCTACCCCTGGCTCGGTGACAACGCCCTGGTCAAGCTGCAGGCCAGCGTGGCCAGCCTGCTGGCCAGGTACCCGGTCCCGGCCGGGGAAGCCTGGCGGACCACGGTGACCCTGGCCCGCGTCCGGACCCGGAACCAGGCGCGCAACCAGGTACCGGAGGACGCGGAGGCTCTGCTGGACATCCGCTTCCCGGCCGGGGACGCCGACCTGAACGGCAAGACCAGCGCCGAGGTCACCGCCTACCTGCAGGGCTTCTGCGAGCCAGGCGTCACGCCGGTGGTGGATATCCTCGACCCGCCGCACCGGGCCGACGCCGGCCAGCCCGAGGTCCGCCGGCTCCAGCAGGCGGCCCGGCGGCAGGGCTACGCCGGCGGGCTGCTGCGCAAGCACGGCGTCAGCGACGGGCGCTTCTACGGCCAGCTGGGCATCCCCGCCGTCGCGTTCGGCGTGGGCGGGGCGGGGCAGCACGGCCCCGCGGAATACGCCGACCTCACCACGGTCGCCCCGTACTACCGCGCGCTCAGCGACTTCCTCAGTACTCCCGACCCGCAGCCGTAGCGGGCGGGCATCAGAAGGCCGCGATGGCCGCGTCCACCAGGTCGCGGGCCGGGCCCGCCTCGTCCGCCCGGATCGGGACGAGCACCACCTCGTCGACGGTGTCCCGCCACGGCTCGAGCAGCCGGGGCAGGTCGCTGAGCTGGCTCGCCGCGATCGAGGCCTGCTCCGGCCCGATGCCGGCCCGGCGGAAGTGCGCGGCGTAGGCGGGCAGCCGCTGCAGGAACGCCGCGGATTCCTCGAGCTCGGCGAGCTGCGCGGCCCCGACTCCCGTCATGACGTTGACGTAGACGCCGGGCACCGGCCGGCTGGCCGCCTTGGCCTGCGTCCTGATGTCCTCCGCGGCGGCCCGGGCCAGGTCCGGAGTGACCGCGCCCAGCAGCACCGCGTCGGCCAGCGTCGCGCCGAGCTCGCGCATCCGCGGGCCCAGGGCCCCGACCACGATCTCGGCCGGGGTGCGCTCGCGCAGGTAGGCGACCGCCTCGGCCATCCGCTGCAGCGGCCGCTCCCCCGACCCGCTGCCGATGCCGAGCCGCAGCCGCTCGGCTTGCAGGCCGGTCTCGTCGATCCGGCGCAAGATGGCGTCCGGCGGCACGGCGCTGATGGGGATGACGGCGGTGCCGAGCGTGATCCGCTCGGTGGCCGCGGCCATCGCGGCCATGAAGCCGATGCCGTCCGCGTCCGGCGGGTGGTTGACCCACAGCGACCGGTAGCCGCTCGCCTCCACCCGCTCCGCCAGCGCCGGGATCAGCGATTCAGGCGTGTTGGTCCTGAGCTCGAACGCGAGATGCGTCATCGGTCCCACCGGCCTTCATCCCCGGGTCCCCCGATCTCCCGGCGGCGCAGGTCCTTCTGGATGTCCCGGCCGAGCCGCCTGGTCTCCCGGCGGTTGAACAGCGCGCCCGCGGCGGCGCCGGTGAGCATCGGGGCGAGGGAGAAGGCACTGCGCCCGGCCCGGATGGCCAGCCGCCGGCGCAGCAGCCGCGCCAGCGGGGAGCCCGCCGCGAAGATCAGTCCGCCCTCGATCATGAACACGCCGCGGCGGTGCGCCCACGCCGCCACGTAGGCGCTCATCCGCTCGGGCAGCTTGCCCGGCGCCGGGGTGCCGTAGGCCTCGTGCAGCTCGGCGACGAGCTTGAGCTCGATCCCCACCAGGACCAGCGTCTCGGCGGCGATCTCGGCCGGGAAGGCGGGGAGCACCGGCAGCGCCGCGGCTACGCCCGCCGCGCCGCCCGTCGCGGCCGCGGCGCGGGACGCGCCCTCGATGAGCGCGTCGGCGATCTCGTCGGGCGACTTCCCGGGAAACTGGGCCTGCAGTGCCGCCTGGTCGCGCACCCGCAGCCGGGGCGCCATCGCGACCACCTGGTCCGCCAGCCAGCCGGTGCCCGAGCCCGCGCGCCGCCGGACGGCGCGCGTCCCGCGCCCGGCCGCCCGGGCGCCCGAGGTCACCGCCCCGGCGAAGGCACTGATCAGCCGCCGCCGCTCGTGCGGCTGGTCGGTTTCGCTGACGTCGGCCGCCAGTTCGGCGGCACGCAGCGAGATATCAGTTCCTGCCGTTTCCGGTTCTGTTTCCGGTTCTGCCATGGCTTACCCCTACCCGTCATCCCCGCTGACCCACATGCCCAGGCCGGCCCGCCTTATTCGGCCCCTGCCTAGTTCGGACTGTACGGCGTGTTCCTGAGGCCGGGGGCGGGCCGGGAGGTCGTCGTGCGCAGCATGGCGGTCTCCCGGGCCAGCAGGGCCCGTTCCATGCCCAGCCGCCGCACCGGATCCGGTTCGGCCAGCAGCGCCTGCCGTTCCGGCAGGTCGATGACCATGGCGGCGGCGACGATGAAGGACAGCAGGACCGGCTCGTCGGGCAGGTCCTCGAGGCTGACCGTGGCCCCGCCCCATTCGGTCAGCGCGTCCAGGTACTCGCGGAACGCGACCTGGGCGAACCGCGCGGCGGGCCCGGCCGCGGCCGGGCCGGCTGGCTCCCCGGCGAGGATCTCGACCTCGCCGCGCAGGTACGGCCGGGTCTCGTCGAGCCCGAGCAGCCGGAACCGGTCGGTGCCGACGGTGACGATATCGTACCGGCCGTCCTCGTGCTGCTCGACCCGGCGCAGGACGGCGGTGCAGCCGATCTCGTACAGCGACTGCACGCCGTCGATGCCGGTCTCGCGCCCCTTCCGGATCGCGATCACGCCGAACCGGCGCGGTTCGGGGCCGTCCAGCAGGTCCCGGACGAGCTGCCGGTACCGTTCCTCGAAGATGTGCAGCGGCAGCAGCATGCCGGGGTAGAGCACCGCGCCCAGCGGAAATAGCGGCAGCATCTCGCCCATAACCCGACAGTACGCGCCGTCACCGCGCGATCAGGCCGTCAGGACGATCTTCCCGCGGATGTGCCCGCCCGCCAGCTGCCGGTACGCGTCCCGGACCTCGCTGAGCGGGAACGTGGCGGCGATCGGCACCTCGAGCTGGCCACCGGCGATCAGCCCGGCCAGCTCGGCCAGGTTGGCCGCGCTGGCGCCGGCCGCGTTGCCGTCGCCCTTGACGCCGTACTCGGTGATCGCGTCGAAATCGGCGATGGTGTCGATCCGGGACGGCTCGACCCCGAGCTCCAGCGCCAGCCGCACGTAGCCGTCGCCGAACGTGTCGATGAACGCGTCGACCTTGCCCGCGGCCTGCCGGATCCGGCCGTCCACCCCGTCGCCGTAGGCCACCGGGATCACCCCGTGCCCGGCCAGCCACTCGTGGTTCGCCGGGCTGGCCAGCCCGATCACGGTCGCGCCGGCCCGCCGGGCCAGCTGGACGGCGATCGACCCGACCCCGCCGGCCGCGCCCGCGACGACCACGGTGTCGCCTTCGGTCAGCGCCACCGCCCGGACGGCGGCGATGGCCGTGGCCCCGGCCACGTACAGCGCGCCGGCCACCTCCCACGGGACGCCCGCGGGCCGGGCGGTCAGGTGCTGCTCCTCCGCCACGACGTATTCGGCCTGGCTGTCCCGGTTGTCGGAGTAGCCGATGACCTCGTCGCCGGCGGCGAACCCGGTCACGCCCGGCCCGGTCTGCGCTACCACCCCGGCCAGGTCGCTCCCCTGCCCGGACGGGAACGCGGCCGGCCACCGGGCGTGCAGCAGGCCGGCGCGGATCTTCGCCTCACCGGGGTTGATCCCCGCCGCCTTGACCCGGACCAGCACCTGGCCCGGGCCCGGCGCCGGCGTAGGCACGTCGGTCACCTCCAGGACGTCGACCGCGCCGTACTCACCGAACCGCACTGCCTTCATGACCCTGCCTCCGTTCGTCTAACCAGCCCTCAACCCCGGACCGCCGCCGGGTATGCCCGCCCGGCACTGGCCAGCTGGGCATTCGAATGTCTGTGCCACCCGCTAAGGTTCCGAACGTGGCCGAACGCTGGGATCGCGCGCAGGTGCTTGCCCTGGCGCCCGACGCGTCCTCGCAGCGGGCCGCCCAGGCACTGACGTCCGGGCCGCCCTGGCCGGCGGCCGGCGCCGGGCCGGGCTCGCTGTGGGGTGAATGCCCGGGCAGCGCCTCCGCGCCGTACCGGATCGTGGTCGACCTGTCCGGCCCGGCCTACCGGTGTTCCTGCCCGAGCCGGAAGTTCCCCTGCAAGCACGCGCTGGCCCTGCTGCTGCTCTGGGCCCGCGGGACGGTGCCGCCGGACGCGGGCGAGCCGCCCGGCTGGGCCGCCGGCTGGCTGGACGGCCGCGGGGCCCGGGCGGGCCGTCCCGCGGCGGCCCGGGCGCCCGGCCAGGCAGCAGAGCCAAAGGACCCGGCGGCGGCGGCCAGGCGCGCCGAGCAGCGCGAGGCCCGGGTGGCGTCCGGGCTGGCCGAGCTCGACCGGTGGCTGTGCGACCAGGTGCGCCAGGGCCTGGCCGTCAGCCAGCGGGCCGGATACGGCCACTGGGACGACATCGCCGCCCGGATGGTCGACGCGCAGGCCTCAGGCGTGGCCGAGCGGCTGCGCGGCCTGGCCGCGGTCCCGCATTCCGGGCCCGGCTGGGACGGGCGGCTGCTGGAGGAGTACGCGCTGCTCCGGCTGCTCGCCGTCGCTTACCGGCGGCAGGCTGAGCTGCCGCCGCCACTGCGGGAGACCATCCGGTCGCGGGTCGGGTTCAGCCTGCGCCAGGCCGACGTGCTGGCCCGCGGCGAGCCGGTCCGGGACCACTGGCAGGTACTGGGCCGCCGGGATACCGGCCAGGACCGGGTCCGGGCCCGCCGGACCTGGCTGCACGGCCGCGCAGCCGGCCGGCCCGCGCTCGTGCTCAGCTTCGCCCCGGCCGGCGCCGACCTCGACGACTCGCTGACGCCCGGGACCGGCACCGACGCCGACCTGGTCTTCTACCCGGGCGCCGTCCCGCTGCGGGCCATCGTGGCAGCCCGGCACGACACCGTGCGGGCCAGCCCGCCCGCCGGGGGCACGGTGACCGGGCTGCTGGCCGGGTACGCCGCGGCGCTCGCGCAGGATCCGTGGCTGGACAGCTGGCCCGCCGTGCTCGAGGTCACCCCGGCCCGCTCGCCGGTCCCGGCGGTGTCCGACGCGGCCGGGGACGTCCTGCCGCTGCACCCGGAGGCCGGCCCGGGCTGGACCCTGCTGGCCCTGTCCGGCGGGCACCCGGTGACGGTGGCCGGCGAGTGGACCCCGCGCGGCCTGTGGCCGCTGACCGCCTGGGACGAAGGCGGGCGGGCGGTACCGCTGTGAGCGCGTGGCAGGACCTGGTCACCGCCAGCCTCATCGGGACCGAACGGGCCGCGGTTCCCCTCATCCCCGTCCCCGGCGCTTCCGCTCAGGCCGGCGCCCCGGCCGACCCGGCCGCGCGCGTGCTGGACCGCGCCGCGCTGCTGACGGCCGCCCGCCGGGGCGGGCGGCAGCCCGGCTGGGCCGAGCCCGCGGTCGCGGGCGGCCCGCCGGCCGCGGCCGAGCCGGAGACGGCTCCCGCGGTGAGCCGGGCGGCCGGGCGCCGGCTGGCCCGGATGCTCAGCGGGGAGCACGCTGAGCTGCTGCCCGAATGGCTGGCGGCGGCCGCGGACCGCGGACGGCGGGTGCCGGCCCGGCTGCTGCCCGCGCTGCTGCACCACGCCCGGCGGCGTCCGGCGGCCGACCTCGGGCTGCGCCGCCTGGCCGCGTCGGCGGGCGGGGCCCGGGCGCGCTGGCTGGCCGGGCTCAACCCGGAGTGGGACTTCGTCCTGGCCTACGCTCCGGCCGGCGAGGACGCGTGGCGGCTGGGCGATGCCGTCCAGCGGGGCGGGTACCTGTCTGCGCTCCGGGCCCGCGATCCGGGTGCCGCCCGGGCCCTGGTCACCGCGAGCTGGGACGCGGCCGGCTGGGACGAGCGCGTCATGTTCCTCGGCGTGCTCGCGGACGGCCTCAGCCTGGCCGATGAGCCCCTGCTCGACGGCGCGCTCGACGACCGTCAGCCCCGGGTGCGGATGGCGGCCGCCGGCCTGCTCGCCGCGCTGCCCGGATCGGCCCGGGCCGAGCGGATGGCCGGCCGGGCCCGGGAGTGCCTGCACCTGGACCCGGGCAGGTCCGGTGCCCGCCTGGTGGTGAGCCCGCCCGGCGAATGCGACGCCGACATGCGGCGGGACGGCATCGCGCCGGGCAGTGACCCGCAGCCGGCCAGACGGCGCGGGCTCCTGCTCGCGGTGATCGCCAGTACCCCGCTGCGGACCTGGACGGACGGGTTCGGGATGCGGCCGGCCGAGATCCTCGCCCTGCCCGCGGACGGCTGGGAGCCGGTGCTGTTCGCCGCCTGGTCCCGGGCGGCGATCACGCAGTCCCGGCCGGACCCGGGCCAGCGTGAAGCCCGGGCCTGGATGGCCGCCATGATCAGCCAGTCGCTCACGGACGGGTCACCCGGCCTGCGAAGCGAGGCCATACTCGGCCGGCTGGCCCGGCGGGCCGATCCGGCCCTGGGCGCGCCCGGCGCCCTGCCCGGCTCCGGGCCGGGCCAACCCGCCCTCGACGAGGCGGTCAGGATACTGCGGTTCCGCTACGAGATGCACAGGGAGCTCGACGATGACGACCGTGCTGGCTGAGCCCGGGGAAGCGGTGCTGCGACCGCATGCGGAACAGGCGCACGCAGCCGAGCTGGCCGCGCTGGCGGCCGCCGATGACCGGCCGCGGCCGCCGGGCTGGCGGCTGTCGCCGTGGGCGGTGACCACGTACCTGCTGGGCGGCGCCGCGGCGGACGGGACCGTGATCACGCCGAAGTACGTGGGCTCCCGGCGCCTGATCGAGGTCGCGGTGGCCACCTTGGCCACCGACCGGGCGCTGCTGCTGCTCGGGGTGCCGGGTACCGCGAAGACCTGGCTGTCCGAGCACCTGGCGACGGCCGTCGCCGGCGATTCCACCCTGATGGTGCAGGGCACCGCCGGGACGGCCGAGGAGGCGGTCAGGTACGGCTGGAACTACGCCCGGCTGATCGCCGAGGGGCCGTCCCGGGAGGCGCTGGTGCCGAGCCCGGTGATGCGGGCGATGGCCGGCGGGCAGATCGCCCGGGTGGAGGAGCTGACCCGGATGCCCTCGGATGTGCAGGACGCGCTGATCACCATCTTGTCCGAGAAGACGCTGCCGGTGCCTGAGCTGGGAACCGAGCTGCAGGCGGTCCGCGGCTTCAACGTCATCGCCACCGCCAACGACCGCGACCGGGGCGTGAACGACCTGTCCAGCGCGCTGCGCAGGCGGTTCAACACGGTGGTGCTCCCGGTCCCCGCCTCGGCCGAGGAGGAGGTGGGCATCGTCACCCGCCGCGTCGCCGAGCTCGGCCGCTCGATCGGGCTGCCGGAAACGGCGCCCGGGGCCGACGAGATCAGGCGGGTGGTCACGGTCTTCCGCGAGCTGCGCCAGGGGGTCACCGAGGACGGCCGGGCCAAGGTCAAATCGCCGAGCGGCACGCTGTCCACGGCCGAGGCGATCTCCGTCCTCACCAGCGGCCTGGCGCTGGCCGCGCACTTCGGCGACGGCGTGCTGCGCGCCGCCGACGTGGCCGGCGGCATCACCGGCGCGGTGGTGCAGGACCCGGTCGCGGACCGCGCGGTGTGGCAGGAGTACCTGGAGACGGTCATCCGGGAGCGCGATGACTGGAGTGACTTCTACCGCGCCTGCCGCGACGTCACCGGATGAGCAGCCGCGTCGCCCTGTACGGGGTCAGGCACCACGGCCCGGGGTCGGCGCGGTCGGTGCGGGCCGCCCTGGCGGAGCAGCACCCTGACATCGTGCTGATCGAGGGGCCGCCGGAGGCCGACGGGCTGGTGCCGCTGGCGGCCGACCCCGGCCTGCGGCCGCCGGTGGCCCTGCTCGGGTACGTGCCGGGCGAGGCCCGGCGGGCGGCGTTCTGGCCCTTCGCGGCGTTCTCCCCGGAATGGCAGGCGATCAGGTACGCGCTGGCCGCGGACGTCCCGGTCCGGTTCTGCGACCTGCCGGCCGCGCACCAGCTCGCGATGCCGCGGGAAGAACAGCCCCGGGAAGAACAGCCCCGGGTGGAACGGGCCCAGGACGGACGACCTCAGGAGGAACGGGCGGAGCGCGCCGACCCGGTCAGCCGGCTGGCCGCCGCGGCCGGGTACGACGACCCGGAACGCTGGTGGGAGGACGTGGTCGAGCACGTGCCGGGCACCGCCGTCTTCGGCGCGCTGGCCGAGGCCATCGCGGTGCTGCGCGGTGACGGGGACGAGGACCCGCGGGACGCGGTGCGCGAAGCGCACATGCGGAAGGTGCTGCGGCGGGCCGTCAAGGACGGCTTCGAGCGGATCTCGGTGATCTGCGGCGCCTGGCACGTGCCGGCCTTGCAGGACCTGCCGTCCGCCGCCGCGGACGACCGGCTGCTGCGCGGCCTGCCCAAGGTCAAGGCGGCTTTGACCTGGGTGCCCTGGACGTACGGGCGGCTGTCCTCCACCTCGGGCTACGGGGCCGGCATCCGGTCCCCCGGCTGGTACGACCACCTGTTCACCTCCCCGGGACAGCCGGTCGAGCGATGGCTGGCCCGCGCCGCCGCCGTCCTGCGGGACGAAGGCGTCCCGGTCTCGTCGGCGCACGTCATCGAGTCGGTCCGGCTGGCCGCGGCGCTCGCCGCGCTGCGCGGCCGGCCGCTGGCCGGGCTGGAGGAAGTGACCGAGGCGGCCAGCGCCGTGCTGTGCGAGGGCAGCGACCTGCTCGTCGCCCTCATCGAGCGCCGGCTCGTACTGGCCGAGCGGCTCGGCATGGTGCCCGCCGCCACCCCCATGGTGCCGCTGCAGCGGGACCTGCACGAGCAGCAGCGTCGCCTGCGGCTGCGCCCGGAGGCGGTGCCCCGCGACCTCGACCTGGACCTGCGCAAGCCGACCGACCTGGGCCGCAGCCGGCTGCTGCACCGGCTCACCCTGCTCGAGGTGGCCTGGGGCGCGCCCCACCAGGGGCGGGCACAGAACATCGGGACGTTCCGGGAGAGCTGGCAGCTGACCTGGCGCCCCGAGCTCGACCTGGCCCTGATCGAGGCGAGCATGTGGGGCAGCACGGTCGAGGCGGCCGCCACCCAGCGGGCTGCCGCCGTCGCGGCCGGGCCGGCCGCCCTGGACCGGCTGACCGGGCTGGCCGAGCAGTGCCTGCTGGCCGACCTCGGGGACGCCCTGCCGGCCGTGCTCGCGGCGGTCAGGGACCGCGCCGCGCTGGACACCGACGTCACCCGCCTGATGGCGGCGCTGCCGGCGCTGGTCCGGGCGGCCCGGTACGGCGACGTGCGCGGCACCGACCCGGCCCGGCTGGGCGAGGTCGCCGCCGAGCTGATCACCCGGATCTGCGCCGGCCTGCCGAGCGCTGCCTCGTCCCTGGACGAGGCGGCCGAGAAAGCCATGCGCGAGCGCATCGACGCGGTGCACGCGGCGACCGGGCTGCTGGGCGACGGCACCAGCCGCGAGCGCTGGATGGACGCTCTCGAACGGCTGGCTTCCCGGTGCCCCCCGCTGATCGCGGGACGGCTGACCCGGCTGCTGCTCGACGGAGCCCGGATCACCGCGGCCGAGGCGGGGCTGCGGATGTCCCGCGCGCTGTCGCCCGCAGCCCCCGCCCCGGCCGCCGCAGGCTGGGCCGAGGGCTTCCTGGCGGGCAGCGGCCTGCTGCTCGTGCACGACGACGCGCTGCTGGCCCTGGCCGACGGCTGGCTGGCCGGGCTGACCGCCGACGCGTTCACCGCGGTGCTGCCGGCGCTGCGCCGGACCTTCGGCGGGTTCGCGCCCCCGGAACGGCGGGCGATCGGCCAGCAAGCCGCCCGGCTCGACGGCAGCGGGCGCAGGCTCGCCCGCGACGAGGACCGCGACGAGGATCTTGACCCCCGGCGGGCAGCGCTCGCGGGCGGGGCAGTGGCCCTGATCCTCGGCTGGCCTGTCCCCGGCTCGCCCGGCACCGGGGCGGTGGCGTCGTGACCGAGGCCTACGACGAGCGGATGCGCCGCTGGCGCCTGGTCCTCGGCGACGCCGGGCCGGGCCAGCCGCTGTCCGGTACCGACGCCGGCGTCGACGCGGCTCTGGCCGCTCTCTACGACGGCGGTCAGGGCGACGGCGGTCAGGACAGCGGCCCGGGCGGCTCGCCGGGCACCGGGCGGCAGGCCGGCCTCGGCGCGTCCGCGCCCCGCGTCGCCCGCTGGCTCGGCGACATCCGCACGTACTTCCCGGCCGACGTCGTCCAGGTCATGCAGAAAGACGCCATCGAGCGGCTCGGCCTGAGCCGGCTGCTGCTCGAGCCGGAACTGCTGGACGCGGTCGAGCCGGACGTGCACCTGGTCGGCACGCTGCTGTCGCTCAGCCGGGTGATGCCCGAGCAGGCGCGGGAATCAGCCCGCGCCGTGGTGCGCGCGGTGACCAGGGACCTGGAGCGGCGGCTGGCCCAGCGGACCCGGTCCGCGGTCACCGGGGCGCTGAACCGGGCCAGCCGGACCAGGAGGCCGCGGCGGAGCGCCGACATCGACTGGGACGCCACGATCCGGGCCAACCTGCGGAACTACCTGCCCGAGCGCCGTACGGTCGTGCCCGAGCGGCTGGTCGGGTACGCCCGCAAGCAGCAGGCGGTGGCCCGCGACGTCGTCCTGTGCCTGGACCAGAGCGGCTCGATGGCGTCCTCGGTGGTGTACGCCGGGGTGTTCGGCGCCGTGCTGGCCTCGGTCCGGTCGCTGCGCACCTCGGTGGTGGCCTTCGACACCGCGGTCGCGGACCTGACCGATCAGCTCAGCGACCCGGTCGACGTGCTGTTCGGCACCCAGCTCGGCGGCGGCACCGACATCAACCAGGCGCTGGCCTACTGCCAGCGGCTCATCACCCGCCCGGCCAGCACGATCCTCATCTTGGTCAGCGACCTGTACGAGGGCGGCGACCGGGACGCGATGCTGCGCCGGATCGCGGACCTGACCGCGGCCGGCACGCAGGTCATCGCGCTGCTCGCGCTGTCCGACGACGGGGCGCCCAGCTACGACCGCGCGAACGCCGCCGCCCTGGCCGGGCTCGGGATCACCGCGTTCGCCTGCACCCCCGGCGCCTTTCCCGACCTGATGGCCGCTGCCATCGAGCGCCGCGACATCACCCAGTGGGCCGGGAAGTACCAGGCCACGACGATTGGATCATGAAATGGAGGGAACCGGGGGGTCGCTGATCACGGCCTTCGATTACGTGTGGGGCCGGCTGACCGGGCGGCTCAGCGGGCTGACCGACGAGGAGTACTTCTGGGAGCCGGTGCCGGGCTGCTGGTCGCTGCGCCAGGACGAGCGGGGACGGTGGCGGCTCGACGGCGGCGGAGGCGGCGGCCCCGCCCCCGACCCGGCGCCGGTCACCACCATCGCCTGGCGGCTCGGCCACCTGGGCGCGATGGCGGTCGGCGGGTTCGCCAGCCGGCTGTTCGGGGACGGGACCCGCACCACGGCCCGGATCAGCTTCCCGCCCGCCGCGGACGCGGTGCCGGGCTTCCTGGACGGGCATTACCGCGCCTGGCGCGCCGGGATGGCCGGGCTCAGCCCGGACGGATGGGCGGCGCCGCTCGGCCCGTCGTGGGGCCCCTACGCCGAATCGAGCAGGGTGGACCTGGCGCTGCACGTGCTGGACGAGGTGGTTCACCACGGCGCCGAGGCTGGCCTGCTCAGGGACCTGTTCGCGCACCGGGCCGCGCTGGGAGGCTAGGCCCGCCGGGCCAGCATCAGGCGCTGGCCGCGGCCGGGAACCTCGTCCTGGTCCAGGAGGGTGAAGCCGGCCGGCAGGAGGGAGGCCGGCTCCCCCGGCGCCAGGCACCAGCGCGGGTCCAGGCCGGGATGCGCCTGGCGTCCCCCGGCGGTGTAGGCCTGCCAGGCCAGCAGGCCGCCGTCGGCGACCGCGCCGGCCGCCGCGGTGAAGGCCGCCGGGAGCCAGAACCGGGTACACAGCACCACGGCGTACGAGCGCGGTTCCGGCGACCAGGCCGCCAGGTCCGCATGCAGCACAGTGATCAGGTGGCCGAGCCCGCGACGGCGCGCCTCGTCGCCGAGCAGCCCGAGCGCCACCTCCGAGACGTCCACCGCGGTGACCCGGCAGCCGCGCTCCGCCGCCAGCAGCGCGCTGCCGGACGGCCCGCAGGCCAGGTCGGCCACCGGGCCGTCCGGCCGGCCGAGGGCCAGGGCCCGGACCGCCAGCGGATGAGGCGGGAAGGACCGCCCGGACCTGGCCGCGTACCTGGCGTTCCACCGGACCCGGTCCGGATGGCCGTCAGGCACGGGACCGGCGCCCTGGGAGGACATGAACGTGGATCTTACGGCCCAGGGGGGCTGGATCTTTACGGCACCGAGTGTCAAAATGGCGGGATGCCGTGCAGCGCGGCAGGCATCCAGTCAGCGCGAGGGAACCGATGGCAAGCACACGTGAGTGGTTCGAGACGGTCGAGGAGGCGCGCAGGAGGGCCCGGCGGCGGCTGCCGCGATCGGTGTACATGGCGCTGGTAGCCGGGTCCGAGAAGGGCGTGACGCTCCAGGACAACGTGGCCGCGTTCAGCGAGCTGCGGTTCGCGCCGCCGCACATCGCGGACCTGCCCGCGGCCCGGGACCTGGCCACCTCGGTGCTCGGGCAGGACATCGCGCTGCCGGTGATCGCGTCCCCGACCGGCGTGCAGGCCGTGCACCCGGACGGCGAGGTCGGGGTGGCGCGCGGCACCGCCGAGGCCGGGACGGCGATGGGCCTGAGCTCGTTCGGCAGCATGGGCGTCGAAGCCGTGGCGGAGGTCAACCCCAAGCTGTTCTTCCAGACCTACTGGTCGGGCAGCAAGGACCAGATGATCCAGCGGACCGAGCGGGCCCGGCAGGCCGGCGCCAAGGGCCTCATCGTCACCCTGGACTGGTCGTTCGCCAACGGCCGGGACTGGGGCAGCCCCGCGATCCCGGAGAAGATCGACCTGCGGGCGCTGATCCGCCTCGCGCCGGAAGGCATCACCAGGCCCGGCTACGTCCGGGACTGGCTCGCCCACGGCGGCCTGCCCGACCTGACCGTGCCGAACATGGGCGTCCCGGGCGAGCCGGCCCCGACCTTCTTCGGCGTCTACGGCGAGTGGATGCAGACTCCCCCGCCCACCTGGGAGGACATCGCCTGGCTGCGGGAGCAGTGGGGCGGCCCGTTCATGGTCAAGGGCGTGATGCGCCCCGACGACGCCCGCCGCGCGATCGACGCCGGGGCCACCGCGATCTCGGTGTCCAACCACGGCGGCAACAACCTGGACGGCACCCCCGCCTCGATCCGGGCGCTGCCCGGGGTGGCCGGCGCCGTCGGCGGCCAGGTCGAGGTGCTGCTCGACGGCGGGATCCGGCGCGGCAGCGACGTGGTCAAGGCGGTGGCGCTCGGCGCCCGGGCGGTGATGATCGGCCGCGCCTACCTGTGGGGCCTGGCCGCCAACGGCTCGGCCGGGGTGCGGAACGTCTTCGACGTGCTCCGCGGCGGCATCGACTCCACGCTGCTCGCACTGGGCCACGCCTCCATCGGCGAGCTGACCCCGGACGACGTCATCGTGCCGGCCGAGTTCAGCCGGGGGCTGCATAAATAGGAGCGGCTAAGGCCGGCTGGCCTGGCCGCGGGCGCGTAGCAGGGGCAGCAGCGGCTGGACGGTCCCCCGTTCGGCGCATCCCTGCCAGACACCCAGGCAGTAGGCGGCGTCGTCCAGCAGCCGGGCGGCCACGTACCGGGCCGGGTCCAGCGGCGGCCTGCGGTCCAGCCAGTCGAGCAGCGGCGGCGCCAGGGCCAGCGCCGCCAGCGGGAGCCGCAGCCGCCGCACCGCGACCGCGGCCGGCAGGGCGGCCGGCCACCAGGCCCGCGACAGCGCGCTGCCCAGCGGCCGGGCCGCCGCCAGGGTCCCGCCGCCGGCCTGCCGGGCCGCCAGCCGCCAGGCAGCCGAGCCGGCCGGGCGCGGCCACGGCTCGCCGGTGACCTGCGCCAGCCGCCGGGCCAGCAGGGCGGTCCCGGTCCCGGTGACCACCGCCCCCGCGGCCGGATGGCCGAGCGCCGCGGCCAGCCAGGCCGCCGCGGTCCAGGCCGACGCGTAGAGCGGGCGGACCGTACCGGGATGCCGCAACTCGAGCGCGGCCGCGGACGTCCCGTAGTCCCGGCGGCGGGCGAACCACGGGCGCAGCCGGACCCGGTGCTGGTGCCCCATCACGGCCGCGGGCTCGTAGCGCACCCGCCAGCCCGCATCGCCGAGCCGCCAGACGAAGTCGACGTCCTCCCCCACCTGCATGTCCTCGGCGAAACCGGCCCCGGCGGCGTCCCGGCGGACCACCAGGGCGGCGCCGGGGACGTACGGGACGCGCGATCCGGGCCGGACGATGCTGGGCCGCTGCCCCATGTCCAGGGTGGAGCTCGCCCCCTCGTACCGCGCCAGCCAGCCCGGGCCGGCCTCATGCGGCACGATGCGCGGCGCGGCCGCGCCCACGGCCGGGTCGCCGAAGTGCGGCAGCAGCGCGTCCAGCCAGCCCGGGGCCGGCACGCAGTCCGAGTCGAGGAACGCCACCAGCGGCGTCCGCGCCGCCGCCAGCCCGGAGTTCCTGGCCGCCGCGGGGCCGCCGTTCACCGGGCGCGCCACCACCTGCGCCCCGGCGGCGACGGCCGCCCGGCGGACGGCGGCCGGGTCCGCGGAACCGTCGTCGGCCACGATGACCCGCGTCCCGCCCGCCAGGTCCCCGGCCAGCCCGGCCAGGCACCGGGCCAGCTCGGCGGCCCGGTCGCGGACCGGGATGACTACCGTCACCGCATCCGGGCCCGGGCCGCCGGGCAGGCCGCCGGGCACGGGATGGGCCATCCCGGTATCGAGCAGCCGCCGGGCCAGCGCGCGGGCCTTGCGGCCGCCGGAGACGGGTGTGCCCGACCACCAGCCGTCCACGTGCCGCCTCCCGGCCGGGCTCAGCCGCAGCACCCGCAGCGGGAAGCCGCCCGTGATCACCGTCCCGCCCGCCAGCGCGCGCACCCCCGGGTCAGGCCGCAGCCGGAACCCCGCCGGGACCAGGTCCTCACCCGGCCCGGCCAGGGTCTCCCCGCCACCTGGCCCGCGCGTCCTGGTTCCCTCCGGCACCTGGCCAGACTAGTACGAGCGGCTCTTCGCGCTAGGCGTCCCGGACGGCCTGGTAGGTGAGCAAGGCCAGGCCGCGGCCGATGGTCCGGGCGCCCGTCAGGCGCAACGCCTTGGAGCCCCCGGCCGGGCCGAACAGGCGTTCGCCGTCCCCGAGCACGACCGGGAAGACGACCAGCCGCAGCTCGTCGACCAGGTCGTGCTCGATCAGCGTCCGCCCGAGCTGGTAGCTGGCGTAGACCAGGATCTCCCCGGCCAGCTCCTGCTTCAGCTTCGCGACCTCCGCCACGACGCCGCCCGTCAGGACGGTCGAGTTGGCCCACCTGGGCTCGCGGATGGTCGAGGACACGACATACTTGGGCATGCGGTTCAGCTTGTCCGCCCACTCGCCGGTCCGGGCGGCCCACCGCGCGGCGAACCACTCGTCGCTGCGACGGCCCAGCAGCAGGGCCTCGGCGGCCAGCGTCTCGTCCGTCTCGTGCCTGGCCCAGGCTCCGAGGTCCTCGCCCCCGGACCGGTCGAACCAGCCGCCGAGCCGGAAGCCTTCCTTGCCGTCCGGGTCCTGCACGACCCCGTCGAGCGAGGTGTTGGTGGTGATCACGATCTTCCCCATCTCACTTCTCCTTTGCTGACCGACGCCCGGACCGTCCGGGCCGCCGGTGATGGATACACCGCGACGTCCAGGAACTGGTCGTCTCCGGACCGCCCAGTTCGCCCCGCGCGCGGTGTACGTACACGATGGGAAAGCGGCATCGGCACGGTAAGAGGTGATGTGGTGGGGCGGGCGGGAGCTGACCTGATCGCGAGGGCGCGGACCGGGGACGGCGAGGCGTTCCGGGAACTGACCGAGCCGCACCGCCGGGAGCTGCAGGTGCACTGCTACCGGATGCTCGGGTCCTTCGCCGACGCCGAGGACGCCGTGCAGGACACGCTGCTGGCCGCCTGGCAGGGCCTCGGCGGGTTCGCCGAGGAACGCGCCTCGCTCCGCACCTGGCTGTACCGGATCGCCACCAACCGGTGCCTGAACACGCTGCGCGCGGACCGCCGCCGCCCGGCCCGGGTGTGGGACGTGCCCGGGGTGGAACGGCCCGAGCCGACCCGGCTCGGTGAGGTCACCTGGCTCGAGCCGTATCCCGGCGACCATCTCGCCGGCGCGGCCGGCGGCCTGCCCGGCCCGGAGGCCCGGTACGAGCAGACCGAGGCCATCTCGCTGGCCTTCGTGACCGCCCTGCAGGTCCTGCCGCCCCGCCAGCTCGCCGTGCTCGTCCTGCGCGACGTCCTGGGGTTCCGTGCCAGTGAGGTGGCCGGCATGCTCGGCTCGACCACCGAATCGGTCACCAGCGCCCTCAAACGGGCCCGCGCCACCCTGCAGCGCCGGCCGGGACCCACCGCCGGCGCCGAGCCGGCTCCCGCCCCCGGCTCGCCCGCCGAGGACGCGGTCGTGGCGAAGTTCGTCAGCGCCTGGGAGTCGGCCGATATCGGCGCGCTGGTGGCATTGCTGACCGACGACGTCTTCGTCTCGATGCCGCCGATGCCGTTCGAGTACCAGGGCCGGGACGCCGCGGCCCGCTTCAGCGCCGCCATCTTCGGCTCGGGCCGCCGGTTCGAGCTGGTTCCGGCCCGGGCCAACGGCCAGCCGGCGTTCGGTGCCTACCTGCGCGGCCCGGCCGGCCGCCGCCACGGGGCCGGGCTGTACGTGCTGACCCTGGCCGGGGACCGGATCAGCGCCATGACCCGCTTCGACAATAGCGTGCTCCCGTGGTTCGGCCTGCCGCGGTCGCTTCCGGCCCGGTAGCCGGCGCCGCGTGTGGCCCGCAGGCGAGGCGGAACGCGCTAGCATCGCTCAGGAACCGAGGTGGTGACGCGGTTGAGCGGAAACGGCGCGGGACCGGCCGGCGTTGATGCATCGGTGCCGAACGTCGCCCGGATCTACGACTACATGCTCGGCGGGAAGGACAACTTCGCCGCCGACCGGCAGGCCGCGCAGCGGCTGCTCGAAGCGCTCCCCGACATCGCGGGCGTGGTCCGCGACAACAGGTCGTTCATCGGCCGCGTGGTCCGCTTCATGGCCGGCGAGGCGGGCATCCGCCAGTTTCTCGACCTCGGCGCGGGGCTGCCCACCCAGGACTGCGTGCACGAGATGGCGCAGGCGATCGCGCCGGACGCCCGCGTGGTGTACGTCGACAACGACCCGGTGGTCTGCTCGCACGGCCAGGCGCTGCTCGGGCCGCGCGACAAAGTCGGCTTCGTGCTCGGCGACCTGCGCCGGCCCGCGGAGATTCTCCGGCACCCGGAGGTGCTCGCCAGGCTCGACTTCTCCCGGCCGGTGGGCGTGCTGTGCGCGTGCGCCCTGCATTTCGTGCCGGATGAGGAGAAGCCGCATCAGGTCATCGCGGGGTACCGCGATCACCTCGCGCCGGGCAGCTACCTGGCCATCACGCACGGAATTACCGCGGCCACCCCGGAGCGCGACCCGGACGGGGCCGTCGAGAAAGTCACGGACGTCTACCGGAATGCTTCGGCGCAGATGCACGTCCGGCCGGTAGCGGAGATCGAGCGGTTCTTCGACGGCATGGAGATCATCGACCCGGGAGTCGTCTGGATCGCCGGCTGGAGGCCCGCCCCCGGCACCCGGCCGGCTGGCCGGCCGGATTCCCTGTACGGCGGCGTCGGCCGCACGCCGGCGCCCTGAGCTACGCGCCCCGCCGGCGCTGACCTCAGCCCACCACCACATCCATCTCGACCGCCGCGCCCAGCGGCAGGGCGGCCACGCCGATCGCGGTACGGGCCGGGTAGGGCTCGGCGAAGTGCCTGCGGTACGCCTCGTTCATCACGCCGAACTGCGACATGTCGGTCAGGTAGACCCCGACCCGGATCACGTCGTCCAGGTCCTTGCCGATCGCCGCCAGAGTCGCCGCGATGTTGCGCAGGATCTGGTCGGCCTGCTCGGCGATGTCGCCGTCGACCAGCTTGCCGGTGGCCGGGTCCTGGGCCACCTGCCCGGACAGGAAAAGCAGCCCGCCGCCGCGCACGGCCACCGAGAACGGCAGGCCCGATGCTGGCAGCTGGTCACCGGTAACGGCGTCACGTGTCATGGTCGGTGAGTTCCTTTCCTTAGGTGCTGAGCCGTTGGATTTTTCGTCAGGGCTACCGGGACGCCTCTGCCTGGCCGTCCGCGGCCGGCGTGACCGGGATCCAGGGTCCCTGGCGGGACCCGGGCTGCCGCGCTGCCAGTCTGACAGAGAGGGGCCGGGTTGACCGCCTCAGGTGAGCTGCCAGCCGACGCCGCTGGGGGTGGCGGGCTTCACGGGCCCGCCGTGCCTCACCGGCCTCGGTAATCAGATCCCGGGTGTGCTCAGCGGCGAGCTGCCGCAGGATATCTGGATGCATGGTGCCCTCCTCGCGGGGGTCGATCTTCGTTAACCGGTATCGAGCTGGCGTCCCGGAATCGGGCGCATTCCCCGGCCAGGACCGCTGCTGCTCACTATCGCTGCTCCAAGGCTGGTCACCGGGCCGGGAGCGATCGCGGTAGCCCGAACCACGGCAGCACGCTGGCCTCGAAGCGGGTCATGGCGCAGATCCGGTCGCCGGCCAGGGTGAGCACGTAGAAGCCGGTCGCGTGGCGGAGTCCGGCCG
>JAICWX010000251.1 GCA_025934635.1 Streptosporangiaceae bacterium | reverse complement strand
CCACCGGTCCGACCCATCTTGTCCGCCAACTCGGGGGGAGCGCAGAGTGCCGGAGCTCCGCATATCGCTGGAACCTCACGGTGACAGCGTGGTCGTGAGCGTCGTGGGCGAGCTCGACGTCGTCTCGAAACAGCAGTTCGATGACTGCCTGTCGGAAGCCGCGACGCAGAGCGACCGCGTGATCCTCGACATGTCCCGGGTGGACTTCATGGACACCACGGCGCTGGCTGTCGTCGTCGGGCACTGGCGGCGGATGGTGGCGGAGGGCGGTACGTTCCGGCTCGCGGGCGCGCGCTACCGCTACGTCAAGGCGCTGTGGATCACGGGCCTGGCCGACCGGCTGCCGATGTACGACACCGTCGACGAAGCCCTAACCGACGACGGCCCCGGGGCCGGAGACGGCCCCGGGGTCAGTCAGCCGGGCGAGCCTGGAGCTACCGCCGGCTAGCGGCGGCGGCTTGGTTACCAGCGGTACCAGCGACCGCGCGATCCGCCTTCGCCCACGCGCACGACGAACCCGATCAGCCAGATCACTAGCACGACGAGAGCAATCCACCACAGGATGTGGATCGCGAATCCGAGCCCGCCGAGGATGAGGGCGAGCAGGAGGACGAGGAGGATGATACCCATAGCTGATTTCCTTCTTTCTTTACGACCACCGCCGGTCCGATTACCCGGTAATCGGCGTTCCACACCAGTTCACAGCTTCAGGCTCTGGCCTTTTACTACGTCAGGCTCTTGCCGACGTCCTTGACCTTCTCGCCGGCCTGCTTGGCGTTGCCCGCGACCTGATCGGCCTTGCCCTCGGCCTCGAGCCGTTCGTTGCCGACGGCCTTGCCCGCCGCTTCCTTGGCCTTGCCCTTGACTTGCTGGGCCTTGTTCTTGGCCTTGTCGGTGGCACTCACGGCCGTTCCTTCCCTCGTGGACTTGCGTACGGGCCCTCTTCTGCCCGGGGGATTCGGTTCTAATCCACTTGCCGGCTTGGATGCATAATCCGTTTGGCCTGCGTCAGGGGGGTAGTTATGCCCCGCTAGGGGCGGGGCTATCAGGAGGCGGCGGTGCCAGGCATGGTGCACGACGACAAGCCGGGACATCCGGCTGCCGAGGACGGCCGCCGGATCGTGGCGGAACTCCAGGAGGCGCTGCTGCCGACCGCCCTGCCGGTTCTGCCGCGGGCCCGGATCGCGGCCCGGTACCTGGTGGCCGGGCACGAGCAGGCGGCCGGCGGCGACTGGTTCGACGCCATCCCGCTGGTCAGCGGCGGCGTCGCGCTCGCGGTCGGGGACGTGGTGGGCCACGGGGTCACCGCCTCGGCGGCCATGGGACAGCTGCGGGCCGTGCTGGCCGAACTGCTGGCCGGCGAGAAAGACCTGAGCCACGCGCTCAAGCGCACCGACGCGTTCGCGGCCCAGATGCCGGCCCTCCGCACCGCCACGCTCGCCCTGGCGGTGCTCGACCCGGCCGACGGGACGCTGCTCTACACCACCTGCGGGCATCCCCCGCCGCTGGTCATCGGCACCGACGGGTCCGCCCGGTACCTCGAGAGCACCGGGACGGGACCGCTGGGCACCAGCTCGCCGCCCGTCCTCGCGGAGGACCAGCTTTCCCCCGGCGAAGTGGTCCTGCTCTACAGCGACGGCCTCGTCGAACGGCCGGGCCGCACCATCGCCGAGGGCATGGCCGAGCTGGCCACGGCCGCCGCCGGGGCGGCCGCCAGCGAGGTACCGCCCCCCGGCGCCGACCCCGCCACGGCGGAGCGCGTCTGCCGCCTGACGGTGGACCTGCTGACCCGGGGCGGCCACTCCGACGACGTCACCGCGCTGGCCGCGCAGTGGCTGACCGATCCCGTTCCGGCCCTGCACCTCGAGCTGCCGAGCCGGCGGGTCAGCCTCACCAAGGCCCGGGACGCCTTCGCCGGCTGGCTGAGCCGGCTCGACGCCGCCGCCGACGACTGGGAGGCGCTGCACCTGGCCATGGTGGAGGTGTTCACCAACGCCATCGAGCACGCCTACCCGCGCGATCGCCCGGGCAACGTCGAGCTCGACGCAAGGCTGAGCAACGACGGGTACGTGGAGTGCCGGGTGACCGACCAGGGCACCTGGCGGCCGCCCGACACGGGCGACGCCAACCGCGGCCATGGCCTGATGGTGGCCGGGCAGGTCGTGGACCGGATGCTGGTCAGCCACCAGCCGCCGGAGGCCGGCCCGGAGACCCGGGCCGGGACCGCAGCGCAGGCCGCTACGGGTACCGCCGGAGGCACCACGGTCGCCCTGCGGCACCGGCTGCGCCGGCCCGCCATCCTGGCCTCGGGCCGCCGTCGCGACCGCTCCAGCGACCCGGCCGAACCGCCTTTCTCGGTGGACACCTCGATCGCGGCCGGCGCCACCGCCCGGGCGGTCGTCCGCGGCCCGGTCGACATCACCACCGCCGACAAGCTATGCCGGCGGCTGCTCTCGGTCAGCCGCGGCGGCACCATCGCGCTCGTCGCCGATCTGTCCGGCGTCACCCAGCTGGCCAGCGCGGGCGTCCGCGCCCTGTACGCGGTCAGCGAGCAGCTGGCCGCGCACGGCCACGCCCTGACCCTGATCACCGCGCCGGGCAGCGGCACGGGCCTGGTGCTGGACCTGGTCCAGCTGGCCCACGTGACCGGGAGTGAGGCTTAGACCGCCCGCATCCGGTTGTTGCGCGGATCGTGGGTCACCTCGGCCAGGCCGAGCTCCTCGAGCAGCGGCGGCAGGTACATCCCGAACCGGCCGCGGTAACCATTGCGCAGGCCGTACCAGCCGCCGGCCGGGTTGCCGGCCGACCGCCCCCAGGCCTCCACCGTCCCCTCGGCGGCGGGCTTCTTCTCGTCGGCCGCGCCGAGCGGCACCCAGTCACCCTGGGCGGACAGCCAGGCGTGCAGGTCCTCGATCGCCTGCAACCGGTACTTCAGCGTGGTGGAACCGACCTGGCAGACCAGCGCGGGCGGATCGGCCTGCTCGTCCCGGTACATGATGTAGCCGGAGGTGCCCGGCGGGGTCTTGAGCTCCCACGGGTCCTCCTTGGTGCCTGCGGCCATTAGCGCTCCCCTTCGTTAATCGCGGTGATGAAGTGCGGCAGCAGCGATGCCCAGCCGCCCTGGTTCCGGTCGCGCCACTCCTCAGCGCCCGGCCCGAGCCGTTCCCAGCCCCGGTGCTCGATCTCGACCCGGGTAGCGCCAGTTCCCTGGGCCACGAAGCGGATCTCCACCTCGGTGGCGTCGGCGCGTTCCCGGCCGAGGTACCACCGGTAAGCCAGTCGCGCCGGCGGCTGCCATACCGTCACCTCGCCCCACTCGTGCTCGGCGCCGTCTCCGGTCCGCTCGTAGATCCGGCCGCCCACGCCGGCCTGCAGGACCACGGTCGCGGGGTGCCCGGTGACGGTGTGGTCGGGCGGCCACCAGGAGGCGATGCCGGAGGTCCAGACGCGGAAGGCGTGGCCGGCGGAGCAGGCCACGTCGAAGGACATCCGCAGCGGAGCGGTCATTTTTCCGTGTTCTCGGCGAACAGCCGGAACCGCTGGGCGGCATCGCCCCAGACCTGCTCCAGGTAGGCCTGGACGGCGTGCAGCCCTTCGTCTCGCAGGTAGTAGATCCGGCTGGTGCCCTGGGCGTGCTCGGCGACCAGGCCGGCCTCCTTGAGCAGGCGCAGGTGCCGGGAGACCGCGGGCCGGCTGATGGGCAGCGCCGCGGCGATGTCCCTGACCGGCTTGCCGCCCTCGCCGAGCAGGCGCAGGATGTCCCGCCGGTGCGGGTCGCCGAGCGCCTCGAACGGGTCACCGGGAGCGGGCACCTCGTTGGTAACCACCAAGCTACCGTAACACGAAGGTTACCAAGCCGGGGCGCAGACGGGGCGCCGGCGGGTCTCAGAGCCAGCCCTCAGCGGACCGGGAGGAAATCTTAACCACCTCTGAACTATTTCCGGTGGGGGTCCTTAGTAAGTCGTTGGGCATGATCTATATCAAGAGTTCCTCGCCAGCAGCGCCGGCCGCACTCCTGCACCGCGGTCACGTGAACAGCAAAGAGCTTGCTCGACGGTCGCACCTCCTGCCCGCGGCCGCACGAAGGACATGGACGCTAGAGTCCGCGTCGATAGGGCAACCCTGCAGCCCTATCAACGCGGACTCTCGCATTTCCGGGAAGTTGCAGGCACGCGCCTCGCCCGCGGCCACGCGGCCCCTCTCCCCCACGCCCATCCCGTTCGGCCTAGCGGAGCCGCCGGGGGGCCGCTCACGGCGGTCCGGGGTATGCCAGCGGGAACGGTGATACCTGAGCGCACCGTGAAGCGTCCAGCCAGAAAATAACGCGGTGGATCCGGGTTATCCGGTGGATCCGGTACCCCAGGGTTGCCCAGATCCTCCGCGTAAGCCCGATCCTCCGAGTTAACTTGCAGCCACTCGAATAAATATACAGATCTCGTGACGGGCGAGACTATTGGGGCTAGCGAGGTGGCACTTGCCGGGGGCGCCGCGGTGCGGGGGCGCCGCGGTGCGGGGGCGGCGCGGTGCGGGGGCGCCGCGGTGCGGGGGCGGCGCGGTGCGGGGGCGGCGCGGTGCGGGGGCGCCGCGGTCCGGGGGCGGCGCGGTCCGGGGGCGGCGCGGTCCGGGCTGGGTGGCTAGACGGAGACGATGACGACGACGGTGCGGCCGATCTTTACTTTGTCGCCGCGCTTGAGGCGCTGGGCTTGGAAGATGCGGCGGTTGTTGAGCCAGGTGCCGTTGGTGGAGCCGAGGTCCTCGACGAACCAGTAGCCGTGCGCGGGCTGGAAGAGGGCATGGTGGCTCGAGGCGTGATCGTCGTTGACGACCAACGAGCCCTGCCGCCCCGCGGTGAACTCGGTGTGGAAGACCTTGGCCTGGTCACCGACCTGAAGGGCGATCGACTGACTGCGGCCGGTGTCGGCCAGGGTGGAATCGTTCTGGCTGGTGACAGCGGAGACCGCGGCCCGCCACGCCTGTTTTTCCGGCGCGGGAACCTCGTCCCACGACGGCAGCGAGCCTGGGTGGGCGGTGCGGTGCGCCTCGTAGGCGGTCTTGGCGAGATGGTCGAGGTCGGTACTAGCCACAGATCCGATAATGCCAGAGGGTCGGCACTGGCGGGGAAAGTCGACCGGCTGGGCGGGCCGGCTGGGTCGTCCGGCTGGCCGGGCAGCGGCGGGGCCAGGAACGGGGGGCCGCCGACAGGCCGTGACCCGCGGGCCGTGCCGTGGGCAGTGGGCTCAGAAGGGGGGGTCGGGGCGGCGCTGGGACATCGGGGCGCCCGACACGAACAGGCCGATGCAGGCCATCAGGAACAAGATGATGAACCCGCCGTAGAAGCTGACGAACGCGGCGACCAGGACGGGCGGCAGGACGATCGCGCACGCGCCGGCCGCGACCACTTTGGGCGCGAGCCGCTTCCCGGGGGTGCCGGGCCGTGGACGAACAGCCAGGACGGCGGTCGCCGCGGTGAGCTCGGCGTAGGTACGGGCGAGGAATACCTGCCCCGTTCGGGAGTCTAGTTCGGCGGAGGTGAGGAGACCCTCCAGGTAGCCGGCTTTGAGGGCCTCAACGGCCCGGTCGCGGTCAGCGTCGGACGCACGCATCCGGCCGTGGTGTACCACCTGCTCCCATGGCCCTGCCATCGGCGCCTCCTCATACGGACGATCCAGAAAAGCGTAACCCGGGCGGCCGGGTACGGAAATCCGGTTGACCGTGACCGGGGGCGGCAGCGACGCTGGGCAGCGATGCGACCACTTTCGCGTGACTACGACACCGACCCCAGCCGGTTCCTGGCCACCGACGAGCACCCGCACGACGACGTGCATCCGTATGTCGCCGCGCGGTTCGCGGCGGCGGGCGCGCGGACCGTGCTCGACGTGGGCGGCGGGCACGGGCGGCTGGCCCGGCGGCTGCCCGGGCTGGGCCTGCGCGCCCTGCTGGTCGACCTGTCCCCGGCGATGCTGGACCTCGCACCCCGCCCGGCGGTGCGGGCCGACGGCGCCCGGCTGCCGGTGGCCGACGCGTCCGTGGACGGGGTGGCCGCGCTGTACACGCTGTACCACTACGCCGATCCGCGGCGGCCGATCCTCCAGGCCCGGCGGGTGCTGCGGCCGGGCGGCTTGTTCGCGGCGTGCGCGCCGAACCGGGACAGCAGCCCGGAACTGGCGCACGTCATCCCCGGCTGGGGCGCCGGCGGCACGTTCGACGGCGAGGACGCCGAGGCCATCGTGGCCTCGGTCTTCGGCGCTCCCGGCGACACGGTGGAGACCGATCGCTGGGACGGTCCCCTGGTCACGCTGGGGTCGGCGGCCGATGCGGCCGCGTTCCTGCGGGTCCACCGGCTGGATGAGGGGCAGGCCGCGGGCGTGGCCGCCGGGCTGGACCTGCCGATGACGCTGACCATGCGGGGCTGCGTGGTGTACGCGACCAGGGCGTCCGGCGGTTAAGGGGGGCGTAGGCTCCCCGCGGGTCACGCAGGCCCCTGATTTCATGATCGTTGACCCCCAGGCCTCACGCCGCGGGCGGGCGCAGCCCGGCCAGATAGATCCGGGCCTGGCGGCGGGCCTGGTGATCCCAGTTCGCGACGGTCGCCAGCGGCTGGGCGAGCTGGGCCCCGGTGATGATGATGTCCCCCGGGGTGACATCGGCCCGGATGCTGCCGTCGCGGCGCCCGCGGCGCAGGATCGCGCCCAGCACGGTCCTGATCTCGGCCCGGAGCCGCCGGGCCTCGTCGTCGAGGTCGCTCGGGCCGCCGTGCAGGGGCAGGACGAGCTGGTCGCGGTGCTCGATGGTGGCGGCGAAGAACTGACCGACCGCGTCGACCGCGGGCCCGGAAAACTCGGCGGCCGAACGGGCGTGCCCGAGCGCCAGCGTGAAGGCGCGTGCGGTCAGCGCGCTCAGCAGGTGCTCGCGCGTCGGGAAGTGCCGGTACAAGGTGCCGATGCCGACGCCGGCCCGGTCGGCGATCTCCGCCATCGGCACGTGGTTGCCGCGCGCCCTGATCTCCGCGGCCGCGGCGGCCAGCAGCCGCTCCCGGTTGGCCTGGGCGTCGCTGCGGGGGGCGCGGCGGCGGATGGCCGGTTCGGTGCTCACCTCTTTGATATAGCAGGCGGCGACCTGCGCCGGTAATGCTTAAACGGACGAATTCGTCCACTATGAGATAGCGTGGCTGGTAACGAAGAGGAAAGGGAGATGTCCAGTGAGCATGCTCTACCTGGCCCAGCCCGCGCAGCAGCAGCAGCTCGAGTGGCTCGACGGCGGCACGCTGACGATGCTGCTCGACGCCGCCGCGACCGACGGCCAGTTGATGATGGGCCGCTTCGACGTCCGGCGCGGGGAGGCCCCGCCGTACCACAAGCACCTGCACGAGGACGAGATCTTCATGCTCATCGCGGGGACGGCCCTGGTCTGGTACGACGACCAGGAGTACGAGCTGGCCGAGGGCGGGGTCGTGTTCCTGCCGAAGAACGTGCCGCACGCGTACCGGATCACCTCGGACACCGCGGACCTGCTGGTGATCAACACCCCGGCCGGCATCGAGGGCATGTTCCGTGCCACCGGGCGGGACAGGTCGACGCCGCGGCCCGCGGGCTTCGAGGTCAAGCCCGACCCGGCGGTCTCGGAGCGGTTTGGCAACATCATTGTCGGCCCGCCGCGCTGAATAGCGTCGCCCCGGGCTGAGCCTCAGCGGGTGTCGACGACGTGGTCGTAGGCGGCCACGAACTCCTCGGCCCAGCCGGCGTCCTCCTCCAGGCCGGCCGAGAATACGTACCCGGTGCGCAGCGCGAGCAGGGTGCGCGCGGCCACGACCGGATCGGGGTGGCCGACCTGGCGCAGCAGGGCTTCGGTGGTCTCGTTGACCCACCGGCGCTGGGCGATGGCCATGACGCGGACGGGGTGGTCCGGCTTCCCGTACTCGGCGGCCGCGTTGACGAACGCGCAGCCGCGGTACTCGTCGATCACGCCGTCCTCGGCGAACGCCACCGCCCACGCGTGCAGGGCCCCGCGGGGATCGCCGGGATACCGGTCGATGAGCGCCCGGACCGCCGCCTTGGCCTGCTCGCTGCGGCGGCCCAGGTACGCCAGCACCAGGTCGTCCTTGGACGCGAAGTGCCGGTACAGGGTCACCCGGGTCACCTGGGACTCGTCGAGGACCCACTGCACCCCGACCGCCTGGATGCCGTGACCGTAGAAGAGCCGGTCGGCCGTGGTGAGGATCCGCTCGCGGGCCGACACGGCCGCCTTCTGCCGCCGCCGGGCGAGCATGTCGGCGCGCCGGCGCCGCACAGCCGCGCTGCTGGTGCTTCTCACCGGGCTACCTCATTCTCCCGGCCGGGCCTTTCGTTCTCTCCGGCAGGGGTTGTGACCAGGCCATACATTAGTACATGCTAGAGGTAGAAGGAACGATCGGTATACCTACGGGGGTTGCCCTTCATGCCGCTTGGTCCCACCGGCACCGGCCGCGTCATCACGGCCAGCCCCGGGCTGGACAACACCGCGCTGGATAACACCGGGCTGGATAACACTGCGCTGGACAACACTGCGCCGTACGACCTGATCGGCCGGGACGACGAGCTGGCTGCGATCGGCGAGCTGCTCCGCGATACCGGCGGCCGCGGCCTGCTGCTGGTCGGCGAGCCGGGCATCGGCAAGTCAGTGCTGCTACGCGCGGCGGCGGCGATGGCCGACCGCGATGGCCGGGCCGTGCTGCGGGCGGCGGGGGTGCAGGGCGAGACCGGGGTGCCGTACGCCGGGTTGCACCAGCTGCTCTATCCGCTGGCCGACAGCTTCTCCTCGCTCGCGCCGCGGCCGCGGGCGGCGCTGCGGGCCGCGTTCGGTCATGCCGACGGCCCGGAGCCGGAGATGTTCCCGGTGGCGGTCGCGACGCTCGAGCTGCTGGCCGGCGCCGCGGCCGGCCGCGGGCTGCTCGTCATCGCCGACGACCTGCACTGGATGGACGACGCCACCCTCGGGGTGCTGCGGTTCGTGGCCCGCCGGATCGCCTCGGTGCCGGTCGCGCTGCTGGCCGCGATCCGTTACGGCTTCGAGGACGTCCTGGTCGAGGCGGACCTGCCCGTCCTGATGCTCCGTCCGCCCGAGGCGGACGGGGAAGGCGGGCTCACGGCGTTGCCGCGGCTGCTGGCGCAGCAGGCACGGGCCGCCATCGCGTTCGCCAGCCCGTCGCTGCGGCAGGCCCCGGAGATGATCGGGCGGGCGATGAGCGCCGGGCTGCGCGGCGACGGCGCGCTGGCCGAGCGGCTGGCCCGGCAGGCCGAGGCGATGGTGCTCCCGGCCGGGATCGGCGCGGCGCTGGGCGGCATCCAGTTCGTCCGCGGCGTCACGGCGATCGGCGCCCGGCGCTACGACGAGGCGTTCGACCAGCTGGGCCGGATGTTCGACCGCACCGATCCGGCCTACCAGGCCGGGTCGGGCAGCTGGGCCCTCGGCGACCTGGCCGAAGCGGCCGCGCGGAGCGGGCGCACGGCCGAGGCGGTGGCGATCCTGGCCGCGGTCCGGCCGGCGGCGGGCGACGGCGTGCCCGCGTGGACGCGGGTCGCGCTGCTCTACGCGGCCCCGTTGCTGGCCGACGAGGACGACGCCGAGCAGGAGTTCCGTCGCGCGCTCGAGGCGGACCTGGTGCGCTGGCCGTTCTACCGGGCCCGGCTGCTGCTCGAGTACGGCTCGTGGCTGCGCCGCCGGCGCCGTATCGCCGAGGCACGGGCGCCACTGCGGCACGCGCACCAGGTCTGCGAGGCGCACGGGCTGCTCCCCTGGGCCGAGCGCGCCCTGGCCGAGCTGCGCGCCACCGGCGAGGGCCGGGCCGCCTTCCGGGCCGAGGAGCGGATGCCGCTGTCTCCGCAGGAGCGGCAGATCGCCCAGCTCGCCGCCGAAGGGCTTTCGAACCGGGAGATCGGCCAGCGGCTGTACCTCTCGCACCGGACCATCGGCTCGCACCTCTACCGGATCTTCCCCAAGCTCGGCATCACCTCGCGGGCGCAGCTCGGATCGGCGCTGGCCGCTGAGTTACTGGCCGCTGAGTTAATGGTTCGCGCACCGGGTGCGGCTCTGCCACCATCACCGGGGTGGACAACGTCGAGCTGATCAGGGCGGCGAGCGCGGACCTGGAGACCAGGCTCGCCTCGTTCGTCCGGGAGAACCGGCTGCCGGGGGCGGTGGCGGGGGTGGTGTGCGGTGACGAGCTGGCCTGGCTGGCCGGTACCGGGTTCGCGGAGGTGGCCACCGCGAAGGCCACCGACCCGGCGATGCTCTACGGCATCGCGTCGGTCACCAAGACGTTCACCGGGACGGCGATCATGCAGCTGCATGACGCGGGCCGGCTCGGTCTCGACGACCCGGCGGTGGCGTGGCTGCCTGAACTGGGCTCGATGATCAACCCGTTCGGTCCGGTTGATCTGGTGACCATCCGGCGGATGCTCTCGCATGAGTCGGGTCTGCCGGCCGAGCCGCCGGGTACCGACTGGGCCATCCCGGCCTACCAGGGGGTGCCGGAGGCGACCCTGCGGCAGGCCGGCGAGATCTCGGTGCGGTTCCCGCCGCACGCGCAGCACGCCTACTCCGACCTCGCCTACCAGTGGCTCGGCGAGATCGTGACCCGGGCCAGCGGAACCCCGTACCCGGAGTACGTCAAGGATGCCATCCTGCGTCCGCTCGGTATGAACGCGACGGGCTTTCCCCCGCTGCCGGCGCCCGGCCGGTGCGCGACGGGATATGACTGGCGCGGCCTGTCGGACGACCTGGACCCGGCGCCGCCGATGCCGCCGTCCTGGGCCGAAGGGGGCCTGTGGTCGTCCGCCGCGGACCTCGCGACCTGGATCTCGTTCCAGCTCAGGGCGTACCGGGAGCCGGCTGCGAGCAGCCCGGTGCTGGCCGCCGGGTCGCTGCGGGAGATGCACAAGCCGCGTTACCTGGCCGATGACCAGTGGACGCAGGCGTGGGGCATTTCCTGGTGCGGAACCCGCCGGGAAAACGTGACCTGGATCGGGCACTCGGGCGGGATCCCGGGATTCACCAGCACCATCTGCTTCGACCCGGTGAGTCAGGTGGGAGCAGTGGTGCTGGTCAACGAGACCATGTTCGGCGTGGCCCTGCTCGGCGTGGAGCTGGCGGCCGCCGCCCGCGAGCTGACGCAGACCCGCAGGGCCGCGCCGGGCGCTCCTCCGGCACCGACGCCGGAGAATTACCGGCCGCTGCTGGGGGTCTACGCCCGGCCCGGCATGGGCGGCTGGCTGCTGCGGCTGGAGTGGCGGGACGGGCAGCTCACGTTCATCGCCGCGGAGTCGCCTGACTTTCAGGTGGTCCTGACACCGACGGCCGATCCAGACCGCTTCACCGTCGCGGACGGGGGCAGCGTGCCCGGTGGCGACGTGACCTTCCGGCGTTCGGCCGGGGGCCGCATCGCCTCGGTCCTCTTCCTAGACTTCACCTGGGTGCGCCTGGACCAGGTCACCGCCTGATCGCGGAAGCAGTGGGGAGATTCATGCAAGACGGGCCACGCATCCTGGTCGCGGCCGCGCTGGGAAAGATCATCGAGCCGCTGGTGCGGCAGTCGTTCGGCGATGCCCTGGTGCGGATCGCCGAGGACCAGGGCGCGGTGGAGGCGGCCGTCCGCGGCCGCCTGCGGTTCGACGTGGTGGTAGCCGACCTGACCTGGAACGATTACGCCGTGGAGTACTCGTTCGACGGGCTCGACGTGCTGAACGCCCTGCGGCGCACGGGGCGGCAGACGCCCGTCATCTTCGCGGCCCAGGGCCACGGGCTCGAGCGTGATCACCTGGACGAGGCTGTCGAGCAGCCGGAGGTGGTCGGCATCTACCGGAAGGCGACCGGGCCCCGGCCGCTGATGGAGGCCATCAATATCGCGGTCAGCGGCGGCACCCTGCAGGCCGCTCAGTTCCCGCCGGACGGCAGCCCGGCGGATATCCCGCGCATTCATTCCTACTTCGGGAAAGGAAAGGGAGCGACCGCGGCCCGGCTGGCCGGCGCGATCGCCTCCGGCCGGGCGGTCAACCACGAGACGCTCGCCAGCACCGCCCACGTCGGGTACGACACCGCGGCCAAGATCGTCGATTACCTCGGCCCGCTGATCAAGGACCGCCGCGAGCACAGTCCCGAGCTCAAGATGACCCCCGAGGTGGTCTACCGGTGGTCCGGCGAGCACGCGCGTTACATCCTGAGCTGGTGCCGTCGCCATGGGTACGCCGACATCGCGACCCGGGTGACGGCGGCCGTGGGGGCGTAGGCTGCCCCGTTCGGCATGCAAGATCTTGCATGGGCTGGCTCGGATCCGGCAAGGTTCCGCCCGATCCTCGCTGGCTACGGGCCTGGCCCTTAGTTTGCGGGATAATTTGTCCTATTCACGGCGGCTCGGAGTGGCCTAGCCGAGCGGCCGGCGAGGGTGCCGGGGGGGTGCCCTCGGCCCCGGCTGAACCTGCTCGGTCGCCGGGGCGGCGTCAGCCGCAGCCGGGTAGCCCACGGCCTTGGGCCTGGATGGGCTACCCGGGCTGGCGTCCCGTCTGTGAGGGCGGCCCTCTCGGAGTATCCGGGGCGGCCCTCTTGGGGTACTCGGGGGCGGCCCTCTTGGGGTACTCGGGGGCGGCCCTCTTGGGGTACTCGGAGTAAGAGTGTCGCTGGCCCTGGTTTTCACCTCAGCATTCGCATCCGCACCACTGCCCGCTTCCGTCACTGACCCCGGCCCTCAGCCGACTCCCGGTACGACATGAATGCTCCATCAATGTCGCGATTGCACAATGCCGCTTAGCCACATATCCCCGGGCCGGGCGCCGCGCGGGCGCGAAATTGCGGCTCAGTGCGGGTTCCCGGGGCCGGGGTTGCTGCCGCGTTGT
>JAICWX010000313.1 GCA_025934635.1 Streptosporangiaceae bacterium | reverse complement strand
CGGGCCTTGTCCAGGCTGACGTTGTCCGGCCAGCTGTTCAGCGGCGCGAAGCGCTGCTGGCCCGCGCCGGCGCCGCCCCGGCCGTCGCTGACCCGGTAGGTGCCCGCGCTGTGCCACGCCATCCGGATCATCAGCGGCCCGTAGTTGCCGAAGTCGGCGGGCCACCAGTCCTTGGAGTCGGTCAGCACGGCGGCGATGTCCGCCTTCACGGCCGGGAGGTCGAGGCTGCTGAACTCGGCCGCGTAGTCGAAGTCCGCGTCGTTCGGGTTGATGACGTCGGGGTTCTTGGCGAGGATCTTCAGGTTGAGCCGGTTGGGCCACCACTGGCTGTTCGCGTCGCCCTGAGTGGGGTGCACGCGCCCGTGGACGACGGGGCAGCCCTCCGCGCTCGCGCCCCCGGTTCGTTCCGCGGCTTCCGGCGTATGGGGATCGGTGGTTACTGGGTCATGGTCGGGACGCTCAGCCATGGAAATCCTTCCGGTTGCTCGGATCTGCGTTATTCAGGAACGTCATGCTGATCAGGAACTACGGGTGGAACAGTCAGGGCACAGGCCCCAGTAGGTGACGTCGGCTTCGTCGATCGCGAAACCCTGGTCATCGGAAGCGGTCAGGCACGGTGCCTCGCCGACCGCGCAGTCGACATCAGCGACGACGCCGCACGACCGGCAGACGACGTGGTGGTGATTATCCCCGACGCGTCCCTCGAACCGAGGCGGCCCGCCGGCCGGCTCGATCCGGCGGATGAGCCTGACCTCGGTCAGGGCGTGCAGGGCGTCGTACACCGCTTGCAGGGAGATGTGGCCGATGCGGTCGCGCACCCCGGCGGCGATTGCGTCGACGCCGAGGTGGTCACCGTCCCGGACGGTCTCGAGCAACGCGATCCGGGCAGCCGTCACCCGCAGGCCGGCCCGGCGCAGTTCCTCGGCCGGGGCGGGGGAAGTCGTCACGCCACCACCCTAACGCGCTAAAGACGAATCTTTCAAGAAAACGAATGACTCAAGATGAGACAGTATCGCTCCCGCTGAGCTGGCCCGATGCCTACGGCAGTGTGATCCAGTAACGCCTGAACGGGCCGTCGCCGGTCTCCCGGATCTCTTCCAGGACGGCGCCGTGGCGCTCGATCGTCCTGGCCGAGGCGACGTTGCCCGCCTCGCAGACGATCAGAACCCGGTCCAGGCCGAGCCCCCGCGCGGCGCCGAGCATCTCGCCCAGCGCCCAGGTGGCCAGCCCGCGCCGTCGCGCCGACGGCCGGATGCCGTAGCCGATGTGGCCCGCCTGCCACACCAAGTCGCTGAACTCGTGCCCCAGCGCGATCGCGCCGAGCACCTGACCGTCCTCGTGCAGGCCCGGCCCCCACTCCTCATGCGCTTCCAGCCAGGCCGCATGCAGGCGGACGGTCGGAGCGATCAGTTCGGGCATACCCGCGACGATAACCGGCGTCCTGGGCTCACTCCCGGGACGCCCGATCTTACGAGTTTCTATCGCGCGCCCCGGCGACAATGCCTGTCTCTAGCCTGTAACGGGAGACGAAATGCTCTGGTAAGGGCGACATTTACGATCGCCCATTTACGCGCGGCCGTTGCCGGGGATCCTTGGGAGCGCTGGAGAAAGGACGTCAGCCCCGTGTATTCCCGCCGAGCCTTCCGTACTTCCCGGAGGCGCCGCGCATCGCAGGGCCCGGGCCGTCGGCTGGCCCTGGTCGTCGCCGGGACCAGCGTTCCCGTCCTGGTCGTCGGCTATGCCCTCCTGTCAGCGCACAGCGAGAAGGCCGTCAACACCGCCAGCGTGTCGTACCCGGCCGCCGCGGACGCGGATTCCGGCGGATGGGCCCGGGGCGGCTACGAGATGATGCCCGGTCCCGCGGGATCAGCGTCCTCTTCCTCCGCCCAGGGTTCGTCCGCCCAGGGCTCGTCCGCCCAGGGCGCCGTCGTCAATGCGGCCAATGCCAGTGCTACCAGCGAGAACTGGGCCGGGTATACGTCAGCCGGAGTCGCCGGGACGTTCACGAGCGTGTCCGCGTCCTGGGCCCAGCCCGCGGTGACCTGCACCGCGACGGATACCTTCTCCAGCTTCTGGGTCGGCCTCGACGGTGACGGGACCAACTCGGTCGAGCAGACCGGCACGGAGGCCGACTGCAACGGCGGCGCTGCCGCCTATCAGGGCTGGTTCGAGATGTTCCCCGCCGCCCCGGTGTTCTACGACAACCCCGTTCAGCCCGGTGACGCGATGAGCGCCTCGGTGGCCGCCGACGGCGGCGGGGCGTTCACCCTGACGCTGACGGATACGACCCAGGGCTGGACCCAGCAGACCGACCAACGCTCGAACATCGCGCAGCTCGGGTCGGCCGAGATCATCGCGGAGGCGCCCAGCAGCGGGAACGGGACCGTGCTGCCGCTGTCGAACTTCGGCACCGTGAACTTCACCGCCGCGACGGTCGACAACACGGCGCTCGGCAACGAAAACCCCGACGCCCTGACCATGGTGTCGGGCAACAACGTCACCGAGGCCACGCCCTCCGCCCTCACCGGGGGCAGCGCCTTCGCGGTGACCTGGGACAGCGACGGCACCACCGGCACCGCCACGCCCGCCCCGAGTGACACCGCCCCGGCCCCGGCTCCCAGCGCCACCGCGCCCGGCGCAGGCGATACGGACGGAACGGGCGGCCACCACCATCACCGCCGGCACTGGCTCGGCTTCTAACCGGACGAGCGGGGATCCACCCCAGACGGTCGTGTGCCCCCGGGTACGTAAGAAGGTACCCGGGGGCACACCGGCCTCCTCGCGGCCGCATCCCCCCGCTGCCCTTTCCCGCTGTAATCCGTGCGTTCCTGGATATAACTGGTGAGGTGAGGCCTGATTCGCCGGAAATCCAGGAGTTCCTGCTGGCCCGCGGGGCCGGCCAGCTGGCCCACCCGGGCGGAACCCTGTATGAACACGTGAACCGGGTCGCCGCGCTGCTCGCAGAATGGGGAGCCGGCGAGGACCTTCAGGTCGCCGCGCTGTGCCACGCTTGCTACGGCACGGACGGCTTCGACCAGGTGCTGCTCGGCCTGGACGAACGCCCGGTGCTCAGTGCACTGGCCGGTGCCCGGGTCGAGTCGCTGGTCTACCTGTACGGCAACTGCGACCGGGCGGCCGTGTACCCGTTTCTGGCCGGGGCCGGGCCGGTGCATTTCCGGGACCGCTTCACCGGTCGCACCCACACGCCGCCGGAGCGGGATATCCGTGCCTTCACCGAGCTGACGGCCGCCAACGAACTCGACGTGATGCGGCACAGCGACACCATGGCCGCCCGGTACGGCGCATCGCTGCGGCAGCTTGTCGCCGGCGCAGCGCCGTGGCTCACCGACGCCGCCCGGCAGGCCTGGAGCCGGCTACCCAGCACCAGTCCCGCGGACCCAGCCGGCCCGCACGGCGGCGAAAGCTGACTACGCCGCGTGATCCGGCCGGAGCGCACCCCGGCAGCGAGGGCGGCAGCATAACCTGGGTCAGGCCGCCCCGCCCCCGTGCGGGTGAGATGAGGCACACCGCTGGCTCACCTGGGCTAGCGCGTGATCGTTAAGAGCTACTGGGAGAGACGAGTATGAGCACCGGCAAGCCCGAGGTCGACTTCCCCGGCGGCGAGCCGCCTTCCGAGCTGCAGATCACCGAGATCTGGGAAGGTGACGGCGGCGTGGCGAAGGCCGGCGACACGGTCCAGGTTCACTACGTCGGGGTCGCGTTCTCTACCGGCGAGGAGTTCGACGCGAGCTGGGACCGGGGCGAGCCGCTGGAGTTCCGGCTCGGCGCCGGCCGGGTCATCGCGGGCTGGGACCAGGGCGTGCAGGGCATGAAGGTCGGCGGCCGCCGCCAGCTCGTCATCCCCCCGGACCTGGCCTACGGAGACCGGGGCGCCGGGAACGTCATCGCGCCCGGAGAAACCCTCATCTTCGTCTGCGACCTCGTCTCGGTCTAACAAGCACCCGCTCGGTCCAGCGAGCATCCGCGAGCCGTTCTTCTGCAAGGGCAGTTCGCGGGTGCGCGCAGGCCGAGGGTCGCTAGGGTGACGCCATGACCAAATTCGGTGTGCAACTGCCCAGTTTCTCCGGATTTGATCCGGCCGACTTGTTCGACCATGTGGCCAGCCTGACGACGACGGCGGAAGAAGGCGGGTTCGACTCGGTGTGGGTCATGGACCACTTCTTCCAGCTGCCGCCCCTGGGCGGTCCGGACCAGCCCATGCTGGAGGCGTACACCCTGCTCGGGGCGCTGGCGGCCCGGACCAGCCGGGTCCAGCTGGGCACGCTGGTCACCGGCGTGACCTACCGCAACCCCGGCATCCTGGCCAAGATCGTCACGACGCTGGACGTCATCTCGCGAGGCCGGGCCATCCTCGGCATCGGGGGCGCCTGGTACGACGTCGAGCACCAGGCTCTCGGCGTCGACTACCCGGCTGACGGGGTGCGCCTCGACATGCTCGAAGAGGCGGTCCAGATCTGCCGGGCCATGTTCACCGGCGACGACGTGAGCTTCTCCGGCCCGCACTACCGGCTCGATCACGCCCGCAACCTGCCCCGGCCCGTGCAGGCAGGCGGCCCGAAGATCATGATCGGCGGCGGCGGCGAGAAGCGGACGCTGCGCCTGGTAGCCCAGTACGCGGACATGTGCAACGTGACCGGCGACGTCAGCACGCTGACCCGCAAGATCGACGTGCTCCGCCGCCACTGCGCCGAGGTCGGCCGCGACCCAGCCGAGGTCAGCGTGACCTGGATGACCCCCCTGATCCTCACCATCTCCAGCCAGAACACGGCCGAGGTACACGAGATGCTGGCGGCGAGCGCCTCGCCTGAGGAGACCGCCGGATTCACCGTCGGCCAGCCCCACGAGATCCCCGACCTGGTCGCCGGTCACATCGAGGCCGGCGCCGAAGAAGTGATCTTCAGCTTCCCCTTCGCCGACACCGCCGGAATGACCGCGCTGGCCAAGGCCTTCGGCCTGAGCGGCTGAGCCGGGAGACCGTGCTAGCCGTACCTCAGGTTTCGGGTGGCCGTACGAGGGACCGCCCGCTCGCGCCCGGCGAGCATTGAGGTGCAGGCGACCGGAGTGGCCGGCACCGAAGTTCGCGGGAGGCAATCCCACGTACGGGCAGAATGACAGCACCGCCCCGAAGGGCCTGCGCGGCGGTGGGCATCTCCCGCGCGTTCCGGAATGCGGCGGATACTCTCGCCCTGGGAATACCACCACCTGCGCGCCTTGGGCGGGGTGCGGATCGCCAGCGGTGTCGTCCTGACCGGTCTTAGCGTCGTGACGCTCACCTTCGGCGGGAACGACGGAAAGACATGCGGATGGGCCGCGGCGTTCCTGGCCGTGGCGGCGAACCTGGCGTTCGGCTACTGCGAAATCACCATCGCTAGCGGCATTGATGGAACATCGATGTCATCACCGCGCCATGGATGGAGCATCGATGTCGTTGCCGGGAGCCGGGTGAGGGCCAGAGTTGATGATGCGAGGGAGACGGGTGACGAGAGGAAATCTGTGATGTGGATGTGGCGGCCCCTGAGGACAAGGCCGTGAAGGTGGTGCTGGTTCACAGCCCGCTGGTCGGATGCGGGAGCTGGGAGCTGGTCGCGGCTGACCTGGCCGGGCGTGGTTACGACGTGGGCGTGCCCGACCTCACCGGGACGGTCGCGGCCGGGCCGCCGTACTGTCTGCCGCAGGCCGGGATAATCGCCCGCAGTGCCGAAGGCCAGCCCGCGATCCTGATCGGGCACAGCGGCGCCGGGCCGCTGCTGGCCGCGGCAGGCGCCCGCACCGGCCAGGTCCGGGGTTACATCTTCGTGGACGCCGGCCTGCCGATCCCGGGACAGAGCTGGATGGACACCGTGCCGGCCGAACTATCCGCCCAGGTGCGGGACATGGCCGACGCCCAGGGCTGGCTGCCGCCCTGGTCACAGTGGTGGGGCGACGAGGTTCTGGCCGAGCTGCTGCCCGATCCCCGGATGCGGCAGGATTTCGCTGTGGGCTGTCCCCGGCTGCCGCTGGCCATGTTCCGGGAAGTCCACCCGGCCGCACCGCGCTGGCCCGTCGCTCCGGCCGCGTACCTGCAGCTCAGCGAGGCCTACGAGGACGAGGCGGCCACGGCGCGGAAGCTCGGCTGGCCAGTGGCCAGGCTGCCGGGCCACCATCTCGCGCTGCTGACCGAGCCCGGCCTGGTCGCCGCCTCGATCCGCGAACTGCTCGGACAGCTTCGCTAGCGGGTGATGCCGGCCGTCAGCGGGTCCTCGCCGGGCTGCCATGTGTGCCGGGTCGACCGGATCGGCTTGCGCCGGTCGATCTCCCGCAAGACCGGCATGATGATGGCGTCGAACCCGACCGGGCCGTACTTCTGGCGCATGGCCCGGAGTACGCCCTGGCCGCTTGCTTCGCCGACCAGATCGTCCAGGACGCGATAGTCGATGTCCTCCCCGTCGACGATGCGGTCACAGGCCGACTGCGCGAGCTCGGCGACCGCCGGGTAAGCGGCGGACTCGCTGAGGAACATGAGCGTCGCGTCCTTGAGGTCCATGAGCAGCAGCCTAGGCGTCGTCGTGCGGCTTTTCCCCGGATCCGCGTGCATCGGATCCGGGCGTATCGGACCCGCAGGCATCGGACCCGTGCCAGCGGAGCTTGACGTCGAGGTGGGCGCCGGCGTTCGCCGACGCGATGACGCCGCCGAGCTTGCCGTCGAGCGTGACGCCGAAGCAGACCTCGATCTCCTCTGGGCGCCGGGCCATCGTGCGGAAGCCGTCGATCAGCTGCTCCGCCGCGGCGGTCACCGGTCCGAGCGCCTCGCGCAGGGTCTTCTGCGCGGTCTCCAGCCGGTCGCCGAGGCCGACGGCACCGCTGCCGGCCCGGGGCGGCGACGCGACCGCGACGGTGGTCCCGTCGTCCAGGACGAATTCGATGGCATCGACCATAAGGCTCCTCCGTCATGGCTGGCTCTCACGCCTGGGTGCAGGCAAGCTTCGCCCCGGGGGACGAGCCGGCGCCCCGCTGGGTCTTCTGCAAGCCGCGCAGCAGCACCGTGAGGGTGCTGTGGTTGTTGATGTACCGCAGGGCGGCCTGCTGGAACGCGGTGGACATGTCCGGCACCATCATGTCCCCGGCGTCGAAGCACAGCGCGGTGCCCGCGGATGGCTGCAGCAGGCCGGCTATCTGCCGCTGCACTCCCGGCGGGTAGGCGGCGGGCGGTACCGCGCTGTCGGCGGAGAACGCGTGCCCGCCGGCCTGCCGCACCCACAGCCGCTGGGCCTCGTCTGAGGCGAGGTAGGTGAGGAACTTCCTGGCGTCCGGATTGCTGGTGAACAGGCCCATGAAATCGCCGGAGACCATCATCGGGGCGGCCGGGCCGGTGACCGAGGGGAGCACGACGTAGCCGTAGCCGGCCGTCGAGGTCAGGCCGGTGGCTGACAGGGCACCGTGCTCGAGTTGGCACCCGCCCGTGGCCATTCCGTTCGCGGCGTTGTTGAACTGGGTGAACAGCGCGCCCTTGATACCGCCGTGGACGGCGGCGCCGTGGCGCATCAGCGTGCCCCAGGCCTGCCAGGCGTCCGTGACCTCGGCTGATTCCCACGAGAGCTGCCCGGCCAGCCACTTGGTGTAGTCGCCGGCCTGGTGCCGGGACAGCAGGAGGTCCGCTACCCAGTCGGCCCCCGGCCAGCCGGACGTCGAGCCGGAGGCCAGCCCCAGGCACCAGGGCGTTCCGTGGCCGGAGATGTCCTGCAGGGCGTTCCAGCTGGCTGGCGGCGGCGTCACGGCATCGGTGTTGTACCAGATCAGGCTCTTGATGTCAGCCTTGACCGGAACCGCGTAGACGGTGCCCTTGGCCGACTCGGCGAGGCCGCGCCACGGCTGGTCGTAGGCGCTCAGGTCGACGGTGACCGGCTGGAGGTGGCCCTCCGCTTCGTACTGCTCGACCGCGCCCGGGTTCGGCAGGTCCACCAGGTCCGGCGGGCTGCCAGCCGACAAGTCGGCGTCGAGCTGCTGAGCCACCGCCCGTGTGACCTGCGGACGGACTTGTATCCCGGTCTCGGCCTCGAACTTGTTCATGACCGCGGCGAAGGCCGAGTATTCCCCGGTACCCACGGACCAGGGCACCATGATCGTGACCGCCTGGCTCCGGGCGGCGCCGCCGCACGCGGCGCACGCCGCGCCCAGGCCCAGGGCCAGCAGCAGCGCTATCACGGCCCTCATGACGGCTTGAAGTGATACTCGGCGAGCCGGGGGCGGTACGCGCGATCGGCCAGCACCGCAGCGACCAGGAGCAGCAGCAGTGCGATGGTCAGCGTCACCGGGTGCCCGGCCCACTGGTTCGCGGCCAGTTCCTGCTCGTCGTTCCCGTTGAGGAAGCCGACGGTGATCATGGTGGCCGCGGTGATCAGCAGCGAACCCCAGAGCCAGCGGCCGGCCGGGCGCCGGAAGTGGCGCGCCAGCACGTGCGCCGTCGCCCCGGCGAGGAGCAGGCCGCCGATGACCGGCGCGAGCAGCACCCACCAGAACACCCCCGGATCGAGCGGCCACGCTCGGCGCTGGGCATCCCGCGCATTCTTCTCGATCGTCTTCAGGTCGCCGAGCGCCGATACCAGGTCGCCCTGGCCGCCCGGCTGGCCCCGGCCGCCCAGCGCGGTCAGTTCGCCGGCCGGACCCAGGTAGCCGCCGGCGCTGTAATCCACGATGGCGGTCTCGCTCAGGGCACGGAAAACCCCGAACTGCCCCTCGACGAACACGATCTGGCTCGTCCCCTCCGCGCCCGCGCCGTTGTCCTCGGCGACGACGGCGAGATACCCAGACACCTGGTTGACCTTGGTGATGTAAGGTTTCCCGATCCCGGTCAGCGTGACGTCCTCGGTCGCGGACGTGTGGCTCAGCGCCGTGCCGGCCGCGTTCACGGCATCGACCGCCTTGCCGATGTAATTGATGCCCTCGGTGGTCCGCCGGGCGGCGTTGATGTCGTTGCCGGCCTGGATGACGACCCACACGTACAGCAGCGCGGCAGCGGCCACGGTCAGCAGCATCCCGTTCCGCAGCCAGCGCAGGACCCGGACGGGATGAGCCGTGCGGAGCTGGCGGTACTGCCCGGCCAGGATCCGCACCGCGGGGTGCGGCGGCGCCGCCAGGCCGGTCATGACGGGACCCCGCCGTCGAACGGCGCGCCGCAGGCCTCGCAGAACCTGAGGTTCGCGGCCCGGGTCGTCGCACCGCACCGCGAACAGGCCCGCCCGGTGACCGGCGGCGGCCCCAGCGGCGAGTCCGGTGACCGCGTCCCGTTCTCAGCGACCGTGCCGGTCCGCGCGAAGGCGGTCTTGGTCGAGTCCAGGCCGAGCCGCTGCATCTCGCCGGGCGTGACACCGGGGCGCAGCCGGGGCCGGCCATCCGGGCCGGTGACCGCGACGCCCTCGAGCAGCGGCAGCCGCACGTCACGCACCTCGCGCGCCAGCCGGATAGCCAGGTTCAGCTCGTCGTCCGCGTCCGCCGCCCGCCCGTTCAGCCAGGCGTCGGCGCACGCCTGCATGGCCAGGCTGAGCTCGCGCTCTTTCTCGACCCGGGTCAGGCTCTCCGGCACCACGGTCCGGAAGTCCGGGGTGGTGTGCCGGCGGACGACCAGCGCCGCTGAGGCGCGCCGCTCGCGGGTGCCGTCGGCGATCTCGGTGAGCAGCTCGATCCGGGCCGCCCGGACATCATCCTCGGTGCGCAGCGTGGCCGGATCGAACTGCAGCGACAGCTGGTAGCGCCGGGTCTGCTGCTCCCAGGGGCCGAGCGGCACGTCGACCGCCCCGCCCTCAAGACCAGCGCCGTCATGGCCGGCGCCGTCAAGTACCGCGCCGTCAGCCGGCCGCTGGTGCCGGGTCAGGTCTACCCGAACGGGATAGGTCTGCGCGATGGCGCTGACCCGGAAGCTGCCCCGGGGCTGGATCCGCAGGTACGCCCGCG
>JAICWX010000367.1 GCA_025934635.1 Streptosporangiaceae bacterium | reverse complement strand
GATCGCGGCCAGGTGCTCGGCCAGGCCGCCGATCGTCGGCTGGTACGACCAGCCGTTGTCGTTCACGATCATGACCAGCCGCGAGTCCTTGGCCGCGGCGATGTTGTTCAGCGCCTCCCAGGCCATCCCGCCGGTCAGCGCCCCGTCGCCGATGACCGCGACCACGGTGCGGTCCGGCTCGCCGCGCAGCGTGTACGCCTTGGCCAGCCCGTCGGCGTAGGACAAGCTGGTGGAGGCGTGCGAGTTCTCCACCAGGTCGTGCTCGGACTCGGCCCGGCACGGGTAGCCGGTCAGCCCGCCCTTCCGCCGCAGCGTGCCGAACCGCGCGACCCGGCCGGTCAGCAGCTTGTGCACGTACGCCTGGTGGCCGGTGTCGAAGACGATCTTGTCCTTGGGCGAGTCGAAGACCCGGTGGATCGCGATCGTGAGCTCGACCACCCCGAGGTTCGGGCCCAGGTGGCCGCCGACACCGGAGACCGTCGTCTCGATCATCAGGTCACGGATCTCGGCCGCCAGGCGGGTGAGCTGATCCTGGCTGAGCCCCTTCAGGTCCTCGGGGCCATTGATGCACTCCAGTAGCGTCACGGCGTGCTCCTCATGTGCGGTTTGGGCCTGATGGGGAACGGTGCTCCTCGATCGAACCGAGTTTACGAGGTCAGGCCTCAGATCGCGCGCCGCGGCCGTTCAGTCTCCGACACGCGTGTCGGGCTCGCGTGGCCGTCCGCGGGCTCAGCAGGGCCTGCCGGGAGCAGCCGGGGGCGCGCGGCGAGGAGGCCGGAGGCGAGTTCGGCGGCACACAGGATGAGCAGGCCGGCGACCGGGATGTCCCAGCTCCCGGTGGCAGTGTGCAGCAGCCCGACCGCCAGCGGCCCGGCCGCGGCGACCAGGTAGCCGACCGACTGGGAGAACGCCGACAGCGAGGCGGCGGCGCTCGCGTCCGGGGCCCGCGCCAGCATGAAGAAGATCGCCAGGGCCAGGCAGGAGCCCTGGCTGAAGCCGAGGATCAGGACCCAGAACGGCGCCGAGCCGAGCGGCGCCCACAGCGTGCCCGCCAGGCCCGCCGCGGTCCCGATCAGGCTGGGCACGACCAGCACGCGCTGACTGGGGCGGCGATGGGCCAGCACCGGCACGACCAGGGAGGTGGCGAGGTTGCCGCCGCCCATCAGGGCGAGCAGGTTGCCGGCCGTGACCGCTGAGGCGCCGCGGTCCTGGAAGATGGTCGGCACCCAGGACAGCGCCGAGTAGTACAGCAGGCTCTGCAGCCCCATGAACGCGGTGACCTGCCAGGTGAGCGCGTACCGGTAGACCTGGAGGCGGGCCGGGGCGGGGCTTGGGCGGCCTTCCGGGCTGGCCTGGCTTCCGGCGGCGGCCGTGCGGTACCTGAGCTGGGGCAGCCAGAGCAGCACCGCCAGCGCGGCCGGGGCCGCCCACACGCCCAGCGTGAGCGGCACGGATCGCCCTGAATCGCGGTAGAGCGGCACGCTGATCAGCGAGGACACGATCGCGCCGAGGGACAAGGTGGTCAGGTAGATGCCGATGAGGAGCCCGGCCCGTTCCGGCCAGCGCCGCTTGACCATGCTGGACAGCAGCACGTTGAGGATCGCGATCGAGCTCGCCGCCAGTATGGTGCCGGGGAACAGCAGGGCCCCGGGCGCGGCGCCGCGCAGCAGCAGCCCGGCCGTGAGCAGGACCAGCGCCGCCAGCAGGATCATCTCCTCGCCGTAGCGCCGGTTCAGCCAGGCGGCGAACGCGGAGGCCACCCCGAAGCAGATCACCGGGGTGGCGGCGAGCAGCGACAACTCGGCCGACGACAGGTGCAGCCGGTCCTGCAGGTCGGGGAAGACCGGCGGCAGGCTGGTGATCGCGGTACGCAGGTTGAGCCCGGCGGCCGCCACGGCGATGACGAGCAGCGGGATCTCGCGGGGCCCGCGCCCGGCGGCGGGCGAGTATTTCGACATCAGCAACTAACGGTATACGAGATAATTTATCCCGAACGGGCGGCCGTGCCCGCCCCCGGCCCGCTGGCTGCCCACCGGGCCGGCCCTACAGCCCCGGCAGGAGCAGCAGCTTGCCGGTGGTCCGCCGCGCCGCGAGGTCCTCGTGCGCCCGGGCCGCGTCGGCCAGCGGGTAGGTGCCGCCGATCCGGACGTCGAGCTCGCCCTTGACGATCCAGTCGAAGACCTCGCCGGAGCGCCACTTCAGCTCGTCGGGGCTGGCGATGTAGTGGACCATGGTCGGCCGGGTCAGGAACAGCGAGCCGCCGCTGTTCAGCCGCTGGGGGTCGAGCGGCGGGACCGGTCCGCTGGCGGCGCCGTAGAGGACCATCATCCCGCGCGGGCGCAGCGCCGCCAGGCCGTCGTCGAAGGTGTCCTTCCCGACGCCGTCGTACACCACGTGCGCGCCTTTCCCGTCCGTGACGTCGCTGACGACATCGCGGAAGGTGTCGTAGCCGGTGATGTGGTCGGCGCCCGCCCCGCGGGCAAGCTCGGCCTTCTCACCGCCGGAGGTCGTGGCCACGACGATGCCGCCGCGCCGCTTGATCATCTGGGTCAGCAGCAGGCCGACCCCGCCGGCGGCCGCGTGCACCACGGCGACGTCGCCTTCGGCCACCGGGTAGGTGCTGGTCACCAGGTAGTGCGCGGTCATGCCCTGCAGCATGGCGGCCGCGGCGACCGGCAGGCTCAGCCCGCCGGGGACCGGGACGGCGCTGTGGGCGGGCAGCGCGACCTGCTCGGCGTAGCTGCGGCCCGGTCCGGCCCAGGCCACGTGATCGCCGGCGGCCAGGTGGGTGACGCCCTCCCCCACCGCGCTGACCGTGCCCGCGCCTTCCGCGCCGGGCACGAAGGGCAGTTCCGGCCGGTAGTTGCCGGCCCCCTCCCGCTGGTAGATGTCCATGTAGTTGACGCCGGCCGCGGCGACGTCCACCACCACCTCGCCCGGTCCGGGGCGCGGCGATTCCCGCTCGGTGATGCCCAGTACCTCGGGGCCGCCCAGCCGCTCGCCGACTACCACGCGCATGATCACAGCCTCCCTCTCGTCTTGTCCCGGCCAGCTTTTCACAAGCCTCACCGGGGCCGGACGGGCCGGGCCCGCCTTACCCAGGCACCGGCGGTACCAGGCCGCCCGATCGGGACCGGTTACACTCGCGCCATCGAACTCGATCCTGAGGTCGCCGCGATGACCGGTCAGGAAGGCCGCTGGCTCGCCGGGTGGGGTGCCTGTGGTTTCGCCGGCGCCGTGCTGGTGGTGGCGGGCGCGGCGCAGGCGACGTCGCCGTTCACCGTCAAATTGCCCGGAGCCTGGTGGTTCGGCGTGCCGGCGTCCCGGGCGGATGTCTCCGCCGGGACCCAGTGGCAATGGCTCGGCGTGGCCTTCGTCTATGCCGGGCTCGTCGCCCTCCTGGCCGCCTGGTACGGGGTCGTCACGGCGTGTCGCGGCAGCGAGCCGTTCCCGCTCCGCCCGCTCGCCGGGATAGGCGCAGCGTGGGCGTTGCCCATCGTGATCGGCCCGCCGCTCATGAGCCGCGACGTCTATGCTTATGCCGCGCAAGGCGCCCTCGCCGCCCGGGGCGGCGATCCCTACACGTCGACAGTGGCTCGCCTGGCGGGCTCTCCCTATCTTCACCTCGTCGACCCGATGTGGCGCCATGCCACCTCGCCGTACGGCCCGCTCTTCCTCGAGCTGGCCCGCGGGGCCGCCACGGCCGGCGGCCGTCACGTGCTCATTACCGTCGTCGGCCTGCGCCTGGTCGCCGTGACCGGCATGGTCCTGCTGGCGGTGGCGGTACCGTCGCTCGCCCGCTCCTGCGGCCGTTCGCCTGCTACCGCCTTCGCCTTGACGGTGCTGAACCCGCTGCTGCTGCTTACCCTCGTCGGCGGGGCACACAACGACGCGCTGATGCTCGGCCTGCTGGTGGCCGGAATAGCCCTCGCTCGCAGCGGGCGGCCGGTGCCTGCCCTGGTCCTGTGCGCGCTGGCGGCGACGGTGAAGGTACCCGCCTTCGCCGGCGTGGTCTTCGTCGGCTGGTCCTGGCCGGGGCCGGCGGCCGGGTGGCGACGCCGGCTCGGCCCGGTGGCGGGCGCCGTGGCCGGCGGGGCGGCGGTCGTGGCCGCGGTGTCGCTGGTTTCCGGCTGGGGCTGGCGGTGGCTCACGGCAGCCGATCCCGGCCGGGTCGTATCCTGGCTCGACCCGGCGACGGCGGCCGGGCTCCTCGCCGCCAAGCTGGCGGCGGCAGCCGGACTGGGCGCGCACACCGCCGGAGCAGTGGGCGCGGCGCGGGTGGTGGCCCTGGCGGTAGCGGCAGCGATCGGGCTGGTGCTCCTGCGGCGCACGGACCGGATCGACCTGCCGGCCGCGCTGGGGTGGACGCTTCTCGCGGTCGCCGTGCTGGGGCCGGTCGTGTGGCCCTGGTATGAGACGTGGGGGCTGGCACTGGTGGCGGTAACCGCCGGCACCGCCGCCCGCCGTGCCGTCCTGGTGATCTCAGCCGCAGGCTGCTTCGCGACCATTCCGGGCCACGTCAACGCCCCCGGTGCCGGACCGGTGGTGGCTGCCGTCCTGCTGGCTCTGGGGACGGTCGCGCTCGCCGTCGCCGGCGTGCGCTGCAGGCAGGCGCTCAGCCAGGCGCCGGGTAGGCTGCCCGGTGGACCGCGTCCCGATACGTGGACATGTCCCGATAGCCGGCGAGCAACGGAGGCTGACGATGGAATCTAGCCCGGGCCCGTGGATCAGCGCGCTGCGGCACTCCCACGACCGGCTGCGGGCCGCCGTCGAGCCGCTCAGCGCGGAGCAGCTGGAGCAGCGCTCGTACGCCAGCGAGTGGTCAGTCGCCCAGGTGCTCTCCCACCTCGGGTCGCAGGCCGAGATCTTCAGCCTGTTCCTCGACTCCGGCCTGACCGGGCAGGACCCGCCCGGCCGGGAGCAGTTCGAGCCGATCTGGGACAGCTGGAACGGCAAGGACCCGCAGGCCCAGGCGGCGGACGCGCTCCGCGCCGACCAGGCCACCCTGGAGCGGTTCGAGGCGCTGGACGCGGATCAGCGGGCGCGGCTGCAGCTGAAGATGTTCGGGATGGAGCTCGACACCACCGGGCTGGCGCGGATGCGGGTCAGCGAGCACGCCATCCACGCCTGGGACGTGCTGGTCGCACTCGACCCGTCCGCCACGGTGGCCCCGGATGCCGTCGCCCTGCTCATCGACACCCTGGACCAGCTCGCCGCGCGGAGCGGCAAGCCGGACGGGCAGCAGCGCAAGGTGCGGGTCTCCACCACCGCCCCGGAGCGCCGGTTCACCCTGGAGACGGGCGAGGCGGTCACGCTCACGCCGTCGGACGAGATCACTCCCGAGCTGGGCCTGTCCGAGCTGCGGCTGCCCGCCGAGGCGTTCATCCGGCTGCTGTACGGGCGGATGGACGAGGCGCACACCCCGCCGGCCGAGAGCGCCGGGGTGGAGCTGGACGAGCTCCGGCCGCTCTTCCCCGGCTTCTAGGCAGGGCTTCTCAGCAGGATTCCTAGGCGGGCGGATCGCCGCCCGCGGAGTCCCGCGCGCCGCGGATCGTGATGGCGGCCAGCCCGGCGCCGAATACCACGGCGGCGCACAGCGCGCCGCCGACATCGTGCGGCGGGCGGCCCGGCCACAGCCAGGGCGTGCTCAGGGCGGGCGGATGCCAGTCGGTGTACAGCGCGTACACCCCGGCGAGTGAGTAGGCGAGCGGACCGGTCCAGGCGAGCGGCCCGCCGAGCAGGACGGCGCCGAGCAGGCCGATGCCGGTCAGCCCGGCCACGTTCCGCAGCACGGCGGGGAATCCGCCGGCCAGCGGCATGCCCGTGCCGGCGGCGGCGAGCAGGCCGGCCGCCAGCGCGGTGAGCGCGACGGCCGCGCCGAGCCGCAGGAACGGCAGCCGGCGCCCGGTCGCGCGTTCCGGCTCGCCGAACGGGCTGCCCGCCGTCACCGCGATGATGGCGGCGCAGGCGGCCTCGATGATCAGCGGCAGCTGGAGTGCGCCGTAGGCATCCCAGTGCCCGTACAGCGTGGCCCGCAGCGCGGCGGCGCAGGCCGCCAGCAGGGCCAGGGCGAGCGGGAGGCGGCGGCTCACGGCGTGCAGCCGCACCAGGCGCAGGACGGGCGACGGCGCCCGGCCGGCCGCGCCCGCCATCACGGCAGCTGGCCTAGGGAGATCCGGCCCGCTCGCAGCGCGGTCAGGTGCTGCGCGAGCCAGTCGTGCCTGGCCGCGGGCGTCAGTTCCGCGAACTTCCTGGCTGCGAGGTCAGCCGGGCTGCCGGGGGACGGCAGCAGGCGGCCGAACATCGGTCCCAGGTCACGGGCCTCGACGGATGGCGGGAACCGGACTGAGCCACCGATGACCGCCAGCTCGGCCTGGCTCGGGTTCCGGCCCGCTGGCCGGCCGGTGCCGCCGAGGATGACGTCGCTCATCAGCTGCAGCCCGAGGGTCTGGGGCAGCTGGCGGGCGATTTCGGTACTGATCACACCGGGCTGCGCGGGCACCAGGTCGGGCAGGGCGAACGCCGACCGGCCGGACGTTTCCGGGCGGGTGGCGATGCTGTTACCCGGTCCCTGCCGGTAGAGCCCGGGGACCTGGCTGATCCGGGCGGGCGCGCCCGGCAGCCCGGCCACCTCGGCGAGCTCGGGCGCGACGGCGGCGGTCACGGCCGGCAGGAACGCCACGTAGGCGGGGTGCACGCAGACCGGGATCGCGGTGCGGGCGCAGTGTGGCGTGTAGCTGACCGGGTGGCCGCTGGCCGCGTCGTGCAGGGCCGGGATGACGATCATGCCGTGCGCGTCGAGGCGCCCGGTCCCGGCCAGCGTGACCGCGGTCGCGGCCAGCGCCAGTCCGCCGGCGGCGAACGCGGCGGCGAACGTCCGTAGCCGTGGCCCGTTCCGGACGGCGGACACCCCGAGTGCGCCGAGGATCGCGGTGGTGAGGCCGGCCGTGAACATCAGCTGGGCGATGGAAAGGTCAGGCAGGTAGCGGTAGAAGGTAGCCACGCCGGGAGCGGCCCCGACGTCGACGGCACCCGAGGTCAGCGGCGAGATCTGCCAGTACGAGTGGTCTCCGGAGGCTGCCTGCGTGCTGAACGCGAACCCGAAGAAGACGGCCACGGTGACCAGCGGGGTGACGAACCGGCCGGGGAAGATGGCTCCGGCGGCGAACCCGATGGCGGTCAGCGCCGGGACGCCCGCCGCGCTGATCACGGCCGGCCACCACAGCGGGCCGCCCCAGGCGGCCTGCCGGGCGGTCATCCCGTAGACCACCGCGACGCAGCCCAGGCAGCCGACCTCGGCCCAGGCCGTGGTGGCGGACCAGGTAGTGAGCTGGCGCGTCCAGCGCGGCCGGGCGGTGACCCCGAGCAGGTCGGTGACGTCCCGGCGGCCCTCCCGGGATCCCATCCACGCGGCCGCGGCGGTCACCGGGATGACGAGGTCGAGCAGCAGCCGGTTCTGCAGCGTCATGGCGCGCAGGTTCCACATCGGCGGCAGCGCCATGATCTCCCGGTAGCCGTTGTACCAGAACAGCGCGCCGACCAGCGGCAGCAGCCAGAGCATGGCATTGTGCCGCAGCTCCAGCCGCAGCAGGCGGCCCGCGGCGGGGAGGGGCAGTGCAGACACCCGCCCGGGCGGCCGGGTCCCGGCCGGGGCGCTGGCGGCGGTCATGACCGGGCCGCCGCGAGGACGGCGGTGTAGCCGCGTTCCAGCGGCGCGTCCCCGGTGCCCTGCTCGGTCCCCCGGGCGGTCAGCTCGGCCGGGGTGCCCTGGAAGACGATCTTGCCCTGGTCCATCAGCGCGACCTGCGAGCAGGCCGCGCCGACATCCTCGACCAGGTGCGTGGACACGACCACGGTGGCCTGCTGGCCGAGGTCGCGGAGCAGGGCGCGGAAGTTCACCCGCTGCTCGGGGTCGAGCCCGGCCGTCGGCTCGTCGAGCAGCAGCAGTTCGGGTTCGTTGACGATGGCCTGGGCGATGCCGACCCGGCGCAGCATCCCGCCGGACAGGGTGCGCAGCCGGGCCCGGGCCCGGCCCACCAGGTCGACCCGCTCGATCGCGGTCGCCACCGCGTCCGGCACCCGCGCGGACGGCATTTCCTTCAGCAGGGCGAAGTACTCCACGAACTCGGCCACCGTGAAGCCCGGGTAGTAGCCG